>JBDTOI010000018.1:0-35305 GCA_039933315.1 Pyrinomonadaceae bacterium
GCGTTTACCTGGAAAGGACTTTCACCTTTCTGACTACTCGCGCTTTCAGGCGCACATGCGGAAAGGCTCCGCCTTTCCGACACTCTGATTCTTCTTTTTTTGAGGCTGCGCCTCAAACTGGAGGCGTAGCCTCCTGAAGTTTTGGAGAGACTCAACGGTAAGGCGGAGCCTTACCGCACTCTGCGGCGGCAATGCCGCACTCGCTGATCACACTAACTATCTGCTTGCCCTGTCCCGCAGGGCGCGTGTACAGTAGCGCCGATCTAACCCCGCGCTCCCCCTGTTCTAACTAACTTCTGTCGGAGGTCGTTTATTAATGCCTTCTGAACGCATAGCTGCGACAAACGAATATCCGGATATCGTCGGCGCCAAGCCTGAGAATCCTTTGGCGGCAAACTTCCGTCCGTACATTCCCGCCGGCGTGCAATTGCGCGAACTGACGATACTCCCGCTCATCATCGGCACATTCTTGGGAATGGTCTTTGGGGCATCATCCCTCTACCTCGTCCTGAAAGTCGGACTGACCGTCAGCGCTTCCATTCCCGTGGCCGTGATTTCGATCACCCTCTTCAGTTTGCTTTCAAAAGTTGGTTTAAGAAATGCAACTATTCTGGAGAACAACATCGTGCAGACCGCTGGCTCCGCAGGCGAATCAATCGCTTTCGGCCTCGGCGTAACCATGCCGGCAATCATGATTCTCGGCTTCGATCTTGAAATCACCAGGGTAATGCTGGTGGGGTGTCTCGGCGGTTTACTGGGCATCTTGATGATGATCCCTCTGCGCCGCGCGCTGATCGTCGCCCAGCATGGCATTCTGAAGTATCCGGAAGGCACTGCCTGCGCCGAGGTGCTGAAGGCCAGCGCTTCAGACGAATCGATTACTGCCGCCCAGAGTGGCGAAGCCGCCGGCTCAAAGGCCCACGCTGCGATCTCCGTTGAGCGGACTGGAGCGAAAACTATCTTTGGAGGTTTCGGGATCGGCTTCGTCTATCAGGTTCTGATGTCAGCCCTGCGAGGTTGGAAAGATACTCCGGAAAAGATTTTTGGCGCGCCTTTCAAAGGTGGTTCGATTGCCGCTGAGATTTCGCCGGCGCTGCTCGGCGTCGGTTACATAATCGGTCCGCGCATCGCGTCGATCATGTGTGCCGGTGGCGTGCTCGCCTATCTGGTTTTGATTCCCGCGATCAAGTTTTTCGGTGAGGGCATGACCGGAGTTGTCGCCCCCGGCACGATGCCTATCAGCGAGATGAGTCCCAATCAAGTACGCGGCGCTTACATCCTTTATATAGGAGCGGGCGCCGTGGCAGCAGGCGGTATCATTAGTCTGTTCCGATCGCTGCCTACGATCTGGCATGGATTGAAGGGGGGACTGGCGGACTTAAGAGGAGGCCAGGCGGCAAGTGGCAGAGTCCCGCGCACCGACCAGGATCTTTCGATGAAGTTCGTGCTCGGCGGTATCATCGCGCTGATCGCAATGATCATGCTGTTTCCGCAACTGGGTTTGCAGGTGAATATTTTTGTGGCATTTCTCGGGGCGCTTTTGATTATTGCGTTCGGCTTCCTTTTCGTTACCGTCTCGTCGCGCCTGACCGGTGAAATCGGCTCTTCTTCGAATCCGATCTCGGGCATGACAGTGGCCACGTTATTGCTGACGTGTTTGATCTTTTTGGTCCTCGGCTGGACCGGCCCTGCCTATTACGTAACTGCCCTTTCGATTGGGGGTATCGTTTGCATTGCAGCATCAAATGGCGGTACGACTTCCCAGGATCTAAAAACCGGATTCCTGGTTGGCGCTACGCCACGATCGCAGCAGATCGCGATTCTGGTCGGGGCATTTGCATCGGCCCTGATCCTGGGACCGATCCTCCTGGTGCTGAATAACTCTTCCACGGTTTACGTTCCGCGAGTGACCTTCACTCCGTTGACAGCGAATGTGGGCCAGCTCAATGCGGGCAAGGTTCCCTTGCAGCCGTACACTGATAAGACGCCACCGCCCGTAGCCGGAAACTATCAGGTCTTAAAAAATGAGCCGGCCGCTCAGGGTCAGGCACCGCCAATCGCCGGTCTTGAACCCGGTGAGTATCTGGTTGATAGTTCCGGAAAGGCCGCGTTCAAGGTGGAACACAATTTTCCGGCAGAATTGCGCGCCAAACCAGACCAGCTCGGGCCTGAAGAAAAACTAAAAGGCCCGCAGGCTAACTCGGACACGAACACTTATCGCGTTTGGCAAAAAACGGACACTGTGGAAGGCCCCGCAGGACGTTACCTGGTCGACAATAGCGGCGCTGTAGTTTACCTATCCGATCCTGGAATTAACGGAATTCACAAGCTAAGACCTGACGGCAGCGCGGTAACGAAGTATGACGCGCCAAAGGCGACTCTGATGTCTTACATCATCAAGGGCATTCTCAACCGCCAACTGCCATGGGGCCTGGTACTGCTGGGCGTGATGATCGCTATCGTGTTGGAGATGAGTGGCATTCCCTCGCTGGCTTTTGCCGTAGGAGTTTATCTGCCACTGTCTTCTTCGAGCCCTATCTTTATTGGCGGCATGATCCGCTGGCTGGTTGACAAGTATTTAGGCCGAAAGTTGCGTCACAAGAAACTCACTGAAGAAGAGTTTGTGGCTGAGACGGATAAGAGTCCGGGCGTGCTAATGGCCTCAGGTTACATCGCCGGT
Organism: Pyrinomonadaceae bacterium; assembly: GCA_039933315.1. Taxonomy (GTDB): domain Bacteria; phylum Acidobacteriota; class Blastocatellia; order Pyrinomonadales; family Pyrinomonadaceae; genus DASXRU01. Next base: position 2,681 of record JBDTOI010000018.1, read on the forward strand.
GGCGCACTCGCGGCTATCGTCATCGCCATTCTGCAGGGAGTTCCGAAGTGGGGCTTGCCCACTCTGAATCGGAACATCGAAGATTGGAGCAAATTGCACAATCCGCTCTTTAATGGACCAAGCGCCGATTTGCTGTCAGTCATTCCGTTTCTCATTTTGGCGGTGCTCCTTTATTTGGTGGGTCGTGAGGTTCTGCTTGCCAGCCGGGCGCGGAGTAATAATGGCTAATTTGAAAGGCGATGCGGCCGAAAGGTACTTTAACAGGACTCGCTAGCAACGTTTTCAAACTCAGGTGTCTCTAAGACCGCGAGGCGCATCCGCTTAAGAATTCTCAACGGATGCGCCTTCGTTTTCATGAAAGGGTTGGTCGTGACGTGCTGATGGCAAGACGCGCACCGTCGGTAAAAAGATGATCTCGCGGCCCGCAGAGCAGTAAAGTCGCGCGCTGCTGTTCCGGGCGCGCCTCAAATTTGATTTGCACGAAGGGAAAGAAAGAGATGTCGTGTAAGAAGGATTTTAAGCGAATTCAATTAGGCATTGCGCTGGTCACTTTAATATGCGCCCCCGGCTTGTCTCGGTTGGGTTTTGCCCAGAGTCCTCAACCGGGCGCAACGGCGCGCAGCCAAATAGCTCCGGGGTCGCCGTCCGATACCGTTCGGCAGTTTTACAAAGCGATGCGCGAGCGCAGGATTCGCGACGCGTTCGCAATGTCTATTTACAAACCTGCGATTGATGGTTTGAAGCCCGCAGAGTTCGATGACCTGCGACCTGACTTTGAAGTCATGGCCTCCGCCATACCGGAGAACGTGGATATTTACGGCGAACAGATTAGCGGTGATATAGCTACCGTGTTCGTGAAAGTTCCCAACTCCGAAAAGGCGGAGGAGGCAGAGCCGGTAACCTTGATTCGCATGAAAAACGTCTGGATCATCGGCGATAAAGAGAATCAGCAAATAGTTAAAAAGGCGGGTAAGAAGTTTTTCTTTGCAGCCCGCATCGATACGCATCACAAGGATGTGCAGGAGATGTTGAAGCGCCTCCACGTGGTCCAGTTAGTGTATAGCCAACAACACGACAAGCGTTTCGGTGAGCTGCAGGCGTTGATCAACGCCGGCCTGATGCCCAAGGACCTTGAAGGAACTCAATCAACCGGGTATCGCTTTTATGTCACCCTGTCCCCGGACGCTAAGAGCTACATCGCCGGCGCTGAACCTGCGCAGTACGGGCACAGTGGCCGGCTCTCTTTTCTGATCGACCATACGGGAAATCTCAAGAGCGCGGATACCGGCGGCAAGCCTCTGACCGCTGATACCGTGAAAAAGTAGACATCCGCCTGGGTGCCAGCCAAGCAGAAGCCCGACCGTCAGGGAGGGCTCCCCAGCAAGCCTTCAAGACGCGGAGCCCGCGCTTACGCTTGGCCCTCTGCCAGGATTTCGGTTGCAGGCCATCAATTCGCCCACTACAATGTCCCCGCGAGCTTTCATTTTCCCCAAACTGCCCCTGCTCACTTCCATTCAATACAAGCGCTTCGGGGGCCACCAATCGAAGTAGCCAGTTGCACGCCTATGCCGGAATTGTTTCGATCGTTAGCAGCAAAGTTACGCGAATACATCAAAGACCGCCGCCACGCCGAGCGCCGGAAGGTGGAGCTGCCGGTTACTGTTTCATTGATCGAAAAGGTCAAGAAGGTCAACAGCCGCAAGCCCCTGGCCACGTTGCGAGGGCACACCCTCGATATCAGCGCGGACGGCCTCGCGATAGTGGTTTCGGCGATACACATCGATGGGCATTACCTGGTGGGCGAAGGACGTATCCTGCTGGTTGAGCTGGAACTGCCCGACGGGCCGGCCCAGATCAAAGTCAATCCAGTTCGCTATGAAAGATTGGATGAAGAGGAGTCGCTGGCAGGTTACTTGATTGGCTCTGGCATCGCACATATTAGCGATGATGACCGCAAGCGGTTCATGGCCTATATCGCTCAACTACCAGTCTAACAAACGCTTCTTACTGCATTCTTCATCTCGTAAAAACCAACCAGCCAAATGATTCAGGAACGTGGAAGTTCGGCTCTTCAGTTCGGGTTGGCCGCCAGGCCAGGTATCGATCCCATCCGGTGCCGACGCAGCGAAACAGATTGACCCGCCAGCGCTCCCCCTCGCCAGGTTTGGGAATTGAATCACTCCAGGGAATGCGCATCGCGATCACCACGCGATCCTTATCTATTCGCGTCCCTACCGTCATGCCCGAATCAAACTCCCAATCCGTTTCGCGCCTCTTCGGATTCCACTGAACCGCCAGATCGAGCCATTCGCCAGTGGGCGCAGCTTCAAACTCAAAGTATTTTTCGGGCTTGTTGGCATCGGGGGCGATGAAGATCTCGCATACGTCGCGCTCCCATAGTCCGATCGTCTTCGTTTCAAGCTGCGGATTCGCACTAACGATCGGTGGTTCGAGTTGATTGCCAATAAATCGAATGTGCAACGCGGCGTTTGACCAGAGGATGCGAACTTCTGCGTGGCGCTCGCGCGCGGCTGGCTTGCCGGCCCAGTCGTGCGTTATGGCGATGGAGCGTGCCAACTGCCATTCCGGACTTTCCAGATCACTCGCCGGCAGATCGGAACTGGTCCAGGGCGCCTCAATCTCGGAGGAAAGCTCGCCGATCATTGTCTTCCCTCAAGCGCCTTGTATTTACGCAATATTTCGAGAGTGCGAGCGAGGGGCAAAGCTTCTATCGTCCGGCCGCGGCCGGTAACCGTCGTGGCGCGAAACAGCGAGTTGTAGATAGCTTCTTCGGTGGCTTCGATTACTGCCAGGAACAGCGGCGACATGGCGTCGTTAGGCAGGACTTTGATGGCCCTCGGCGAGTTTCTCTCTGAGGCGCTGCTGGTAGTTATGCGCAGGTCGGGGGCCGTAGAAAAGGCAATCACATAGTCTCCGCTCCCATTCGACGCCGACGATCCCGTGCGCGCCAATCCCATCATCGCCCGTGCTGCCAGGCGTCTTAGATTTCGTGGCTCAACCGGCGCATCAGTGGCAATCACAATAATCACTGATCCATCGGCAGTGTCACCTGAGTACTTGCTCGCTTGCCGCGGCTGGTGGCTGGTCTTCGCGCGCTCTAATTCGTCTTTCAGATAATAGCGACCCAGCTCGCGCCCCACCGGTGCGCCATTGATTGAAAGCACGCCGCCGAAATTGGTTTGCACCAGGACCCCAACCGTGTAGCCGCCAAGTGACGCAGGAAGTTTCCTTGAAGACGTTCCGATTCCGCCCTTGAATCCGAAGGCTATGGTCCCGGTGCCGGCGCCAACTGAGCCCTCTGCCACTGCTCCACTGCGGGCGCTCTTGATCGCGGCTAAGACATCGTCGCGCTGAATGTGACGCCCGCGGATGTCATTCAACGCGCCGTCGTTTGTCTCCCCGACCAGCGGATTGATTGATTGCACGTCCTCGTTACCCGGAAGCGCAAGCATGTAATCCATCACAGCATCGGCTACGCGCGGCACGCTTAGGGTGGAAGTAAGCAGGATGGGAGTCTCGATCTCGCCCAGCTCATTAACCTGGGTCGAGCCCGCAAGTTTTCCGAAAGCGTTACCAATAAAGACCCCACCCGGAACTTTCTCGCGAAAGAGATTGCCCTCATGCGGAAGAATAGCGGTGACGCCGGTGCGCACATTATCGCCGCGAATAAGTGTGGTATGGCCTACCGAAACACCTTTTATATCTGTGATGGAGTTCAGCGGCCCCGGCTCCAGGATGCCGACGATCACGCCCGCCTCCCTCGCCCGGGGCCTGAGGCTTTCCGCGGGCCGGGTTTGGGCGAACGTTGAACTGGCGATGGCGGAGAGGCCTAATAGTAAAGAAAGGTGTGGTTTTGAATTCATAAGAATGGTTGGGTTTGGATCCGGATGTCAGTCGCCGGAGATCGCGGCGATGCACGAATCAATTAGTCGCGCTGGGCTATGGTCGTGAAAGATGCGGGCCCGTGTTGCCTTGGGAAATGTCATCACTAATCGAGCGATCTCGTCGGCTACGCCGCCAGTCTGAGTCAGGCAACCGATGACCTTCCCTTCATCGTAAGCAATGGTGAATTCGTTAAGCGCCCCCATCGAGCCGGCGATGAACACTACTATGTCGCAGGAGCGAACCAGCACAACATTTCTTCCCTTCAAACCAAACCCGGTGTAGATAATTGCGTCGCACGCATCCGTCGGTAAATCGTATTCCTCAACGTGCTCCTGCTCGTTAACCGCCGGCGAGATGCCCATATGAAGAACTCCCGCTTGATGTGCGGCCTGGCCCGCGAGGTAAACAACTCCGGTCGTGGCGCCGCTTAACAAAACCGCTTCCCGCTTACCGATAGCAAGTCCCAGCTCTTCCGCCTTTTCCCGCAGTTTCTGATTCGCACCCTCTGGCAGCGCATCATCCGCGGAACCCATTACCCCGATCTTGATTTTCACAACAGGCTCTTCTCACCTTCGCGCACCAGTTCTCCCGGAAGCTCCGCGGCATTTTCAGGAGGCGGAAAGGTACTGCGTCCGACAGCTGGCTCTTTTTGCTCCTTGCCCCACCTTCGTTCCGTCGCCAGCCAGATTATTCCTGGAATTATGAAAACTATTCCAATAGCAATAGTGATTGTGCGGGGCGAGTAACCAAAACGATCCAGCATCTCGCCGGTGATGTAGTTCGACGCTGCCATCGTAAGCGTCAGCAGCGCCAGCTCGGCGGCAAAAACGCGCCCGCGAAACCGATCTTCGACTGTTTGCTGTAACAGTACCGTTGAGAACACCCACAAAATACTTCCTCCCGCGTGGGCGACCATTAGTACCACGAGCGCGAAAATGAAACTTCGCCCACTACCGAATGCGATGTAACCCACTCCGCCAAGCAGAAAGGCTACTCCGATCAGCGTCTGCATGCGGCGTGGGGCATCACCCGACAGACGACGAGCGACGATTGGCCCGACCGCGGTGCCAATTCCGCGGGCGGCAAACAAGACGCCTATGCCGAAGGCACTGCTTCCTCCCACGGGAAAGATCCTCTCACCGAATACGGCTAGCAGGGTGAGAATGCCGCCGCCCAGTCCCCAGGCGGGCTTGACCAGCAGCATGCCCAGAACGCGCGGCCTGCTCTTAACATAGCGCGCCCCTTCGATGGTATCGGTAATTCCTAAAGCCCTGGCTACCGTGATCTTACTTTTTTCATGACGGGGCCGCGGAGAGAAGCGCACACTGGCCACCAACAGAGCTGAACCAATAAAAGTGACAGAGTCGAGCACAAAAGCGGTATCAGTGCCAAACCATCCCGTTATCAGGCCACCAACGGCGGCCCCCAGAGTCAACATGGCTGACCATGTAACCGAGGCGATGGCGTTGGCCGGCACAAGCTCGCGGTCGGAAACAATTGAAGGGATCGCAGCGGTCTTGGCCGGCTCAAAAAAAGCCGAAAAGCCGAGTTGAAACACGGTCAGGACATAGACCAGCCACAATTGATCCGGCCGGCGCACGAGCAGAAAGCCCAGCACCACCACTGCGCGCAGCAGATCGGAAATGATCATGATCCAGCGGCGGCTGAACCTGTCCGCGATCACTCCCGATAGTGGCCCGATGAAAAAGGTGGGCAGAAAACGCGCCACCAGGATTAACCCCACCGCCCTACCCGATCCAGTAAGGTTGAGAACTATGGTATAGACGGCAATGGTGTTGAACCAGTCGCCCAGTTGGCTGACGACCTGTCCCAGCCAGAGCTGTCGAAAGCCACGATTGTTTCGTAGCAGCTCTATGTAGCCCACAGGCTTATAGGAATCAGAGCCTCGATGAATGGCCTGGTCCACCGCACCCCACCCGAATGAGAGTTGAAGGGGCAGGTTGCACTGGGGCGCGGCGCCTTGTCAACTCAGTTAACTTTTCACCAGGGCGTCACGGCTACTCGCGAGTCAGTCATAAGTCGAATCCCCTATCTCACAGCCTCCTGACCGAAGCTTCATTCTGACCTGTCACGCTGATTGTGTGAATGACCGGTAGGAGCATCTCTACCCTTCAAACCGTAGAAAGCCCTGCATTACATCCGGATCCCTGACGGAAGTCATCGATTAGGTCGCGGCACATTGCTTGTAAACGGGAAGTCTGCGGCTAGGAGCGTTACCGCGCTATGGGCCCACCGCACTGGGCCCGCTAGCCGCGTTCAAAAACTATGGAGCGTACCTTCCTAACAGCCTTGAAAAGGCATCTGCCGAAATCTCACCCACAGAACAGGCGGGCGATGTGCCCTTTGCCCGTCTCTTGCCCGGTCCGGCGCCGAACACGAAAGTTGATTTGCTCCCAGCAATCGCTTTCGGCGCTGGACTCACTTCCCAAGATTGTTTTTCGGATGAACTTACGAACGGTATTACACACTGATATTGCCATTGTGGTGAATTGAGAATCTTTTTTACTGGTAGAAGCCGGCTTCGGGAGCGGGAATGAAACTGATAGACCTTTACGATTACAATCGCGGATCCAGACGCTACTGGTATGCGATGGTGTTAGCCGGGGGTTTCGCCGCGACCTGGGCCGCGTATCGTTGTTTGTCTTTTAGCCCGATGCAATGGGCCGAGCTCGTGGGGTTGCTTTGTTTCGCCGTCATCGCCAGCTGGCGACCTATCCGTATTCCCAACACCTGCGCCAGCGTCACCGCGGGCGATACCTTCATTTTCCTGGCCCTCCTGTTCCTGGGTATTCCGGCCGCAGTCCTGATTGGTACGGTTGACTCGTTCATCAGCTCGCGTCGCACTTCCCAACGGGTTGCAAGTTGGATCATTGCTCCCTCAATGATGGCGGTCACAATTTTCATCACCGGCCATGCTTTTTCGTTTGCCCAGGGGGCATACAGTCAGGTGGTCGGAACAAACACTCCAAATGCCCCTTTGGGCTTCAGCCAGATCATTGCGCCGCTCGCCGTGGCCGCAATGATTCAATATCTGCTGAACAGTGTATCTATCGCCACGTTGTTTGCCTTGCGGCGTCGCCAATCAATCTGGCGATTCTGGCATGATGGCTATCTCTGGACTTCGTGGTCATTCTTCGCGGCGGCCATCGCGGCCGCTGTGATTTATGCATCGATAACCCGCTTCGGATTTCAGTATGTTCTCTTAAGCGCGCCGTTTATCGCGGCCACTTTTTTCACTTATAAGATCTATTTCGAGCGAGTCAACGCCAAAACCCGGGAAGCTTCGGAAGCCTGCCGGTTGCATCTAGCCACCGTAGAAGCGCTGGCCACCGCAATAGACGCCAAGGATCAGACTACTCATTGTCACGTGCGGCGGATGGAAGTCTATGCTGCTGGAATGGGACAGGTGTTGGGGTTGTCAGATGCTGAAATTGCGGCTCTCAAAGCGGGCGCGCTGCTACACGACATCGGTAAACTGGCCGTGCCCGATCACATCTTGAATAAACCCGGAGGCTTGACCCCGGCGGAATTCGAAAAGATGAAGGTGCATACCACGGTAGGCGCCCAGATTTTGAGTCGCGTTAACTTTCCTTATCCGGTAGTGCCGATCGTGCGCCATCACCATGAACAGTGGAACGGCCTCGGCTACCCCGACGGCCTCAAAGGCGAACAGATTCCAATTACCGCCCGAATCATGTCAGTAGTGGATTGCTTTGACTCGGTGCGGGAAGACCGGCCGTTTCGACCAGGCATGGTGCGCGAAGAAGCCGTCGCATTGTTGCGGCGGGGGGCGCGCACACTGTTTGATCCGAATATTGTGGAGCTCTTTGTCGCGAACCTTCCCAGGTTTGAAGCTGAAATCGCGGTCCGCGGACTCGAACAAACCGCACTATCGACGGATGGCGCTGCCTTCCGGCCTGAACCCATTGCCCCTCGGTTGTTTCCGGAGGCCAGCCCGGCAGCGCCGGAAGACGGGGCGTCGTCCATGGCTTACGATCAGATCCGCAATGCTCACCGTGAAGTCTATGCCCTGTACGAGATTGCCAGCACCTTTGGCTCGTCACTGAAGATCGAGGACACGCTCGCCATCCTGGTGGACAAGGTTGCCCATATCGTTCCTTTCGACACTTGCGTGGTGTACGTCTATGACGAAATAAAAGGCTACGCGACATCCACCCATGCGGTCGGCAGGAACGCAGAAATACTGCGGTCACGATGTGTGGCGCCGGGCGAAGGGGTAACTGGTTTCGTTCTGGCGAATCGTCAGCCCGTACACCGAATCCACCCCAGCCTTGATTTTGTCGGCGTCGGACTGGAACCCGGCACACAGTACCGTTCGATGGTGTCATTGCCGCTCTTCAAGGATGAAAGGCTGCTGGGCGCGCTGTCCGTTTACTCCAGCGAGCTGAGCGAATACAACGATGACCATATGCGATTGCTGGAAACAGTAACGCGCCTTGCGTCGGACGCACTCGCCAACGCTATGCATCACGCGCAGGCCGAGTCTAATGCACTCACCGATCCTCTGACGGGATTGCCAAACGCGCGCTGCATGCAGGTGCGCTTCGATGAAGAAGCTTCCCGGGCCCGGCGCACGAACCAGCCGTTCCAGGTCGTCATGCTTGATCTAGATCACTTCAAGCAGGTCAACGATACCTTCGGCCATAAAATCGGAGACAAGATGTTGCGCGAAGTGGCCAGCATAATTCACGCCCAACTGCGGGAATACGACTTTCTGGCACGCTATGCGGGTGATGAGTTCGTCGCTATCGTTCAGGATCTGGATGGGCCACAGGTGCAGGAATTAAACGAACGTATCGAAGCCGCCGTCTCGAAGTTTTCGCTGCAGGTCCGGGGTGAGCGCCGCGCGCAAGTTGGCATCAGCCTGGGCTCCGCCACCTATGGCCAGGACGGCGAGACCCTTGATCAGCTGCTGATGGCCGCCGACCAGGCAATGTATTTAGCCAAGTCTGCACACAAACGCAGCGAAGCCGATCAGGCCGCCGCGCGTAAAGAGTCTCCCATGGATCTCAGCACCGGCAACCTCGTCACCGTTTCCATCAACTGACTCTCTTCTTGACAATCCTCGTTGGCTTCGTTTCAATCAGAAATGAAGACGCGCGGAGCCGCGTCCGGGCGCGCAATCGACGCAGAGTGCGGACCTTGAACTCCCTTTTCACGCCTGCGGATCCCGAAGCATGGCAGCTTCTCCTGTTAAAAACACGAACGACAAAACCAGGCCGGGCCGCGCGACGATACTCATCGTTGACGACGATTCCGCCACGCGTACAACTCTGGGCCAGGTCTTTGAAGATGCAGGCCTTCGTGTCATTACGGCTACTAACGCACCTGCGGCGCTCCGTCTGCTGCACAAGGAACACTGTGATCTGGTCATGCTGGACATTGACTTGCCAGGGGTTGACGGGTTTGCACTTTGTCGCTTGCTGCGAGCGCAGCCGGCGATGAAGCAATTGCCGGTGGTTGTCTTTTCCTCCAGTGACGCCGAAAGCAGTAAGGTGGAAGCTTTCGCCGCCGGCGCTGATGACTACATAACCAAACCCTCGACACCGCCGGAACTGCTATCTCGGATTAACTCCCACCTCAGCGCCGCCCAGCGCGAATGGGCCCTGCTCGGCAGTAATCGCGAACTGCGCTTTCTGGCCGATCTGGGCCGGGGACTGTTGCGCGCACTCGAGCCTGGCCAGGTAGCACTCCGCGTCGCCGGGGCCACCTACGAAGCCACCGGCGCCGCCCTTTGTGCGGCCATAGTCGATAGCAGTGGGAAGAAGACAGTTTGCGTGTTTGATCGGGAGGGCAGCGCCGAAGGAATTTCACTAATCCACGAGGATCGCTTTTCCGAGTGGCTGGAGTCGGGTAGCGCTGCGGTGGCCGACAGATCACTGGATGCAGGCAAGTTTCTCTTACAGGACAATCTGCACACGGTTGAATACGTCTCCCCCATTCGTTTCGGTGGTCGCACCAAAGGGGCACTGCTGGTGGCCTTCGATTCGGTGGACGATTGCGGAGAAACCGAATGCCGTTTGGTTGATGCGGCCGCTCAGCAGGCCGCCCTCGCTTCGCAGATTTCTACGCTGTATCTGGCCGCGCGTGAGTCAGCTGTTAGCCTGGCCGAGGAAGTCGATCGGCGCACCGCCGCCGGAGAGGTGCAACAGCGCTTTACCGAAGCCATCATCGACAATCTGCCGATTTCGCTTTACGCGGTCGATCGTGAGTTTCGGATCGTAGCCTGGAATCGCAATCGCGAATCGGGTGAACTGGGAATCCCCCGCGGCGCGGCCCTCGGGCGCAACATCTTTGAAGTGCTCACCAGGCAGCGGCGAGAAGTTCTGGAGCAGGAGTTTGCTCGTGTGTTCGAGACCGGAGAAATCGAGCGCATCGAACAGGACACCGTTGCGCCGGATGGCGAGACCAAACACTGGTTAATCAGTAAAATACCGATGCGGGCTGAGGGCAGCGACAAAGTTACACATGTGATTACGGTGGGCGAGGAGATCACAGGCCGAGTTAAAGCTGACCGGGCGGTCGCGCGCGCTGAAAAACTGGCTGCCGTCGGACGTCTGGCTGCCGGTATCGTCCACGAAATCAACAATCCGCTGGCCACTATTGCCGCCTGCGCTGAAGCCCTGGGGTCGCGCGTGGAGGAAGGCGCGTTCGACGCCTCGGGCGAGGTCGATAATTTACGCGAGTACCTGGGATTGATTCGTGACGAGGCATTCCGGTGTAAGACCATCACTAATGGACTACTGGACTTTAGCCGCACTCGCGCCGGCCGGCACACCATTGTCAATGTCACCGACGTTGTGAATGCGACCGCGCGCCTGGTCACTCACCAGCATCGCGGTGATAAAATCGACATCGTCGTTCAGGCCTCCGAAGATTCTGTGATGGTCTCGGGAGACGAAGGGCATTTGCAACAGGCCGTGGTCGCCCTTGCTACAAATGCAATTGATGCCATGCCTGGGGGAGGGCGTTTGACCTTCCGCACCCGGGCCAAAGCGTCGAATGTTCTAATAGAGGTTAGTGATACGGGGGTGGGAATACCAACAGAGAATCTCACCAAGATCTTCGATCCCTTTTTCACTACGAAAGAGGTAGGGCGCGGCACGGGGCTGGGGCTGGCCGTTTGTTATGGTATTTTAACTGAGCACGGGGGCAGGCTCGAGGTGCAGTCAGCCGAGGGGGTGGGCACGACATTTACGATTACCCTGCCGGCCCGGAATGATGGAGACCAGATTTCTTGAGTGAAGCACAGACAACACGACTACTCGTAGCCGAGGACGAGGCCAATCTGCGGCTGGTGCTGCAGAAGGAGCTACAACGTCTCGGCTACCGCGTCCAGGCTGCGGCGGATGGTGAAGCAGCGCTGCGGCGTTTGGAAGAAAGCAATGTCGATGTCTTGCTCTGCGACATCAACATGCCGCGTATGGATGGCATGGAGCTTTTGCGCCGGGTGCACGAACGCCCGAATCCCCCGGAAGTAATTATGCTGACCGGCAACGGCACCATTGAAACGGCCGTTGAGGCCATGAAGATGGGGGCCTATGACTACCTCACCAAGCCCTACACGATTAATGAGCTGGACGTGCGCGTGCGCCAGGCAGCGGAGAAACGTCGCCTGCGCGTGGATAATCAAAGACTGCGCGAGCAACTGGCGCGGCAGTCGGCCTTACCCGAAATCGTTTCCGTCTCAGAAGCAATGCGCGAAGCCGTCCGGCTGGTCGAGCGCGTGGCCCCTTCTGATGCTTCAGTCTTAATCACCGGCGAATCAGGAACCGGCAAAGAGTTGATCGCGCACGCCATTCACCGCCTGTCGAATCGCGCTGACGCGTCCTTTATTGATCTGAACTGCGCCGCGTTCCAGGAGTCGCTGTTGGAATCCGAGTTGTTCGGTTATGAGGCGGGTGCGTTTTCCGGCGCCAAGGGACGCAAACTCGGATTAATTGAACTGGCTGATAGCGGCACGCTGTTTCTTGACGAAGTAACGGAACTGCCTGCGCCACTCCAGGCCAAGTTGTTGCGGGCGATCGAGACCAGGACCTTTTTCCGGGTCGGCGGCGTGCGGAAAGTTGAAGTTAACGTGCGCATCGTGGCCGCGACCAATCGCAACATTGATACAGTGATCTCTGACGGTTCCTTTCGTTCCGATCTGCTTTACCGCATTAATGGATTTCAGATTCATCTGCCGCCCTTGCGCGAACGGCCGGAAGATATCGAGCCACTCACTGAGTACACGCTGAAACAGCTGACCGGGACGAATCCTCCGGAAATAGCGCCGGAGGCGCGTGATGCGTTACGTGGCTACAGTTGGCCGGGCAATGTTCGACAGTTGCGCAACTGCCTGGAGCGGGGGGTCCTGCTGGCAAATGATAACCGGATCACCCTGGACGAACTCCCGCCGGAAGTCACACGAGCGCATCTCGGGTTGGGACCGCCAGTGAGCTTCCCCGTAGCATCCAGCGCCGGGCAGCCGATGGGCGCCGCTACCACCGAAGCCGGTGCTCCTGCATCCTTGCGCGAGGTCGAACGCCAGCAGATTTTGTCCGCGTTGGAGCAGAGCGGATGGCACCGGGGGAAAACCGCGGAGATTCTGGGGATCTCTCCTTCCACTCTGTATCGGCGCCTGCGCGACTACAATCTTGAGAAGCGCAGATAGTCCGGGGCCCCTGGCTCCGGCTAACGCAAAAGATAATCGGCGCGAATGGCATTTCAACATTCGCGCCGATTTCTTCTTACTAAACAACTAATTATTGTTCGGCTTGATTCTGCTTTTGATTTCGCTTTCGCCGCAGATACAGGCCGCCCAGCCCGGAGGCAAGCAGCACCATCGTAGCAGGCTCCGGCACAGATGTCGGAGTTGTCGTGATCTCAAATTTGAAACCGTCGTTGAAGAAGTGGCAGTCAGGGTCGAACCCAAACGCGAAGTTCCCGCCATTAGCTATGTAAGCAGCCAGAATATTCAACTGGGCAGCGTTTAGATTAAGCACAAAGTTTTGACCCGTAGTGGTGAAGGACGGCGAAGCCAAAAACGTATCTCCTGTGCCGGCGGCCACCAACCAATTGCTTTGGTTGTGATAGCGCGGATCCACGAAATCGTCTCTGATATCCGTCACAGGCGTCGAGTTGGTGGGATCATCAACGAAGGAAGCCACCCCGGCGCTCCTCGCCGAATCCAGCATGTGAATAAAGAGTATGTTACGACTGCTATCCCAGTTGCGAATGTTGTTAATAGTCAATCTCGCACCCGTAATCGTCTGACCCCGCAAATTCACATTGTCGACACGCCATGTATATGCCATGTGGTGATCGAGGTCGTTCAGGTCCCGAGGCGTTGGTGTGAAAGTGATCGTATCGGCCAACGCCGACGCCGGTAAGGCAATCAGGACAAATGTGGCTAACGCAAATAGAGTTTTTTTCAATTTGTTTCCTCCCGTTTACTACTCTGTACAAAGCGTTAATCATGTTGAGATTTCAAAACGGGAAGGCGACGAGTGAAGCAAGTGAATCAATCCATGAAATTGTTTGCTGTGGGCTGACGTTGGGCGCTTCGCGTTGCCCATGATCGAGGGAAGCGACTTGAGGTGAGAAAAAAACCGACCTAAAAACTGGAAAAAGAAGGCAATTCTGAACTGACTTTAAGCGTCGCTTTGCTTTAGTTTCTTTCGATCGATTTTGCCGCGGTCATTCTGGGGAAGGGTGGAAAGGAATTCGATCCAGCGAGGATACTTGTAGAGGGCGATCCGGGCTTTGACGAATTCTTTGATCTCATTCGCGAGTTCCTCCGTGGCCTGCGAAGAATCGCGGAGCACCACGAATGCCTTTGGCTTTACCAGGCCATCGCCGGTAGCGTGGCCCACGACTGCGCATTCCAGAACTGCCTCGTGTTGCAGCAGACAGTTTTCTATTTCCGCGGGAGCCACAAAAACTCCGGAGACTTTCAGCATCTCATCAGTCCGCCCGTGGTACCAGTAGTAGCCTTCATCGTCAACGTGAACCTGATCTCCCGTAGTGCACCAGTCTCCGGCAAAAGTTTCTTTTGATTTCTCGTGTGCATTCCAGTAACAAAGAGCTGCCGAATCGCCTTTTATCTTCAGGGTTCCCATTTCACCCGCGGCCACCTCAGCAGCGGCGGCGTCCACGATGCGCGCTTCATAACCTTCTACGATGCGGCCCAGAGTGCCTGGCTTAACGTCGCCCGGCCGGTTGGTGATATAGATGTGGAACATCTCGGCGGAACCAATGCCGTCGCAAATCTCGACGCCGTACATATCTTTCCAGCGATGATAGAGATCCACCGGCAACGCTTCGCCGGCGGAATAGCAGAAACGTATGCTGGATAGATCCCTGGCCTGGGTGCCTTCGGCGTTCAGCATCCCGTTAATCATGGTCGGCACGGTTGTGAGAATTGTCGGCCGGTAACGTTCGATCACTTCAAACATCTTCTCCGGCGTGGAACGTTCAGCAAAGAGCGCTGTCGCTCCACCGACGGCAAACGGAAACAACAGATTAGTTCCGGTAGCGTAGCCAAAGAAGAGTTTTGGAACGGAGACGGTTAGATCATCTTCGTTCACTCCCATGGTGCGCCTGGCAAAGACCTCTGTGTTGAAAGGCAGGTCGTGTTGCAGGTGGACGGCGCCCTTGGGATGGCCGGTTGAGCCGGAGGTAAAGAGCCAAATAGCGATGTCGTCCCGATGAGTGTCGGCGCCGCGGCATATGCTTGGCTGGTCCATCACTACCTCATCGAAAGTTAGAAACTTTACGCGGGTCAATTTAGGATTGATCCGCTCTTCATCCACCCGGCTTTCACTGCTGACAGCCAGTACCGCTCGTAGAAAAGGTGCATCGCGGGCAATCTCGGCAAACATTTTTACGAGTGATTCATGAACAATGGCCACGCGAGCGCGCGTGTATTCGAGGTAGTACCTGTAATCGTTAGCCGGTAACAAAGGGTTGACCATCGTGATTACGGCGCCGATGCGCGCGGCGCCAAACCATGACCAGACAAACTCCGGACAATCGGGTAGCACGATTAGCACCCGATCTTCGATCTCCACGCCCAGCTCGCGCAGCGCGTTGCCCACGCGATTGGACATGCGCGCCGTATCGCCGTAGGTATAAGTTTGATCGTTGAAGTAAAGACAGGTCTTGTTTTCGCGGCCTTCCTCCAGATTGTGATAGAGGAAGTAATCCGCCATGTTGAAGCGTTCGGGAAACTCAATGGTCATATTTATTGGTTACCAGATCCTGTTTGGCGCGCCCGGGTTAGTCGCGCAGCCGGGAATTCGTGTAATTAAGAGGGCTACCGACACGCTCAGCATGGGAGCAGCGAAGTCGAATATTGGTCGCGCTACGTTTGGTCCTACTCCCTTGTAGAGTCCGAGAGCCAGCGCCCCCAACGCGGCGGCAGCTGCTGCGAATACCCATTCGCGCGGGAGGGACCGCAATCGCCACACACCAAACGGTATTAAAAAGGCAAACACGTACCAGAAGCTCGGGCTCAAAAGGCTATCAACCACCCTTGTAAGATAGCCAGTCCCGGGATCTAGTACCTCAATCTGCCACGGCCATCTGAGATACCCGGAAATAACTGATTGGAGAACGGTGACGGTTGCCAGTCCAACGACCCCTACTGAGATCGGCCACCAGAGTTGTGATCGATAACGTGGCGCACGCCGGAACAGGATAAACCACCATGCGATCGCAAACAGCGCTGCCAGGGGAACGAACGTCTCCTTGGTCAGCGCGCCCAGGAGGGCCCATAAAGGCAAGAGCCACCACCTGTTCGTCAACAACGAGAACGTCAGTGCCAGGGCGAGACAGGCTTCACCTGAGTCGATCATACCGGCCAGTTGCAGGTGCGGAATGGCGAGACTCGAAAGATACAGCAGGGCGCTTAGAATAGCTGTGCTCAGATCGCCGATGACACGAAACGCGATGACTACCAGCAACGACGCCGAGGTTGCGCAAAATATTGAATTCGCAATTAACAGGGCCAACAAGGCCGCCCGCTCCGGACCCAGGCGTCCTTTTGCGAGCCAGTAAAAAGGCCGGGCCACATAAGGAACCATGATGCGAAATCTGGAGTCGCGAGCCATGACCGGTTCACCGGCCACGAGTCTGGTGTAGATGAGGGAATCAGACAGACTGGCAATCTGGCGCGGATCGTAACGTGACACCGCGGCATAACCGAGGCCCAAGGTAATGAGAAAGAAAAGCACCCACCGAAGAACAAGACTACCTGCTCCATCACTCCGGGGAGGACCTGTGTCCGCGTCTTCAGTCTTATTCATTGGCAGGGTAAGGGCGCGACGATTATCCTGGCTCTTCTTCGATCTTAGCGGAGGTGAAAGGGCAGCCAACCTCGCCACTTGACGCGCCCAGATATGTTCTTGCTTCCCAGATCTCGGGAAAGAATCTCTTAGTCAGGGTTGTGCGTAGATAACCAATGCCCTCCGAGCCGCCGGTGCCCCGCTTCGCGCCCACCATTCGCTCTACCATCTTGATATGGTGGGATCGCCATAACGAAAACCATTCGTCGTGCTCCAGCAGAGCTTCGGCCAGGTCAAATTCTTCAGCATTCTTTTCAAACGCCGAGAGAATATCGCGAACAGCGCGGACTCGCTTGCCATAAGGCCGGCGGCGCTCTTTTTCATCAACGACCGCATCATCACCAGGGGCATCGAACCCACGCCGGCGTAAGGTGGCGTAAAACATATCACCCAGCGATGGCGCCTGCATGCGCGCCTGGAGACGGGCGTGGGCGAACTCATCTGCTTCGAACTCGCGCAGGACGGCGGCATCCTTCAACCCGGAAGAGAATTCAATCTCGCGAAACTGCATCGATTGGAAGCCACTGGCCGGATTCAGTTCTTCGCGAAATCCGAGAAAATTGACCGGGGTCATCGTCTCCAGGATATGAATCTGCGTCACCAGGAGTTTTTCAATTTCGACGACGCGCCGCAAGGCGCGCGTGGCGGTGGGAACCCGGTCCTCTTCCAGGAGGCGGACGGTAGCGTCTATCTCATGAAGAATCTGTTTGAACCAAAGTTCGTAGGCCTGGTGAACAGTTATGAAAAGAAGTTCGTCGTGGTGCGCCGGATCGGAAAGCAGGCTTTGCAGCTCAATCAATTCCGGTACGCGAAGGTATTTGTTGTAAGAGAGCGGTGCGTTCCTGCCGTAGTCTTCAGCCATAAGAGTGGCACAGACTTCAGTCTGTGATTGTGTTTGGAGAGACACAGACTAAAGTCTGTGCCACCTTCTTTTCAGAATGCAGCCCCTGCAGCTTCGTTGACGGCATAAGCCTGCGTGTCGCGGATGGTTTTCAACTCGCCGATTACGTGGGCCACCTCGTCATCACTGGTGTAGAAATGCGGCGAGATGCGCACCCCGGCTCCAGGGCGATAATCAACAATCACTTCCCTGCGCACTAGTTCCCTGGTAACGGCGGCGGCATGCTCAACGGCAATCGTTACCGTGCCGCCGCGTTGGGCCGGGTCGCGCGGGCTGGTCACGCGAAAGCCTGCTTCTTCGGCCAAGTCGATCAGCATGCTCGTTTGCCTCGTGCTCTTTTCGCGAATCGCCGCGACGCCAATATCATTGATGATCTTATAGCCACTCTGGGCCGCGTACAGCGCCGGGATTGGCGGCGAGCCGTGCAGGAAGCGCGTGATGTCCGGCGCATATCGAAGCCTGGTATCAAACGCAAATGGTTCTTCGTGGGCCATCCAGCCCGTGGTCTTCGGCTGAAACTTTGTGATCAAATCGGGGCGCACATAAAGATAACCAGCCCCCGGACCACCGCAGAGCCACTTCACCGAACCGCCGGTAGCGAAATCAACATTCAGGTCTTTAACATTGAAGGGGACGGTGCCGGCCGATTGATAGACATCGAGGACAACCATCGCGCCGACTTCATGCGCTCGTTCGGTGATCGCTTTTGCGTTTTGCAGAAATCCGCTCTTGTAAAGCACATGCGAGATTGGCACCAGCAGTGTCTGCTCGTCGATTGCCGCCAGCATGCGATCCAGGTTGACGGTGGTGCCGTCGTCCGACTTTACGGTCTCGACACGCAAGTTTCCGTTGCGGGCATGCGCTTCGTAAACATACATGACCGTGGGAAAGTTCAGCTCCGAATAGACTATCTTGTTCCTTTGTGGGGTCGGATCGAAACACGAAAGGATCAGAGATTGGCAGGTCGACACATTCTGGTGCATCACCACCGTGCGGGGATCGGCGCCGATGATCCGGGCTACTTCGTTGCCGACCGTGACCGGCATTTCCCACCAGCCTTCGGCCCAGGCACGCACACCTCGCGTGGCCCACGTTTCCGCGTATTCCTGCATGCGCGAATAGGTTTCGCGCGGCATGGCTCCCAGGCTGTGCGAGATCAAGTACACAGCCTTATCAAGAATGGGAAACTCGCTGCGCCATTTTAGCAGGGCATCAGTCAAACCTATTATCCTCCAAAAAGAATCGGTTTATTCTAGACTGAGGCGTGCTCAGATGAAAGCTGTCCCTGACTGAGGAGTAATTAAAGGATAGCGGTGTCGTCTCCGAGGACGGACCCGACGTATTGATTACTGCTGTCATATTCACGAAGCGCGGGAATTAATTCCCGTTGCAATTTTTCCGCCCCCTGATAACGTTCCACACTATCCTTAGCCAGACATTTCTGTAAGACCCGGTCCAGCCGGCGGGCGACTTTTGAATTACCAGGGAGCTGAAATGAGTTGTGAAGTATCTGGGTCAGGACTTCATTGTGGGTCTTTCCGGGAAATGGTCTTGCTCCTGTAATCGCTTCCACTGCCATCACGCCTATTGAGAAAAGGTCGCTGCGATCGTCGACGACGCCACCGGTGAGTTGTTCTGGCGACATGTAGCCGCAGGTGCCCATTACAGTACCAGGGGCCGTGAAGTAAACTGTCGGACTTTGGGAGTCAGGTGCAGCCTGCAGAATCTTCGCCAATCCGAAATCCAATATGAGAACCTGCTCCTGTTGCCCTTTGCCCGGGACAATCAGAATATTCTCCGGCTTCAGATCGCGATGGATGATGCCGGCGGCGTGTGCGGCCTTCAGTCCTTCCAGCATCTGATCGAACCAATCAGCCGCCAGCCTTGGAGAAACTGATCCCCGTTCGACTATAGTGCGGAGTGTTTCCCCGTGGGCCAGTTCCATCACCAGATAGGCGCCTTCGGTGGAAATGACGCCGTAATCGTGGATCGCGATAATGTTTGGGTGATTTAGGCGCGCGGATGCTTGCGCTTCGCGCTCGAATCGGCCGAGCGCCTGGCGATTCCCGAACATGCTGCCAATCAAGACCTTGACGGCGACTTTGCGATTTAGGCGCGTGTCCAGAGCCTCGTAAACAGCACCCATACCCCCCTTGCCGATGAGCTTGTCCAAACGATATCTGGAGTCTATGGTGCGCTCGACCGGCACAGTGAGAGTCAATTGACTGTTATCCACTGGGCAAACCTCCGTTATGCGGTCGTAACAGGTACCGCACGCCGGACACTCTTTCAGCAAATTGAAATTCTGCGCATCAATTCGCGCCAGCACCTGATGCTTAATCCTCTGCTCGTGCTCCACGCGTTCCTTCAGCCGCACATTCTCATAAGCGAGCGCGATTTGATCTGCCAGGGTCTCCAGCAGTTCACGATCACTCTTCGTGTATGGCACTTCAGATTTCTTGGGACCCAGCAGAAGTAGCCCCGCCAGTCGTTCATCCGTGCCGGTCATCGGCACCATCAAACTGGTGCCCAGGTTGGTGAGCCAATCTTTCTCGCTTTGCGGCAAGTTGTTTTTTAGCGGCAGAGGAAACTCCTGCGCGCTGCCGCAGTCTTCCATGAAGCGCAGCAGGCGAAAGTCTTCGGGAATGCGCAGCTCCCGCGAAGTGCCACCTGACGAGTAGCCGAGTGAGAAGTCGCGTTTCTCCTCATCGCGATAAAACAGATAAATGTGCTCAGGATGCAGGGCGGAATCCACCTTGCTGCTGACCAGCCTGGCCATGTCACCAATCGAGTCGGATTTTCTAACTTCGTCAATCAGGCCATGCAGAATTTCGTCCTGTTTATATTGTTCGCGGAAGAATTTCCGATCAATCCAATTAGTTAGTCGCTTGCGAAACAACAAGCTGATTGACACCGTCACAAAGAGCAAAAGATAGAAGTAGATTGAATTGCGGAACAGTATTTCGGAAAGAGTCCGCTGCGGATTGGCGGCGGCGGTCAGAACAATGCCAATCAATGGCAGCGCCAGCAGGATACGCAGGGCATTCTTGGCGAATAGATACTGCACGCTGCGGCGAATGATTAGGCGGACGGGAATTACGCGGTGACGCACAATCGCGTAAGCCCATGCCGGCGGCACCAGCAGGAACCCCACCCAGCCCAGCACATCTAACCAGGCCCATTGGCCGGTACTCCCCAAAGGCGGCACTCCGTTTATCAACCGGAAAACCGTGTACGCCAGGTAAGGCACCGCGGCCACGAAGAATGCGCCCATCACGACGCGGACTCTTCGACGCGCCACCTGATCAGAATGCTGGTACTGGTTTATCATCAACAGCAACCCGGCAAATACGCTGAGAGACACAACCACCCCGTGAAGCCACGGAATCTTCAACGCCATGAGAACCGGTGTGCAGAAAATCAGAAATGGCAGATAGATGTACCACTCCAGCCGCGGGTAACGTTTCAGCAACGGTGAGCGGTCAGGAAAGACCAGGCAGAAGTGAAGGAAGAGTGGGAAAGAAGGATTGTTGTCAATAAACGCCCCTAGCTGTATCAGCGCAGCGAGCCACCACGGCTGATTCGAAGTGCCGGGAAAAGCGGTAACCACCGTGCCAAAGAGCAAGGCTAGAATCAGCGGTTGCTTGTCATAGGGTTTGAGCAGAAATAGGGCCAGCCCGGTTGAGAGAAAAATCGCGGGCAGGAGGACGCATTCAAGAACCACATCAGCCCACCAACTGAGGGGCGGGCGCACTGTGCGCAAGGTGAATGTTTCCTGCTGTGCTGCGCGGCGGACGAGAACTTTGTAGGAGGCTTCGGGCGCCATCCGGTGAAAGATCTCCGTGACATCAACAGGGCTTAGCGGCGCGATATCATTAAGCGCAACGAGCTCATCGCCAATTCGAAGCGCCTTAGCCGGCCCGTTCTCAATTACATTGTTAATGAATAGCCGTCCATCGGTCGCAGCGACTGCCCAACCAGTTGCGTAAATATTCGTACGGCTGTGCTGCGTGAAGAAGATATAAGCACTCGCCGTGGCATAGGCGAACATCACTGCGAAGTAGAGGCTGACGAGAATGACACGCTTTGGGATCTTCATAAGCGGTAGTGTGCGGGGACTGGGCGCGTCGGGCGCGGAATGATGCGTACGACGCGAATCCTATCAGAGTTAACGGCGAGCATCTACCAGTTTCTCTGCATCTCTAATCCATATCCAATGTCGGCAGAGAACTTGAAGAATGTTCGTCGCCTGACGCTTTCGCTAACCAATCGTGGTCGCGTTCATGGTGATCAACTTTGCCCAAAGGCCAGGAACGGTCCAGTCCGCGAAGCGGACAAATGGAAGTAGCCCAGCACCTTCAGTGCTGGGATCTCTTTCGGTAAGGCCACGCAGTCTGTGTAACGGACGGCTGAAATCAAAGAAAAGGGGGGTGCCGCTGAGGGATATTCAGCCGCCCGCTTTACGGGCTGGAGTTCTTTGGGGCGGTCGTTTCCCAGCACTGAAGTGCTGGGCTACTTTCATTCGTCCGCTTCGCGGGCTGTCTGAGGTCTTTTTGTGCAAAGCCATCGCTGTCGGTTCTCATGGTAGAGTGACGTTGCTGTCATGTGGAAGTTTCCTAAACCAATTAAGCACTCAATTCTGGACACCCATTGGCCCACCGCCGCAGAGGCGGCGCATTCACTTCTGTTGCAACCAATAAATATCGGTAATATTAAACTGGAAAGCCGTACCTGGGTGCCGGCCATGGTTCCGTGGCGGGCCACCGAAGACGGATTTGTAACTCAGCAGAACCTTGATTGGTATCGTCGCTTTGCTGAGGGGCAACCCGGAGCTCTGGTGGTCGAAGCCACCGGCGTCAGAGACATCCCCAGCGGCCCACTGCTTCGCATCGGTCACGATCGCTTCATTCCGGGCTTGCAGAAGCTGGTTGAAACTGTGCGCGAGGCCAGTGGCGGTCATGCGCGTTTGTTTATTCAAATCCTGGACTTCCTCGCGATCAAGCGCCGGCCGGACCCGGAGAAGTTTTTCGCGCGTTTTCTGGCGCTGACCCAACGTCACCGAGAGGCCCTGGCCGAGGTGACGCAGGATAAGAGTTGGTTGAAGGCAGACGATGAGAGGCTGCGCGCCTTTCTTAAAGATGCCTCCGACGACACTGTGGGTTCCGTGCTTGATGAGCGCGAATTGGAATCGTTGCGCCTGGGCTACCGCGAGCGCGTCACTGACACTCATCTACCGCACATCGCGGAACTCCCGCAAACACTGCCTAAGATTTTTGCCGACGCGGCGTGGCGAGCCCGCGAAGCGGGCTTTGATGGCGTTGAACTGCATTACGCACATGCGTACACGATGGCCGGTTTCCTCAGTGCTTTGAACACACGCGCGGATAGTTATGGAGGAAGCAGGGAGAATCGCGCGCGTCTGCCTTTGGAAGTCTATCGCGCCGTTCGCCAGCGGGTAGGCGATGATTACGTTGTGGGTGTTCGTTTCCTGGCTGACGAAGTGATTGACGGAGGAAACAGAGTTGAAGATGCGATGTACTTTGGAGTTGCGTTTGCCAAAGCCGGGTTTGATTTTCTTTCGCTTTCAAAAGGCGGAAAGTTTGAGGACGCCCAGCAACCAAAGGTGGGCGAAGCGGTTTATCCTTACACCGGCCGCAGCGGTTACGAATGCATGCCGACTACGCTTTCGGATGAACGCGGACCGTTCGGCCGTTCGGTGCCGCTGGTCGCCGCCATCAAACGCGCGGTTAACACTGCCGGGTTCCACACTCCAGTAGTCGCGACGGGCGGCCTTACAACCTTCGAACAAGCGGAAGCTATTCTCCGGCAGGGTGAGGCCGACATTGCCGGGCTGGCGCGGCAGGCCCTGGCAGATCCGGACTGGTTTCTAAAAGTTAAGCTGGGCCGCGGTTCCGACATTCGCCGCTGCACATATACGAACTACTGCGAGGCGCTGGACCAGGCGCACAAACAAGTCACGTGCAAACTGTGGGATAGAAAGGAATTGGATGAGCCGGGGGTTTCATTGGCTGCGGATGGGCGGCGCCGGTTGCTGGCGCCGAAAAGGCAGGTCTAACTTTACTATCCACAGATTACGCAGATTACACAGATTAGGAGATAGAGCTGGAACAGTAGAAGCAACCGGCTACGCGAGACCAGTGGCCTCTGACCTCGGCCCTCTGACAGTCTGACCTCTGCTCTTTGTTCTGTGTAATCTGCGTAATCTGTGGATAGAAATCAAAGTTGGCAGCGCTCGTAAGCCGCCACAAACTGCGGGTCGCGACGTTTCAAACTTTCAAGACCCACTCGCCCACTCCGAGTCATTAACGCATACGCCAGATCCATCGGATCAAGGTGCATATAGTCTCGCGCCTTCTCGAACCAAACCATGCTGTCCTGTGCAGCCGCCTGATACTCTTCAATAACCGGCTTCCTTACTTTTTCAAATTGCTCGAGCGCAGCAGACACATTTGAATTCTCGCCGAAACACTTATTCAGAGCGATGGCGTCTTCGAACGCCAGTTTTGTTCCAGAGCCAATGGAGAAGTGCGCTGTATGAAGGGCATCGCCGAGCAGCACAACGTTTTCGTGACGCCAGTGAACATTCTTGACCAGCAGGAAGTTAATCCACTTGGAGTTGTTCGAAAGCAGTGGGTGCTGCTCCAGGTCCTGCGCAAAAACATCTTCCAGGTAACGGCGCGTATCTTTATCAGACATCTCGGCGAAGCCGGCGCCGATCCAGCTTTGCTCGTCACATTCAACAATGAACGTGCTGGTCGCGCGGTCAAACTTATAGGAGTGGGCGGCAAACACTCCCGCATCCTGCTCGCGGAACGTGAGCGTCAAACCGTGAAATAAGCGGCGCGTGCCGTACCAGATGTACTTGTTACTCCGCAGGTTGAGGGTTGGCTTAAAAAACTTCGCATACTTCTGGCGCACGGTGCTGTTGACGCCGTCCGCGCCTACCAGAACATCCGCTTCACCATGCAACTGTTCGATATCCTGATCCGAGAGTTCAGTGCGGAATTGCAAGCGCACTTTCAGCTCAAGGCAGCGGGCATGCAGAATCCGCAACAGCTCAAGGCGCGCAATGCCGGAAAAATGGTTTCCGCGAATTGTAATCTTCTGGTCGCGATGCAGAACATCGACGTTTTCCCAGGTTTGAAAGCGATTCGTGATCTCCCCAAAAGACTCTTCGTCGGCCTCTTTCAAATTCGCCAACGTCTTTCCGGAAAACACTACGCCCCAGCCGAAGGTGTCGTCCGGCCCGTTGCGCTCATAAACGGTAATGTCATGTTCGCGGTCGGCCTGCTTCATGAGGATGGCAAGGTACAGACCCGCTGGACCGCCGCCAATGATGCTGACCTTCATTGCCCCGGTGCCCCAGTTCGCAAATCATCTTCCTGGCCGAGACTATCCAGGGCTGCTCCCAGCCTGTCCAAACCGGCCTGGAACAACTCAGGCTTGCAACAGATACCAACACGAAAGTGCTGCGGCATTTCAAAGAACTTTCCGGGAACAATGGCTGTTTCGTAGTCCTCGCTTAGCGTATTACACAAGTCCTCAACGCTGCCACGCTTCAGGAGGGGAAAGGACGTTGTGCCCGAGTCAACTCTTACCGATTCCAGATCGTCACGAGTATCGAGGAACTGATTAAGCGCCGCGCGATTGCTCTGCAGGATTTCTTTCGCGCGACTGGCGATACGCGGGAGTTGATCCAGAGCCATCACACTGAGACGCTCAGTCGGGTGTGGGCCGACGCCATCGAAAATATCCTTCAGGCGCCATAGACGCTGGGCCAGTTCGGGATCCGCCAGGATCCACCCGCAGCGCAAACCGCTGAGGCCATACCCCTTTGTCAGACTGCTGGTGGCAACAAACTCGGGACCCAGGTGAGCGGCGGACACCGGTCCCTCCGGGAAGAGCGCTTCGAGATAGACTTCATCAACCAGGACGCGCGCCCCGGCTTTCTGGGCCAGTTTGCCAATCGCCTCCAACGTTTCCTTGTTTACCAGCACGCTGCTGGGATTGTGCATGTTGGTCAGCACAATAAGGCGCGTCTTTGGAGTGATCTGTTTCTTCAGGGAGTTGATATCGATTTGAAACCCACCGGCAAACGGTCGGGCAAAGCGCTTTATCTTCGCCCCTAAATACTGAGCGACGGCGAGCAGCGGCTCGTAAGTAGGTTCCTCGATCAGCACTTCGTCACCGTGTTTGAGCAGCGCCGCCATGGCCAGATGATTTGCCATCGACGTGCCGCCCGACACTGTAACTACCGAATCAACCGGGACGCAGCAGTGGGACGCCAGCGCGTTCATCAGCGGCTGGTACCCATAAGCATTCGCACCGTGCAGCTCCATATCAGCGGGCTCCATCAGAAACTCCGAAAACGGGAGGTTGAGCACACCGCTAAGCGCCAGGTCATATTTCGCGGGTGGGCGCGTCTTGGCCCAATGCATGTATTCAGAGTGCTTGTTCATATTCATTTATTGGATCCAGACGTCGTCACCCCCTCGAGCCTTCGTTTTCGCAACCAGGCCCAGATAAAGTAAGCAGGCACGCCAGCCAGCATGATGCCGAAACTGATAGCGCTGTTCCGTGGCTCCTTATATACGACACTAAAGGTGATAACACAGCACGCGAGGATGAAGAAGAGCGTGGTCAGCGGATGGCCGGGGATGCGGAAAGATGGGCCGGCATCATTTCCATTGGCGCGATTGCGGCTTCTCAGGGCGAACACGCAGACCGCCGTCAGGGCAAAAAACACCACATCGACGGACACGACGTACTCCAGAATCTTTTCGTAGCGACTGGCAACCAGAACTATGACAATCGCGAGCCCCCCCTGCAGCGCGATTGCTATTGCCGGGACCCGCGCGCGATTAAGCCAGGCGAGTTGGGGAAAGAAAAGACCGTCCTCAGCCATGGCGAAATACACCCGCGGTGCAGTCAGCATGCTCTGACTCAAGAACCCGATGGTAGAGATGGCAATACCGGCGGCAATGAAGCGGGCCCCTCGCTCCCCCAGCGCCACCCGCATCACGGCGGAGACCGGCGTCTTTGTTTGCGCCAGTCCCTCCGGACCCAACACATGCACGCAGACGAAGTTCACCGCGAGATAAACTACGATGACTCCCATCACACCGAACAGCAATCCGCGCGGCAGGTTCCGGCGCGGTTCACGCACCTCGCCGGCAACAAAACACGCTGTCTGCCAACCGCCATAGGCAAACTGCGCCGGAATCAGCGCGGCGCCAAAGGCGATGAGCGTGTGCCAGAGCGTTGATGACGATCCCGCGTAAATTGTGATTCCTTCATTTCGCGGCGCGCCCTCAAGAGTGAGACCCCATCCCACCAGCACTGCGAGCACGAGCAGTTTTAGAACCATGAAAACGTTCTGCGTCATGCTTCCCGCTCGCACGCCAACACAATTTATCGCCGTCAACAGAACCAGCGCGAACGAAGCCAGGAGGGCCGCCCGTGAATCGGTTACCGGCATACCAGCTAACTCGAGGACGTGATTGGCAAAGATCAGCGCAACGGCAGCCATTCCCCCGGTCTGAATAACGAATAGCAAACTCCATCCGTACCCGAAGGCTACCAATGGGTGGAGCGCGTCCCGCAGATAGACGTACTGTCCGCCTGAAGCCGAAGTCTGCGAAGAGAGTTCGGCGTAGATGAAGGCGCCGGCCAGCGCAATCAAGCCACCAACGGCCCACGCCCCGAGAATCAAACCAGGGCTGCGCACCTGTTGCGCGACAACATAAGGATTAGTGAAGATGCCAGCCCCGATGATCCCGCCCATAACGATCATGGTGGTATCAAAGAGGCCGAGACGCCGGGCCAGCGCTGGTTCGGGGGTGTTCATTCCGTTGCTGCTTTCGACGCGTAGCGTGACATGAATTTAGCCCGGCCTTTCAAGGCCAGGAACAAGGGCATCACGCGTTCACATCAATCGTCGCTACGCGACGACGGCATCTAAAAACCGTTTCCCGGCCTTGAAAGGCCGGGCTAAATTCATGCGCTACGCGTCGAACGTGATGGTTCACAGACTGAAGTCTGTGCCACTACTCCTTCAACAACTGGCTGGCGATTACCAGTTTCTGAATCTCCGACGTGCCTTCGTAAATGCGTAGCGCCCGCACGTCGCGATAGAGTCGCTCGACGACGCTGCCCCGCACCAAACCCGCGCCACCGTGAATTTGGACTGCGCTGTCGATGATCCGGCCGGCGGCTTCGGTGGCAAACAGTTTGGCCTCGCTGGCTTCGCGGCTCGAGCGTTGTGGATCGGTGTCTTTCAAAAAGGCCGCGCGATAGACCAGCAGGCGCGCGGCATCAAGCTCGGTCACCATGTCGGCGAGCTTTTCCTGAATCAACTGATGATCCGTCAGCGGCCGGCCAAACTGTTGCCGCGTCCTGGCATAGGAGAGGCTCTCGTCCAGCCCCCGCCGCGCCATGCCGCAGGCGGCCGCGCCCACGCTGGCGCGAAACATGTCGAGCGTCTGCAAGGCCAGACGCAGGCCATCCCCTGGCGACCCGATCATGTCCTCCGCCGGCACGCGACAACCGCTGAATTCAAGTTCGCCGATGGGGTGCGACGCTATCATCTCCGTTCGTTCGCGAACTCGGAAGCCGGGCATGCGGGCGCTGACGACAAAAGCAGATAACTCAGCCCGGCCATCGTCGCGGGTCCCGGTCCTGGCAAAGACAGTGTAGAAATCCGCGAGGCCGGCGTTGGAAATGAAGCGCTTGCTGCCGTCGATCACATAGGTGTCGCCATCGCGCGTCGCCGTCGTCTTGATGGCGCCCAGGTCCGAGCCGGCTTCGGGCTCAGTTAAAGCAAAGGCCGCGATCGATTTGCCCCCGGCAGCACGCGTCAGCCAGAAGTCGCGCACGTGATCACTGGCTGCGAGGCTAATCGGATAGGTGCCGAGGCCCTGCATCACGAATGCAAGGTCGGCCAGCGACGATGAGTAAGAAAGGGCTTCGCGAATCAGACAAAAGGCGCGGAGATCGAAGGGCTCGTAGGGCGAGGCCACCGCGAAACCCAGCAGCTTCTCCTCGACCAGTAGATGCAGGTAGGAACGAAAGTGTTCATCAATGTCCGCCTCCTCGTAGCCCGTACGCGGCTCAATCTCACGGGCGACAAACTCCGCTACTCGCGCCGCCAGCTGCCGCTGCTCGCTGGAGAAGAAAGGCATTTGTTGAATGAATGAGTCCATTTTTTGGAAAGTGCTGCAATTTGGACTGCGCCGGCAGAGCGCAGCGGCGACGGCGCTTTATGTCTTTTCTTTCTGGGATCTGAGATCTCAAATTTGAGATCTGAAATAAAAGAGCCTAACCAAAGCGCCGTCGCCGCTTCGCTCTGCCGGCGCACTCCAAGTTACTTGAATTTCGCGGGGCGTTTCTCAACGAACGCGTCGTAGGCTTCGCGAAAATCGGAATGCTGCATGCAAAGCGCCTGGGCCTGGGCCTCGCCTTCCAGCGCCGCCGACAGATCCATGTGCACTTCGCGGTTGAGCATCTCCTTGGTCTTTGCAAGTGCGAAACCCGGACCACTTGCTAATCGCTCCGCAAACTCCTCGGTGGTTGCGGCGAGTTGATCCAAAGGGACCAGGCGATTGTAAAGTCCGATGGCCTGCGCTTCCGCGGCCGAGATGAAATCTCCCGTCATCAGCAACTCAGTGGCTTTTGCCAGCCCAACGATACGCGGCAGCAAGTAAGCCGCGCCCATGTCGGCGCCGGAAAGTCCGACCTTCACAAAAAGAAAAGCAATCTTCGCTGGATCCGCCGCGATACGAATGTCCGCGGCCAGGGCGATGCATGCGCCGGCCCCGGCCGTAGCGCCATTCAGACTGGCGATGACCGGCTGCGGCAGCGTGCGAATGTTACGCACCAGATCGCAAGTCATGCGGGTGAAGTCAAGCAACCCCTGCATGTCGCGCGAGAAAAGCTCACCGATGATGTCGTGCACATCTCCGCCCGAGCAAAAGGCTTTGCCCGTCCCGGTAATGACCACTGCACGCACCTCCTTTTCATCGCGCAGCGCGGCAAAAGTCTCCGTCAGCTCGCGATATACTTCGAAGGTAATCGCATTCAAACGCTCGGGCCGATTCAAAGTAATCGTCGCCACGCCCTGGTCCGTTTGGTCGTAGAGGAAGCTGTTTGGTTTCTTCATGCCTTGTCGGCCCGCGAGTTACTACTTGTTAGCGCCCTCTTCAACAATCTTTACCGGAGCGGGCAGCGCACCCGAATTCAGGACCTGGGCAATGTCCTCCGCCGACTGTTTGGTGAAGCGGCCGCTGATCTCGCCCTGATCGAAGATTTGCCCCTTGATGTAAGCGATGGATTTGACCTCGTTATTCAGCACGACGCCGATGTAATTATTAATATGCGCGCCAGTCCAGGCGCCAAACTTTTCAGCCCCGGCAGGCTTTAGCGTGAAGTGAATCTGAAAATCTTCGCCCTGCACGTGAATTGCCGAAGCATTGCGCAGCTCACTGCCGTTCACGATGGCCGGCGCCTCGACCACCACCCATCGCTTCAGTTTAGGAATGTCAACCGGTTGGCCCGCGACGTCTGGTTCATTTCGGTCGGCGTACATCAGCACGCGACGATTGGCGGGGACGGTGCCCCCCAGCGAAGCCTCTGCCTCTTCTTTGGTGGTGAAGGTTTGTACTGGCGCCGGGCTTGAGGGACCTACCACTGCTACTAACTCCAGCCGGCCTGCTGCGGTGATTAGCTTCTTTAGGCGTTCACGATCGGCAACGTCGGGAAGATTGATGAGGATCCGATCGCCCTGTGGTTGAACTTGAGCCCCGGGTACACCGAACGAGTTCAGGCGCGTTTCTATTACTCCTACTGTCTCGTGGACAGTCCGTTCCAGATCGGGCCCGCTCGCCTCGACCTGGAGCACGAGGTGCCACGTTAGCGATCGCTTTGGACGCAGCATCGAACAAGCCAGTCCGGCTGAAGCCAGAAGCACTACGGCAGTGGCGGCGTTTAATCGTTGCTGCAGGATGCTTCTCCTTCTCTTAATAAGACCAGACCAGACTCCTCAACCTGGCGGCCTACAAGATAGCGACGCCTTCAATTTCAACCTTCGCCTTATCATCGAGCAGACTCTTGACTTCCACCAGCACCATGGCCGGAAAGTGCCGGCCCATGCGAGAACGATAGCGTTCGCCAATTTCACGCGTACGCGCTTTATACTCCTGCATGCAGGTCACGTAGACGACCAGACGAGCGATTTGCTGGGTCTTGCCGCCGGCTCCGCTCACGATGGTGATGACATTACTGAGGGCTTGATCAAACTGGGCCACGAAGTCATCGCTTACTATCTCCTGGTATTCGTTCCAGGCAACCTGGCCCGCGACAAAAAGCATGCGGCCGCCCGCCTCCGCCAGCACACCATTTGAATAGCCGCTCGGCTTGCCCGATGATTCAGGGTTGATGAATGTAAATGGCATTAGTTTCGCTTTGCTTTTCTTCTGAGATCTGAGATTTGAGATTTGAGATCTGAAATAAAGGCTAAGCCAAAGCGCCGTCGCCGCTGCGCTCTGCCGGCGCACTCCAAATTAGAACAGCACTGTGCCGCCGTCCACATTAATGGCCTGGCCGGTAATGCCGCGACCGTCTTCCGAAGCCAGCAGTAGAGCCAGCGCAGCTACCTCTTCTGCTGTGACCAGACGGTTCTGCGGGCTCATGCGCTTGATCGCCGCCAGCGCATCGTCAGCGTTTTTCCCGGTCCTGGCAGTGATGTTTTCAATGCCCCGCGAAGTCATTTCCGTATCCACATAGCCGGGACAGATCGCGTTGACGGTGACGCCTTTGCTTGCTACTTCCAGCGCCACACTGCGCGTCAGGCCCAGCACGCCATGCTTCGAAGCCGAATAGGCGGCAATGTATGGCGCACCGGTCTTTCCGGCAATAGAAGCAATATTGATAACGCGGCCCCAGCCCCTTTGCACCATGGCGGGCACAGCGGCGCGCATGAAATAGAAAGTGCCGCTGAGATTCACCGCTATATGCCGGAGCCACAGTTCGTCATCGGTCTTATGTAACGCCGCACTCTCGGCGATCCCGGCATTGTTGACCAGAATATCCGGACTACGACCAAACTTTTCTCCGACCTCGCTGAATAATCTCTGCACCGCGGCCGCATCACTGACATCAACCACGAAAGGCGCGGCCTCGACGCCAAATTCAGTTCGCACCTCAGTGGCTACATCTTCCACCTGCTGCGACGTGCGCGCCGCGACGGCAATACTCGCCCCCTCGCGCGCGAAGGCGAGCGCGATGGCCCGGCCAATACCGCGACCGCCGCCCGTGATCAAAGCTATCTTGCCCTCTAACTTCATCATCTTCGAAATTTGGAGTGCGGTGGCAATCCCCGATGTATCGGGAGACACCGCTTTGGTTTTTCTTCTGAGATCTGAGATCTGAAATTTGAGATCTGAAATAAAAACCCGCCAAAAACCACTCGTGTTATTTCAGATCTACAGGGCACCATGATCAGTTCGATCAGCGCGCGAGCGGCCCATCACCTGCGACCCAACCAACAGTTTGCGTTAGTAGCCGGTAAACTTTGGATCTCGTTTTTCCAGAAACGCTCGCACGCCTTCTTTACCATCCTGCGATTCAAAGCAGCGCATTTGCGCTTCCATCTCGTACTGCAGCATGCGCTCCAACG
Organism: Pyrinomonadaceae bacterium; assembly: GCA_039933315.1. Lineage (GTDB taxonomy): Bacteria > Acidobacteriota > Blastocatellia > Pyrinomonadales > Pyrinomonadaceae > DASXRU01. Next base: position 34,548 of record JBDTOI010000018.1, read on the forward strand.
TTTCGTTCTGCCCCATGTACACAGCCTGCTTCGCCATGGCAACGGCATCCGGCGGCGCATCGCGCAGGCGCACGGCCAACTTTTGCGTCTGCTCAGGCAATTCGCCGTCGGGCACCACCTTGTTTACCAGACCCAGGCGCAAAGCTTCCGGGGCATCGATGGTATCGCCCAGAAAAAACAGTTCGCACGCTTTGGTAGGCGACACCAGGCGCGGCAGGAAGTAGGTACCACCCCAGTCCGGGTGCAAACCTACTTTTACGAACGATTGGGTGAAGCTGGCGCTGGCTGCGGCAAGGCGCAGGTCGCAGGCCAGCGCCAGATTGCACCCCGCGCCAGAAGCGGGCCCGTTAATGGCGGCGATTACCGGTTTAGTCATCTGCCGGATCCCCATCACGACGCGGCGAGCTGCGCCCAGAAGCCTGGCGAACTCTTCTTCGTCTTCACGCTCCATCAACTCAGCCATCGCTCCGACGTCGCCGCCGGCACTGAACGCGCGACCGGCCCCCGTGATCACTACGACTCTAACGTCGCGGTCACTGCCGGCGTGTTCCAGCGCCTCCGCCAGATCGCGCCGCATATGACCCGCAAAAGCATTCAGCTTCTCCGGCCGGTTCAAGGTAATCGTGACGATACCGGCGTCTTCGGCGACTATTAGATTCTCGTAGCTCATAAAAGTAAGTAGGCAGTGAGCAGTAAGCAGTGAGCAGTTAAAACAATTGCTGAAGGCGTTGTGGTCATGAGCAAATCCGTTTATTGCT
>JBDTOI010000019.1:0-34677 GCA_039933315.1 Pyrinomonadaceae bacterium
ATGTTGAACGAAAAAATCAGAATCAGGCTAAAAGCCTACGACCATCGAGTGCTGGACCAGTCTACTTCGGAAATTGTTGAGACGGCGAAGCGCACGGGGGCCCGTGTGGCTGGCCCGATACCGCTGCCTACTCTGAAGAACAAGTGGACGGTGCTGCGTTCGCCGCACGTGGACAAGAAATCCCGCGAGCAGTTTGAAATCAGAACGCACAAACGTCTGATGGACATTCTTGATCCTACGCCGCAAACGGTTGATGCCTTGATGAAATTGGATTTGCCCGCGGGTGTGGACGTGGAAATAAAGGCTTTCGGCAGAAGCTAGGCCATTGCCGATTGCCAATTGCCGATTTCCAATTGGCATAGTTTAGGCGGTCGGTGAGCCAAGGTGGCGGGCCAGGAAAGTCCTTGAAATGGCAATCGGCATAAGGGAAATGATGTAAATCGGCAATTGGCAATGGGCAATTGAAAATGATTAACGGAATCATCGGTAAAAAAGTTGGCATGACCCAGTTGTTCGCCGCCGACGGCACGGTTACACCCGTGACTGTCATTAAGGCCGGACCCTGCGTGGTCGTGCAAAAGAAAACGGCCACCGGCCCTGATGGCTATGACGCCGTGCAACTGGGCCTGGTTGAAGATCGCCCCGTCAGATTGAAGCGGGTCAATAAGCCGATGCGCGGGCACTTTGAAAAAACCGGTGGCGGCGTTCCACCGACCCGGGTACTGAAAGAGTTTCGCCTGGACGCAGCCGATAGTGAGACTAATGTCGGCGACAAGGTTTTGGTTGATTTGTTTGCCGATGGCGATGTGATTGACGTAATGGGCAAATCCAAGGGCCGTGGCTTTGCCGGCACTATCAAGCGGCACAATTTCAATCGCGGGCCGGAATCGCATGGTTCGATGAACGTGCGCGCGCCCGGCTCCATCGGTGCTTCAGCGTATCCCTCGCGGGTGGTCAAAGGAATGCGATCGTCCGGTCACATGGGCGATGTGCGCGTGACTATTAAGGGACTGACAGTGGCGCGAGTGGATGTTGAGAATAATTTGCTAATGATTCGTGGCGCGGTGCCCGGGCCTTCGGGCAGTGTGGTTATTGTGAAGAAGGCAGCGAGACAGCGGAAGAAATAGGTTTTTAGTTTTTGAGTGACGGGGTTTTCGGTTTCAGGGGTTGCGAGTTTCGGTCTCGGGTTTTGATCAGGGCCAACCGGAATTTGAGATTTGAAATTTAAGATCTGAAATCTGAAATTTAAGATCTAAGAAATCTGAGATCTGAAATTTGAGATCTGAGATAGCGAACGGAGTGAGCTATGCCTACCGTAAAGGTGCGCAATCTGAAGAACAAAGAAGTCGGCGACTTTGAATTGTCTGACGCTGTATTTGGCGCGAGATTAAACGAGTCACTGATTCACGCCGCGGTGCGGAATTATCAGGCTAACGGTCGGGCCGGCACGGTGGGCACCAAGACCCGTGGCGACGTTTCCGGCTCGGGCAGAAAGCTCTGGAAACAAAAAGGTACGGGCCGCGCGCGCATTGCCAGCTTGCGATCGCCCTTGTGGAAAGGCGGCGGTAATACGCATGGGCCGCAGCCACGCGACTGGTCGTACAACATGCCGAAAAAGATGAGGCAGGGCGCGTTGCGTTCTGCCTTGTCGGAGCGACTGCGCGAAGGCAATCTGCTGGTGCTCGATGAGTGGAAGCTGGACCAGCCGAAGACGAAGGATTTTCTTTCCTTGCTGGGAGGTCTGGACCTCGCCGGCAAGACGTTGATCGTTGATTCACTGGAGAACACCAACCTGGTGCTGGCATCGCGTAATGTGAAGCGCGCCAAGATCGTAAATAGCTACGGCTTGAATATTTACGACCTGCTCTATCACGAAAAATTGGTGCTGACGCGAGCGGCGGCCGAAGAATTGGCGGAGCTGCTGAAGCCAGAAACGAAAAGAGCGGGAGTTGCTGAACCGCAACCGGAGGCCCCGGCGACCGAAGAGAAGAAACCAAAGCGGGCCCCGCGCAAAAAGAAGGAGGCGGAGTAAGAGATGAGGACGGTCTGGGACATCATCCGCTCGCCTGTGATTACGGAAAAGGCGCTGGTGGCAAAAGAGGCGACGCAGGATACTCGCCAGCTGTTGACCTTCCGCGTGGATCGGCACGCGACCAAGCCGGAGATTAAGTCGGCGGTGGAAACGATCTTCCAGGTGAAGGTCGATCAGGTGCACACGGTCAATTACATGGGCAAGATGGCACGGCGCGGCCGCTTTGAAGGTCGCAAGCCGGCGTGGAAAAAAGCGTACGTCACCTTGAAGCAGGGCGAGAAGCCTTTGGATTACGGGGAAGCGATCTAGCATTGCCAATTGCCGATTGCCGATTTCCAATTGGCGGTCGGCGCGACTGGATCGTTTGCAGGAACGCTGAACCGGGCAAACGGGTTTCTTAAATTGGCAATCGGCAATCGCCAATCGGAAATGACATCATGGGAATAAAGAAGCTGACACCCACATCGCCGGCGCGCCGGTACCAGACGTACCTGACGCGCGATGAGTTGACCAGCGGCGCGCGGCCGGAAAAGTCTCTGCTGGAACCAAAAACGCGCATCTCGGGTCGCAATGCCGATGGCCGGATTACGGTGCGGCGACGCGGTGGTGGTCACAAGCGTTTCTATCGGATCATTGACTTCAAACGCGATAAAGCAGGTGTGCCCGGACGCATCACGCAGATCGAATACGATCCGAACCGGTCCGCGCACATCGCCCTGGTGACTTATATCGATGGCGAGAAGCGTTACATCATCGCCCCCATTGGTCTCGAAGTTGGCAAGACAGTGATGAGCGGAGCTGAGGCGGACATCCTGCCCGGAAACGCGCTGCCGATTCGCAATATCCCGCTGGGCACGCAGATTCATAACATCGAGCTGCGGCCGGGCAAGGGCGGTCAGATGGCGCGCTCCGCAGGGGCTTTCGCCCAGTTGGTGGCTAAGGAAGGCGATTATGCGCAGTTGCGGATGCCTTCGGGTGAAGTGCGTAAGGTGCCGGTAGTTTGCATGGCCACAGTCGGCCAGGTCGGTAACGTCGAGCACGAAAATGTTTCGTACGGCAAGGCCGGCCGTTCGCGCTGGAAGGGTATCCGGCCGCATGTGCGCGGGGTGGCGATGAATCCGGTGGATCACCCGCACGGCGGTGGTGAAGGTAAGACCTCCGGCGGGCGCAATCCAGTGACGCCATGGGGGCAACCTACGCGCGGCTACAAGACGCGCAGCAACAAGCGCACGCAGAAGATGATCGTGCGCGACCGAAGAGTGAAATGATTGGGGATTGCGGAATTCGGATTGCGAATTGACCGAATGCAGAATGCGGAATGCAGATTTCGGATTTCAAGAAACGTCGACTAGTTCTTAATTCCGCAATCCAAAATCCGAAATCCGAAATGGAGTAGCACATGGCGCGTTCAGTAAAAAAAGGGGCATTCGTTGACAAGAGTTTGCAGAAGACCGTTGACCGCATTCGGGCCGGCGGCGCCCGGCCCCCGGCGATCAAAACCTGGTCGCGTCGTTCGACGATTACGCCGGATATGGTGGGACTGACCTTCGGCGTGCATAACGGGAGACGGCATCTGCCGATCTATGTGACTGAGAATATGGTCGGGCACAAGCTGGGCGAGTTCGCCCCGACGCGCACCTTCAAAGCCCACTCGGGAACGAAGGCTGAGAAGACTGCTAAGGTGGCACCGAAGGCCTAGATAGTTTCGAGTTGCGAGTTTCGGGTTTCGAGTCAAAGAACACAAACTCGAAACTCGAAACTCGAAACCCGAAACTCGAGGAAACGAAGCATGGAAGCGAGAGCAAGCGCAAAGTATCTAAGAGGGTCGCCGCAAAAGGCGCGACTCGTAATAGATATGATTCGCGGGAAAAATGTCGGCCAGGCGTTGGCGATCCTGAAGTACTCGAACAAGCGCGCCGGCAAGCTGATCGACAAATGTGTTCGATCCGCAATTGCCAATGCCAATGAGGCAGCCGAGAAAGCCAACATTTCAATCGATCCGGACGATTTGTGGGTGAAGACAGCTTTTGTCGATCGTGGGCCGACCAAGAATCGTCGCCGCATGCGCCCCGCGCCCCAGGGCCGGGCGTTCCGCGAGCGGCGGCACTTCTGTCATGTGACGATATTGCTGTCCAGCGACGATAAGGTAGAGAAGAAGACGAAGGGTAATGCCAAGGCTGACGCGGAAGCGACACCAGCCAAGCTGACGGAAAGCAAGAGCCGCAAACGTGGTGGGGCTGCCTCCGCGCCGCGCGCCAAGCGCGTTGTGCCCGCTGCCAAAGAAGGAAGCAGGGTGGCGGATAAGAAGGGCGCAGCCGCAAGCGAAAAGAAGTTAGCCAAAGCCGGGGACGAGACCGGTGGCGAGAAGAAGGCAACGAAGAAGTCTGAATCGACAGCTAAGGGCGCGGGAAAGAAGAAGACAACCCCGTAAGCGCCGTTTAATTGATCGGAGAAAATTGTGGGACAGAAAGTTCACCCGTACGGATTTCGCCTCGGTTACAACAAGGACTGGCACTCGCACTGGTTCGCCAAGAAGCAGTATGGCGAGTTCCTGATTGAAGACCTGAGGCTGAAGCGGGATCTAAAGCAGCGCTTCACCGGAGCGGGAGTTTCCCATGTGGACGTCGAACGCGCCGCCAATCGCCTGAAGATCATTATTTATACGTCGCGTCCCGGCATCATCATCGGGCGCAAGGGCGCGGAAATCGATAAGCTGAAGAGCGACTTGTCCGAGAAGACCGGGCGCGAAGTGTTGGTCTCAATCCAGGAGATTCATAAGCCTGAACTGAACGCACAGCTGCAGGCCGAGAAGATTGCCGCGCAGCTCGAGAAGCGCATTGCCTTTCGCCGCGCCATGCGTAAGGCGGTGGAAGAATCGCTCCGTTTTGGAGCGCAGGGAATCAAAGTAAAAGTCAGCGGCCGTCTGAACGGAGCTGAGATTGCCCGTAGCGAGTGGCATTTGCAGGGCCAACTGCCGCTGCATACATTGCGCGCGGATATTGACTACGGTTTAGCCGAAGCGCACACCACGTTCGGAATCATTGGAGTTAAATGCTGGATCTATCGCGGCGCCATTTTGGATGCCAGGGCGGCGATGGCCCGCGGCACGGGTTCCGATCCGATTAACGATCCGCGCGCTGAACAACGCGAGCGCCGCCCGCGCACGCGGCGTGAGCGCGAAGGTGGCGATGGTCGCGAGCGCGGCGATGGGCGCCGGCCACGAGGGGACAGGTAGCATTGCCGATTTCCAATTGCCGATTGCCGATTTATGAGATGGATTGGCAGTGGATAAATCGGCAATTGGCAATCGGCAATTGGAAATGAGAAACCGCTATGTTGATGCCGAAAAAAGTTAAGCACCGGAAGCAAATGCGCGGGCGCATGACCGGTGCAGCCCATCGCGGAGGCCAGATCAGCTTCGGCGATTTCGGGTTGAAGTGTTTGGAGCCGGCCTGGATCACTGACCGGCAGATTGAAGCGGCCCGCATTGCCATGACGCGGCACATCAAACGCGGGGGCAAAATCTGGATCAGGATGTTTCCCGACAAGCCGGTAACGAAAAAGCCGGCGGAAACGCGCATGGGTAAAGGGAAGGGCGCGCCCGAGTACTGGGTCGCCGTCGTCAAGCCGGGCCGCATTCTTTACGAGATCGAAGGCGTGGATGAAAAGACAGCGCGCGAGGCAATGCGGCTGGCGGCTGCGAAGCTCCCGGTTAAGACCAGGTTCGTGACTCGCGCCGATCAAGAGGGAGGCGCGATCTAACATGAAGAGGCGCGACGCAATCGACAAGTTACACGAGATGAGTGAGGAAGATCTGCGCACCGAAGCGGCCAGATTAAAGGAGTCTCTGTTTCGGCTGAACTTCAAGCTGGCCCTGGGCGAAATGGATGCAGTAAAGCGTATTCGCGAAGAGCGAAAATCGCTGGCGCGCATCAAGACCATCGTGGGCCAGCGGCAAAGACAGGCCACTAAGTAATTTCCAGTTCGAATGCGGCCAGGAGCCGTCTGTGATTAAAAATGGCATCTGAGAAAGAAACAAATTTACAGGCTGAGGGTGATGGCGCCGGCCGGGCTACCGGTGGCGAAAAGTCGGCCGGGGACGCGCCTGGTATCGAAGCACAGGCCGGTGATGCTGGGGCGAAGGCCGTTAAGCGGGGCCGCCGCTCACAAAAGGTGGGGATTGTGAGCTCGGACAAGATGCAGAAGACTGTGGTGGTGCGAGTTGACCGGCTGGTGCGACATTTGAAGTATCGTCGTTACGTTTGGCGCACTTCAAAATTCATGGCCCATGACGATAAAGGCGCCACCATCGGCGACAAGGTGCGCATCGTGGAAACCCGCCCCCTGTCCAGCCGCAAGCGCTGGCGCGTGGTTGAGATTGTGCAGAAAGCAGCGAAGTAAGATTTGGGATTTCGGAATGCGGAATTCGGATTTTAAGACCAGCGACTGTCTTTTCAATCCGAATTCCGAAATCCGAATTCCGCAATGGGGGCTGTCATGATTCAAATGCAAACCTCTTTGGAGGTGGCGGACAATTCAGGAGCGCGTCGAGTCGAAATGATCATGCCGATTGGCGGATCGACCGGCAAGATCGCGGCGCTGGGCGATCGGATCAAAGTCACTGTCAAAGAGGCTTCCCCGGATGGCACCATCAAGAAAGGCACCGTGCAGGACGCTGTCATTGTGCGTACGCGCAAGGAAGTCCGGCGCAAAGACGGCACCTATATTCGTTTCGATCAGAATGCCGCTGTGCTGATTAAGGAAGATGGAACCCCGATTGGCACGCGCGTATTTGGCCCGGTGGCCCGCGAGCTGCGCGACAGGAATTTTATGAAGATCGTTTCACTCGCCCCGGAGGTCATATAAGTGGGTAAAGGAACCAAGCGAGTCAGAATCAGGAAAAACGACCAGGTGGCGGTGATTGCCGGCCGGGATAAGGGCAAGCGCGGCCGCGTGCTGGACGTCTCGCCGGTGGCCGGCAAGGTGAAGGTTGAAGGCGCGGGTATGATTAAGAGACATCAGAAGGCGAATCCGCAAAGCAACCGCGGCGGTGGCATCATCGAGAAAGAGGCCTGGATAGATATTTCCAACGTGCAGGTCATCGATCCGCAATCGGGCAAACCGGCGCGCGTGCGTTACCAGGTGGATGGTGACGGCAGCAAGATTCGCGTCGCCGCCGGCAGCGGGCATTCGCTGGAGAAGAGTTAAGTCAGACAAATCGGATTTTGTCGGACAAGCGAGATAGAGAAAAATGGCACCCAGGTTAAAAGAACGTTACCAAAAAGAGATCGCCCCGGCGATTGCCAAAGAGTTCAGTATTAAGAACCCGATGGCGGTGCCGCGTCTGGAAAAGATTGTCCTCAACATGGGGATGGGTGAAGCAGTGGCCAACGCCAAGATACTGGACACGGCCGTAGATGAGCTGCGGGCGATTACCGGGCAAAAGCCGGTGATCACCAAGGCCAAAAAATCTATCGCCAGCTTCAAGCTGCGGCAGGCCATGCCCATCGGAGTGGCGGTCACTTTGCGCGGCGAGCGCATGTACGAGTTTCTCGATCGTCTGGTCTCGATTGCGCTGCCCCGCGTCAGGGATTTTCGCGGCGTATCGCCCAAGGCGTTCGATGGGCGCGGCAACTACACCATCGGCGTGCGCGAGCAATTGATTTTTCCGGAGATTGATTTCAATAAGGTTGATAAAGCACGCGGCATGAACATTTCGATTGTTACTACCGCGCGCAATGACGAACAGGCGCGCGCGCTACTGAAAGCGATGGGCATGCCGTTCAGGCAGTGAAAAAGCAGAGGCTAGAGGCTAGAGACTAGAGGCTGGGAAAGACCAGCACCTAGCCTCTAGCCCCTAGTCTCTAGCCTCTGAGGTTCTATGGCTAAGAAATCATTAATTGCAAAGGCTAATCGCAAGCCCAAATTTTCCTCGCGCGCCTACACGCGCTGCAAGCGTTGCGGCCGGCCGCGTGGTTATTTGCGTAAGTTTCATTTATGCCGCATCTGTTTCCGCGAGCTGGCGCTCCAGGGGCAGATACCTGGGGTAGTTAAGTCGAGTTGGTGAGTAGCATTGCCGATTTGCGATTGCCAATTTCCAATTTCAAATCGGCAATCGGCAATTGGCAATCGAAAATGGAGTAAGGAATGACTGATCCGATAGCCGACATGTTGACGCGAATTCGCAACGCCATCTCCGCGAAGCATTCGCGGGTGGATGTCCCAGCTTCAAAATTGAAACTGGAGATTGCGCGTATTCTCAAGGAAGAGGGATACATCAACAACTTCGTGATTAAAGGCGAAGGCGTCAAACGCAGTGTCCGCATTTTTCTCAGGTATGACGCGCGCGGAACTTCTTCGATCACGCATCTGGAGCGCGTTTCGCGGCCCGGACGCCGCGTGTACGTGGGTTCGCAGCAGATTCCCAAAGTGCTGGGCGGCTATGGGGTAAACATCGTTTCCACTTCGCGCGGGCTGATGAGTGGAAAGACGGCCAAGCGCGAAAACATCGGCGGCGAAGTACTGGCGCAAATTTATTGACATTGCCGATTTCCGATTGCCAATTGCCGATTGGAGTTTAGCGATCGCGAATGGCGTTGGAAAAGTTCTTAAATTGGCAATCGGAAATTGAAAATTGGAAATGTAACTATGTCTCGCATCGGTAAGAAAGCTATTACGATTCCCAAAGGTGTCACGGTCACAATCCAGGACCGCGAGTTGGAAGTGAAGGGCGCCAAGGGCGTGCTGAAGACGCCGATCCCGGAAGGCATTTCCTTCAAGATCGACGGCGATCAGTTGCAGGCGGAGCGCGCCTCTGATGACCTGGCTGCGCAGCATGGCCTGGCCCGGGCGCTGGCTAACAACGCCATCGTGGGTGTCACCGAGGGGTTCTCAAAACAGATGGACGTGGTGGGAGTGGGTTTCAAGGCTGATGCGCAAGCTAAGAGGATTGTGCTGGCGCTTGGCTATTCGCACCCGATTGATTTTCCCCTGCCCGAGGGTGTGGAAGCCAAAGCGGAACGCCTGACGACCAAGGGAAGTATTCAGCAGTATCAAACCACCTTGACGCTTTCCAGTATCGATAAACAGAAACTGGGCCAGGTGGCCGCCGAGCTGCACAAGCTGCGCAAACCTGATGCGTATAAAGGTAAGGGCATCCGTTATGCGGACGTGCCGATTAAGTTGAAACCGGGCAAGACCGGCAAATGATTTCGGATTGCAGAATTCGGATTGCGGAATTCCCAATTTCCAGCAGTCACCTGGGCTAAATTGAAAGACGTGACGCGGCGTGGATTCCGCAATCTGCAGTCCGCAATCCGCAATCGGATGGGAAGATCATGGCGAATAGAAATAGAGCATTAGTTCGCAGCGCGATTCACCGGCGAATCCGCCGCAAGGTGAGGGGCTCCACTGGACGCCCGCGGCTGGCGATCTATCGCAGCACCAACCATATTTACGCCCAGATCATCGACGATGAACGCGGGCAGACCGTGGTCTCGGCATCGACCACTGAGAAGGACTTGCGAGGTTCGACCGGCGGGAACATTGAAGCCGCCAGGCGGATTGGCCAGGCTATCGCCGAACGGGCCCAGTCGGCGGGTATCAAGCAGGTTGTTTTCGATCGTGGTGGCTACCTCTATCACGGCCGAATCAAAGCCCTGACCGACGCCGCGCGCGACGCCGGGTTAAATCCCGATGAAGTCAGACCGGTGACGGCGGAAGCAGGCCCTGCCGAAGGCGAGGGAAAGCCGGCTAAGGGCGAAGGCGAAGCGAAGGGTGGGGGCAAAGCAGCCAAGGCCGCGGCAAAGGCCGCGAAGGGCGAAGGTAAAGCACCCAAGGGTGAGGCAAAAGCCGGCAAGGGTGAAGCCAGGTCGAAGACCGAGGGTAAGGCCGCCAAAGGGGATGCTAAACAAGCCGAGGGCGAAGCTGCGGCAGGCAGCGGTGAAGCAAAAGCACCTGTGACTGAGGAGCCGCGCACAGAACAGGAAAAACCACCTGTCACTGAGCCGGCCGCAAAAGAAGAGAAGTCACCTGTGATTGACGAGCCGGTTCAGGAACAAGAGAAAGCGCCAGTGAGTGAGCCCGGCCCCGAACAAGAATAGGAAATAATGAGACAACCAAAGCAACGAATATCTGCGCAGGGACTCGATCTAAAGGATCAGGTCATTTCCATCAATCGCGTAACCAAGGTAGTTAAAGGCGGCAAGAACCTTTCGTTTGCCGCTCTCGTGATTGTGGGCGACGAGGCGGGTCACGTGGGTTTTGGCACCGGCAAGGCGCGCGAAGTTCCTCTGGCAATCAAGAAGGGTATTGAATCGGCCAAGAAGAACCTGATTCGCGTGCCGCTGATTAACAGCACGCTGCCGCATCAGTTGATTGGCCGCTACGGCGCCGGCCGGGTCATGATGAAACCGGCATCGCAGGGTACGGGAGTTATTGCCGGCGGCGCAGTTCGGGCCGTGATGCAGGCCGCCGGAGTCCATGATGTGCGCACGAAGGTGCTGGGATCCACTAATCCGCACAACGTGGTGCGGGCGACTTTCGATGGTTTGCTGAAGATGAAGGACCCTATGGAGCTCGCGCGGTTGCGCGGGAAACAGGTTGAAGATCTATAGGAAAGTTTCGAGTTTCGAGTTTAAAGTTATGCCTAGAAAAGCAAAGAGTCCGGCGGCGAAAGCTAAGGCAAAAGTGGCGCAAGCCGAGTCGGGTAAGATTAAGATCCAGTATTACCGCAGCACCATCGCCACGCCGAAAACCCATAAGCTGATGGTTCGCAGTGTGGGCCTGACGAAACTCAATCAGATCGTGGAACGACCCGACAATGGATCCATGCGCGGGCTGGTGGCTAAGCTGCCGCATCTTTTGCGCATCGTCGAGCAGGATTAGTAAGTCTATTTAAAGAGGACATCATGCCATTAAGTCTTAATCACCTTCATCCATCCAAAGGCTCGACCCATAAGAAAAAACGGGTGGGACGCGGTCCTGGCTCAGGGCTGGGCAAGACAGCCGGCCGTGGGGAAAAGGGGCAGAAGTCGCGCTCCGGATATTCTTCGAAGACCGGCTTTGAAGGTGGTCAAATGCCTCTGCACCGGCGCTTGCCGAAGCGCGGGTTCACCAACATTTTTAAGAAGGAATGGATTGAGATTAGCCTGGCTGCCATTGATCGGCATTTTAAAGCGGACGAAGAGATCACACCGGAGCTGCTGCATAATCGTGGGCTAATCAAGAAGGCGAAACGGGACGTGGTAGTGCTCGGGACTGGCGATGTTTCCAAGGCCTTGCGCATATCTGCGCACCGGTTTACCAGGAGCGCGCGGGAGAAAATAGAGAAGGCCGGCGGCGCCGCCGTCGTCATCGGCGCGTCTTAAAAGTGACACAGACTTTAGTCTGTGTTTCAGGATTAGCCGGCTGTTAAGTGAGGCGAATCACAGACTGAAGTCTGTGCCACTGAGTTAGTTTATGGAAAAGTTTCTCGCAGCTGTTCGTAATATGTTCAATGTGCCGGATCTACGCCGGCGCATCCTCTTTACGCTCGGTATGCTGGCCGTCTATCGCCTGGGTGCGCACGTCGGCGCTCCGGGAATAAATAGAGCACGGCTGGAACAAGTGTGGGGAGACGTTAGCGGCACGCTCCTGGGCGTGCTCGACCTTTTCTCCGGCGGAAACTTCCGCACTATTTCAGTCTTCGCCCTTGGGGTCACGCCCTACATTACCGCTTCAATTATTTTGCAGTTGATGACGGTAGTTTCACCCCAACTGAAAAAGCTTCAGGAAGAGGGCGAGATGGGCCGGCAGAAGATCAATCAGTGGACCCGGTACCTGACTGTGGGCCTGGCCTGCATTCAAACCGGTTTCGTGGCTCATTGGCTGCAGGTGAACGGAGTTGGCGCGCCCGGCATTGGGTTCCTGTCGACCACTGTGCTGACGCTGACAACCGGCACCATGTTCGTCATGTGGCTGGGCGAGCAGATTACCGATCGAGGAGTGGGCAACGGAATTTCGCTGCTGATTTTTGCCGGCATTGTCATTGGACTCCCGCGCGGCGTGCAGCAGGTTTTTGAGAAGGTCCAAAAAGGCGACCCCATGGAGACGATCGGCGTGCTGGCTCTGGTGCTGGCCATCGTCGCAATTATTGCCTTCATTGTGTTCGTCGAAGCTGCGCGGCGCAAAGTACCGGTTAGCTATGCGAAGCGACACGTGGGGCGGCAGATGGTGGGCGGCCAGCAAACCAACATGCCCCTCAAAGTGAACATGGGCGGCGTTATCCCTGTGATCTTTGCTTCCTCGGTGCTGTCGATGCCGCAGAGTCTGTTCTCAGCCTTTCCGCCGGATCAGAATAATCCGAACACTCTCTGGGGGAAGATCTTTGCCTTCTTCCAGGTATTTCATGCGGGCGATCCCTACTACGAGCTAATCTTCATCTCGTTGATTATGTTCTTTACGTTCTTTTATGTGTCGATTGTTTTCAACGTTGAAGAAGTGGCGGACAACCTGCGTAAGCATGGCGGCTTCATGCCGGGCATACGACCCGGGCGCGCTACGGCAGAGTATCTGAATACAATTCTGACCAGGCTAACTACGGTGGGCGCGATCTACCTGGCGATGGTGGCCTTCTTTCCGCAGTTTATGCTGAGTGGATTCAAGTTAGCCCGGCTCCCGTTCATCGGCAGTACGCTCGATGCCTTTGTCAGCAGCACGCCGGGATTGGGTTGGATTCCCACCGGCATGGGGTACCAGTTCTACTTTGGCGGCACTTCGCTGTTGATTCTGGTCGGCGTGGCGATGGATACGGTCGCGCAAATCGAAGCCCAGCTGGTGATGCGCAACTACGAGGGATTCCTGGGCGGTGGCGGTCGACTGCGCGGACGCAGGGCCTAACAAATCAGAGCGGCAGTAGATTCAAACGAGGCTGGAGGCTGTTAGCGCGGTCTCTGGCTTCTGGTTTCTGGGGCCGGGCGATTCTAATTGATGGCCAGCATAATCGTATTGATGGGCGCACCCGGCGCGGGCAAGGGTACCCAGGCGCGCTTGCTTGAAGCCCGTTTGCATATTCCCCAGATTTCCACCGGCGACATTTTTCGCGCTCAGGCCCGCGAGCACACACCCCTGGCCGAAGAAGTGAGAAGCGTGCAAGCGGCCGGCAAATTGATTTCTGACGAGTTGGTGATTAAGGTAGTGCGCGAACGCACGGCGCGCGATGATTGCCGCAACGGTTACATACTCGACGGGTTTCCGCGGACTACGGTGCAGGCAGAGATGCTGGAAGAATTAGCGGTTGATCAGGGAAAAGAGATAGTGGCGATAGTAATCGACGTCCCGTTTACCTTGCTCGAAAAACGCGCTACGGGCCGTCGCACCTGTCCAGTTTGCGGCGAGATTTACAACACTAATTCGAAGGCGCCGAAGGTGGACAATGTCTGCGACCTTCATCCTGATACCCAGTTGGTGCACCGGCCGGATGACACAGCGGAGAAGATACGAGTCAGGCTCGAGACCTATGAACAACAAACGCGGCCCTTGCTCGATTATTACGAAAAGACAAACAGGTTGCACCGGGTCGACGGCGCCCGCGGCAAAGAAGCTATTTTCAAAGACATTGAAAAGATCGTAACTAAAGAGTCGTAGGCGACGCGTCTTAAAGTGGCACAGACTTTAGTCTGTGTTTCAACAACGCCGCTGTTAAGTGAGGGTGAATCACAGACTGAAGTCTGTGCCACAATACGGAAATGATAATCGGAAAGTCCCGGAAGGAAATTGACAAGATGCGCGGCGCCGGTCAGCTGGCCGGCCAGGTGCTCCAGGCCTTGCGGGAAATGATTGAGCCGGGAATGACCACCCTGGAGGTCGATGCGGTGGCGGAGAAGATGATCCGGGACGCCGGGGCGCAGCCCACCTTCAAGGGTTACAACGGGTTTCCTTATTCTATCTGCGCCTCCGTTAATGAACAGGTGGTGCACGGGTTTCCTTCGACGTACAAGTTGAAGGAAGGCGACATCTTTTCGATCGACTGTGGGGCCACCTTGTACGGCTTTGTGGGAGACACGGCGACCACCATACCTGTAGGCAAGGTTTCGGAAGAATGTTTGCAGCTGATCCGCACCACTGATGAATGCCTGGATCTCGCGATTGAGCAGTGCCGCGTGGGCAATCATGTGGGAGACATAAGCTGGGTGGTACAGCAACACGCGGAGGCCCGAGGGTATTCGATAGTGCGCGACTATGTAGGACATGGGGTAGGCAGACGGATGCACGAGGATCCGCAGATACCCAACTACGGCTTTCCCGGCAAGGGGCCCAAAATCAAGCCGGGATACGTGTTTGCGGTCGAGCCCATGATCAACCTGGGAGCGCATGCGACTAAGGTTCTGGCCGACGGATGGACGGTGGTCACGCTGGATGGCAGGCCCAGCGCCCACAGCGAGCACACGATAGCCATCACCGAAGATGGCCCCGAAGTGTTGACGCGCGTGGCCCAGCCGAGCCGCGAAATCCGCGAGACAGTAAGCGCGTAACTTATAGGCCGCCACGGCTTTGCAATTGTGGAGGGCCGTGTTAGTATGTGCAGTTTGTCGGCACAGGCAATTCAACTACCTCAGAGGTTATGGCGAAGGAAGAGGCAATTGAAGTCATGGCAAAGGTCCTTGAGACTCTGCCAAATGCCTTGTTTCGTGTCGAGCTGGAAGATAATCAGCACCAGGTGCTGGCCCATATTTCGGGCAAAATGCGGAAGCATTTCATCCGGATTCTCCCCGGTGACCGCGTCCTGGTAGAGCTCTCGCCCTACGATCTAAATCGGGGCCGCATTACGTACCGGTACAAATAGGATCGCGGCAGTAAAGGAATTGGTATGAAGGTTCGGGCATCGGTAAAGAAAATGTGTGACAACTGCAAGGTTATTCACCGCAAGGGTGTGGTTCGAGTGATCTGCACTAATCCTAAGCATAAGCAGAGGCAAGGATAAGAGAATGGCTCGTGTCGCTGGCGTCGATCTTCCGCCCAACAAACGCGCTCAGATCGGCCTGACTTATATTTACGGTATTGGCAGATCTCGGGCGACCTCCGTGCTGAATAAAGCGGAAGTCAATATCGAGACTCGCATTAAGGATCTGAGCGAGGACGAGCTCAGTCGTATTCGCGCGGTGCTTGAGGCGCAGGGCGAAATCGAGGGCGATCTGCGGAAGCGCGTCCAGATGGACATCAAGCGTTTGATGGATATCGGATCGTACCGCGGCCTTCGTCACCGGCGCGGACTACCGGTGCGGGGCCAGCGCACTCACACGAATGCGCGTACTCGCAAGGGACCACGTCGCGCCACCATTGCCAAGAAGAAGGCGCCGGGCAAGAAGTAATTAAAAATTTATGGCAACCAAAACAGCAGGCGCAAAGAAGAAAGTCTTTCGCAAGAAAGAGAAGAAGCATATTCCGGTAGGGATCGCCTACATCGCGGCATCGTTCAACAATACGATGATCTCGATAACCGATCTCGAAGGGAATCTGGTGGCCCAGTCATCTTCCGGCGCGCGCGGTTTTCGCGGTTCGCGCAAGGGCACTCCGTTTGCCGCGCAGCAGGCAGCTTACGAGGCGGCGAAGAAGGCCCAGGAAGCAGGCATGCAGCAGTGTGAAGTTCGAGTTAAAGGACCGGGCGGCGGTCGGGAGTCGGCAATCCGGGCGATTAACAACGCCGGCATTCGCGTCACAACTATTCGCGACACGACCCCGATCCCGCATAACGGCTGCCGGCCCCCGAAGCGTCGCAGAGTGTAGTGGCATTGCCGATTTCCGATTTTCAGGCCTTGGTCGCGACAGTCGGGTTTTGGTTCTAAATTGGCAATCAGAAATTGGCAATTGGCAATGTATTAACCTAAAGGATGAAGGGCTTCGCCTTAATCTCAAATCTGAGATCTCAAATTTCAGATCTGGGATTTTTAAAAGGGGCCTGTAAACTTTTCCGTCTAATCAAATAGACTGGAGGCAGAAAAAGCTTGGCTAGGTATAGAGATGCGGTGTGCCGTCTGTGCCGCCGTGAAGGTGCAAAACTTTTCCTCAAGGGCGACCGCTGTTACAAGCCTTCCTGCCCGATCGAGAAGCGCGGAACTCAGCCACCGGGACAACACGGCAATTCAATGCGCCGTGGCAAAGCCCTGGTCGGCTATGGTCAGCAGCTGCGCGAGAAACAAAAAGTCAAACGCATATACTTCATCCTCGAAGGGCAGTTCCGTAACTACTTCGAGCGCGCCGCGCGGCAAAAAGGTATCACCGGCGAGAACCTTTTGTTCCTGCTGGAGCGGCGTCTGGATAATGCGGTTTATCGCGCGGGGTTTTCCACGTCGCGACGACAGGCGCGCCAGCTTGTCAACCACGGTCACATGACGGTCAATGGGCGCAAGGTCGATATTCCGTCTTTCCAGATCAAGGTGGGTGACCTGATCGCCGTCAAGGAAGCAAGCAGAAAGAACGCGCACGTTGAGGGCGCGTGGCAAACCGCTGCCGGACGAGGGCGTCCGTCATGGATTTCGGCCGGGGGTGCGGAGATGAGCGCTTCCGTGGCCAGTTTGCCAACCAGAGCCGACATCGATCGCTCGATTAATGAGCAGTTGATTGTAGAACTTTATAGCAAGTAAACACGCAGATTGTCGCAACCCGGGGCCGCATCAGCGCCGGGTACCGAGGTTTGCAGAATGAAACAAAAATGATGGCCATGGACCAAAATAATCTCTGGACAGGTTTTCAAATGCCGCGCCGCCTGGCGGCTGATACTGAGACGCTCACGGAACGCTTCGGTCGCTTTTCCGCTCAGCCTTTCGAGCGGGGCTTCGGCACGACCGTCGGCAACTCTTTGCGCCGCGCTTTGCTGTCCTCGATCGAAGGCGCAGCTATTACCGCGGTTAAGATCGAGGGCGTTGAGCATGAGTTCTCGTCTATTAACGGAGTGGTTGAGGATGCCACGGACGTAATCCTCAATCTGAAGCAGGTTCCGTTCAAGCTGCACGGCAATGAATCGAAAACGCTGACGATATCGAAGGAAGGGCCAGGAGAAGTTACGGCCGGCGATATCGAGGCAGACGGGGACGTCGAAGTACTCGATCCCACCGTGCATATTGCCACCTTGAGCGCCGGCGGCAGCCTGCGCATTGAAATGCGTTTGAAGCGCGGTCGCGGTTATGTTTCTGCTGACCGCAACTTCGACGAAGACCTCTCGCTCGGTTACATCCCGATCGATTCGGTCCACACGCCGGTGCGAAAAGTTAACTACAACGTCGAAGCCGCGCGCCTGGGCCAGAACACAGAGTTTGACAAGTTAACAATTGAGGTCTGGACCGACGGTTCGGTGAAGCCGGACGACGCTATCGGGCTGGCGGCCAAGCTAATCAAGGACCACATGTCTATCTTCATCAACTTTGAAGAAGACACCGACGATTACGCCTACGCCAAAATGGAGCGCCCGCCGCTGCCGCGCAATGATCAGCTGGATCGTTCGGTTGACGAGCTGGAGCTGTCCGTACGCTCCTACAACTGTTTGAAGAATGCGGAAATCAAGACCATCCGCGATCTGGTGCAGCGTTCGGAGCGCGAGATGCTGGCGACGAAGAACTTTGGCAAAAAGTCGCTGAATGAAATCAAGGACATCCTGAACGGCATGGGGCTGGATTTCGGTATGGAATTCGACGCCCAGGGCAATCCCATCCCCGGGTCCGGGGGCCGCGACGGTGACACGGGCGACTATCCTGACGACGAAGAAGAGTAAGAACGATGCGACACCTGAAGGCACACCGAAAACTGGGCCGCACCTCCGAGCACCGCATGTCGATGCTGCGGAACCTGGCTACTTCATTGGTTAACGCGCGGGACGAGCGCATCGTCACCACGTTGCCGAAGGCCAAGGAGTTGAGACCCTTTGTCGAGCGGGCCATCACTCTTTCCCGGCACGCGCACAACCTCGAAGGTGATGAGGCCCCGGCGCAGGCGGTTCACCTGCGGCGCCAGGCGGCGGCCTTCTTCCATGCGGGAAACATGGCCCAGACTGCGGCCAATGGTAAACGCGGACACGCACGCGCGCCGCGCACCGCTGGGGTGGCGGCATTGAAGCGGCTCTTTGACGAACTGGGAGCGCGTTTCGCCGATCGACCGGGTGGGTACACGCGCATATACAAACTGGGCCGGCGCGATGGCGATAACGCCGAGTTGGCCATAATCGAACTGGTAGATAATCCGCGCGAAATTTTGGCCAAAGACAACGCCCGCAAACGTGCAAAGTCTGCCGGCACGGGAAAAAAGAAAGCCGGCAAAGGCGAGGCTTCAGCAGCGGAGACCAGCAAAGCAAGCAGCGCCAAAGTGGCGAAACCATCGGAGAGCAAGGAAGCGCCTGAGGCCCAGGCAGAGGAGCAATCCAGCGGCGACGAATAGCCCGCAACTCTAACGGCACCGGCCGTTGAGAAGCCTCCTCCAGGGCTTTGCGCTGAATTAATAATAGGCCAGCGCGACCAGCCTTCTGATTCAAATGACTGATCAAGCTAACAGGGAAACAGCCGCCGCAGCGCCCGCGGTAGAGGAACCGAAGCGAGATCCCGAAACGGCTATTAACATGGCTGAGCTGCATGAGCTCATCGCGTTAATGACCGAGAATGGCCTGACAGAATTCGAATTAGAGCGCGGGGGATTTCGAGTTCGCCTAAGCCGGGACCTCGGTTCAAGTGGCCCCGCTGTACTCGCGAGCGGTCCGCAAGCAGGGGAAAGGCGCGCCGCGGTTCTCCCTTCAGCTTCACACGAGAGCGTGCCGCATTCCGTCGCGTTGCACCCCGGCGCGCAAGCGGAAACAGCCGCCCTGGAAGACCAGGACCTTTTCATAATTACGTCCCCCATCGTCGGCACTTTTTATCGCTCCGCCTCGCCGACGGCCGACACCTTTGTGCGCATTGGCAGCCAGGTGGAAGCCGAAACTGTGGTGTGTATTATCGAAGCCATGAAGTTGATGAACGAGATTCAGGCGGAAACGCGGGGCGAAGTCGCGAAAATCTACGTAGAAAACGGGCAGGCGGTCGAATTCGGCCAGCCGCTGTTTGGCGTCAAGCAGTAGCATTCTTCGTTTGCGATTTTAGATTTGCGATTGCAGTGGCCCGTAATCGTAAATCTAAAATCGCATATTCATTATGACCAACGGAACCCGGCCATTTCGCAAAATCCTGATCGCCAATCGCGGCGAGATCGCCTGTCGTGTGATCTGGACCTGCAAGGAGATGGGCATCGGGACGGTAGCCGTCCACAGCGACGTGGATCGCGATTCGCTGCACGTGCGCTTTGCCGACGAGTCAGTTTGCATTGGGCCGGCCCCGTCCGCGCAGAGCTACCTGAACATTCCCGCCATCATCAGCGCGGCCGAAATATTCAACGTTGACGCAATTCATCCTGGCTACGGGTTTCTGGCCGAGTCCTCCTACTTCGCTGAGATATGCGAGGCCTGCAACATCAAGTTCATCGGGCCCAGGCCCAGTGTTATTCAGTTGATGGGCGACAAAGTTGAAGCGCGCCGGGCGATGAAGAAAGCCGGTCTGCCAATCGTGCCCGGCAGCCCCGGAGTGCTGGAGTCGGAAGAAGAAGCCCTAGCTATCGCCCGCGAGATAGGATTTCCCGTCATCGTCAAGGCCTCCGGTGGCGGCGGCGGGCGCGGCATGCGCATAGTGCGAACTGAAGCGGAATTGGGTGTGGCGTTGGAAACTGCCTCAACCGAAGCGGAGGCGGCCTTCAAAAACGGTGATGTGTATATCGAAAGGTTTGTAGAGGACCCGCGGCATATTGAGATTCAGGTTCTGGCAGACGAACACGGCGAGTGTGTCTATCTCGGCGAAAGGGAGTGCTCGATTCAGCGGCGGCATCAGAAACTTTTAGAGGAAGCGCCATCGTCCGTGTTGACGCCGAAATTGCGCAAGAAAATGGGAGAGGCCGCGGTGGCGGCCTGCAAGAGTATCAATTACTCGAGCGCCGGTACGGTGGAGTTTCTGCTCGACAAGAGCAACAAGTTCTACTTCATGGAGATGAATACCAGAATCCAGGTCGAGCATCCGGTGACGGAGATGGTTACGCTGGCCGACATTGTGCGCAACCAGATTCGCATCGCGGAGGGCGAGCGGCTGGGGTTCTCGCAGGACGACGTGATCATTGTTGGCCACGCGATCGAGTGCCGCATAAATGCCGAGAGTCCCGAAACCTTTGCCCCATCACCCGGGACCATCACCGCTTTCAATCTGCCCGGCGGGCCGGGAGTCAGGGTTGATACTTATGTCTATCCCGGTTACCAGGTACCGCCCTTCTACGACTCGATGATTGCTAAAGTCATCGTGCACGCGCGCACGCGCGATCTGGCCATAGCGCGGATGCGGCGCGCGCTGGGAGCGATGGTGATCGAAGGGATCAAGACCACCATCCCGCTGCATTTGAAAATAATGGATGACCCGAAGTTTCAGGCCGGCGATATTTCCACCGGGTTTATGGAGTATTTTCTGGCGAATAACGGCATGAAGAAGCAGTCGCAAACGACGGCGGCTGGCGCGTTGACCCCGGGGTAATCTATTCCTATAATGAACGACTTTTCCGTGATGCGGAAAACCTGTCTGAGGGAGCTGTGGATATGGCGTACGCAATAATCAGGACTGGCGGCAAGCAGTTTCGCGTGGAGAAGGGCGCAACGGTGCGCGTGCCGTCTATCAACAAGAAGGTCGGCGAGTCGGTCGAGCTGGATGTTCTGCTGTTGGCCGGCGATAAAGAGACGAAAGTCGGCGGGCCCATGGTCAGCGGCGCTACAGTTACGGCCAGTATCACCGGGCATGAACGCGCCCCGAAGATAACCATCTTTAAGAAGAAGCGGCGCAAGCACTATAAACGAACGCACGGTCATCGCCAGGGCTACACCACGCTTAAAGTTGACTCAATTGGTTAGGAGGTACGATTTGCGATTTTAGATTCTAGATTTGCGATTGCCGTCCCAGCCATCAGCAAATCTGAAATCTGAAATCAAAAATCTAAAATCAAGATATGGCACACAAAAAGGGAGTCGGCTCATCACGCAACGGTCGCGATTCGAATTCGCAGCGTCTGGGTCTGAAAAAATTTGGCGGCGAGCGTGTCCTGGGAGGAAATATCCTGGCCCGGCAGCGGGGCACAAAGTGGAAGCCCGGCAAAAATGTAGGGCGGGGCAAGGACGATACGCTCTTTGCGCTGGTTGACGGTTTCGTGAAGTTCGAAGACCGGGGCCGTTCAGGAAAGTTTATCAGCGTCTATCCTGAACCCACCCCAGCTGGAGCGCCGGCCGCCGCAGCATAAACAAGTGGAAGGTTAAGTGATGCGACGCCTGCCGGTGCTTCAGGAGCGGTGGGCGTCGCTTTCGATTTTCGATGTTTATCGATCGCGCAAAAATTCGCGTGCAGGGAGGTAACGGCGGCAACGGCGTCACTGCTTTTCGGCGCGAGAAATTCGTGCCCCGCGGTGGCCCTTCCGGCGGCGACGGCGGCAAAGGTGGCGACGTGTGGCTGGAGGCGGATGAATCCCTGAACACTCTGCTGCACCTGCGCTACAACCCGCTACACATAGCGGGTCGCGGCCGGCATGGCGAGGGCTCGAACTGTTCCGGACATGAGGGCGGGGATGTCACCGTGCGCGTGCCCGTGGGCACACAGGTTTTTGATACGGCCACCGGCGGGCTGCTTTATGACTTTGTCGAACATGGCATGCTCTGGCGCATTGCCCGTGGTGGTCGCGGTGGCTTTGGTAACGCGCACTTTGCTACCTCTACCAACCGCGCGCCGCGATATCACCAGCAAGGTTCGCCGGGCGAGGAGTTCGAGTTACAGCTGGAACTGAAACTACTGGCTGATATTGGGCTGGTAGGATTTCCCAACGCGGGCAAGTCGACCCTGATCTCTACGATTTCGGCGGCCAAACCCAAGATTGCCGACTATCCCTTTACCACGCTGGAGCCGCACCTGGGCGTGGTGGACCTGGGAGATTTTCGTACCTTTGTGGTGGCAGATATCCCCGGCCTGATTGAGGGCGCACACAAGGGCGCAGGATTGGGGGATCGTTTCCTGCGCCACATCGAGCGGACCAAGTTATTGCTTCACCTGGTGGATGTATCGTCTTTCTCAGAGCGCGATCCGGTCGACGATTATGAAACGATCAATCGCGAACTGGCGGCCTACGATGCCCGGCTCGCGGCGGCGCCGCAGATCGTGGTAGCTACCAAAATTGATGCGCTGGATGATCCGGGAAGGTTAACGAAACTGGAAGCGCGCGTGGCGGCTGACGGCCGATCCTTTTTCGCGATTTCTTCGGTGGCGCAAACCGGCGTGCGCGAACTTGTTGTGGCTGCGGCGCGGGCCCTGGATGAGATAAAGGCCCAGGCCCTGGAAGCACAGATGTTGATGCTTGAAGACGCCTCAATTCGCCGTAGCGCATAATCCTTGCAATCTTGAGAAGGGAAGCGTGCTTTCCAAAGGGCTGCGGCGAGGTGAACAAGAATCAGACAGGATTTACAGGATTAACAAGATGAAAAGGGGTAGGAGTCAACTCGAGTCGCCGCTGTCGTTTGTTTCTGTTTAGCTTTGGTTTCATCTTGTCCATCCTGTTAATTCTGTCTGAAGATCTGAACCGGCATGTCGCGTCGGGTCTCGGGGGTTGACTGATGAAACGGCGCATTGCCCTTTACGGCGGGACTTTCGACCCGGTCCATCTTGGCCATCTGGAAGTGGCCCGGCGCCTGCTGGACTTATTTGCGCTCGACGAAGTTCTTTTTATCCCCGCATACGTCGCGCCGCACAAGCGATTGACTAAAGTATCGCCGGCGCTGCACCGGTACGCGATGCTGGCTCTCGCGACTCAGGGTGATGCGCGCTTGCGCGTCTCAACCGTCGAGCTGGATGCGCCGGAGAAGCCTTATACGGTGGAGACGCTCGAGCGCATGCAGCAGGAATTCGGAGCACAGACGCAGTTGTTCTTTGTTATGGGAGCCGACTCGTGGGGCGAGATTTCTACCTGGCGAGAATGGGAACGCTTGCTGGCCGGCAGCAATCACATCATCGTGACCCGGCCGGGTTACGAGCTTCAGACCGGGCAGTTCGCTCCAGCTGTGAGCGAGCGAATTGTTGATGTACGTCAATCGAACCAGCAGGAGATACGGGCGCGCATGAATGGCACAAACGAAACGAGGATCTATATCACTGACGCGGTAATGACTGACGTTTCCGCTACCGCCATTCGCGCCAGCGCCCGCGCCGGACTAGTGCAGGATCTCTCGCAGAAGGTACCGCCGCCGGTGGCTGAATATATAACGAAATACGGATTGTATAGGGACTAATGAAGCCGAACACGATTAAGGAAGAAGTAATGCGCCAGGAGCCGGCGACGGCCGGGTCTCATAGACTGCCTGAGCCGTTTCAGATCTCGCACCTGGACCAACGCATGCTTACGGCGCTGGAAGCTGCAGCAGAGAAGAAGGCCCTCCAGGTAACCGTGCTCGATCTGCGCGGTATAGCGAGCTTCACTGATTACTTTTTGATCGCCAGCGGCACCAATTTGCGCCAGGTGCAGGCCATCGCGGATGAAGTGGTCGATCAGTTGAAGCAACAGGGGACTCGCGCGGCGCGCGTGGAAGGCTACCGCAAAGGCGAATGGGTCCTGGTAGATTACGGCGACTTTATTGTGCATGTCTTCGAAGACAAGGCCAGACGCTTCTACGATCTTGAGCGCCTCTGGCGTGACGCGCCTCGCTGGGATGTGCCCGCTGACTCGGCGCCGGCGGCCGGCATTTCTTTGAGAACAGAATTGTGATCGAACCTGTTGCGCTCTCGGAGGCGATGCGCGAGGTGGTTCGCCTCGCCGAACGGGTTGCGGCCACGGATGCGAACGTCCTTGTTACCGGTGAGTCAGGCGCGGGCAAAGACTCGCTGGCGCTTTTCATCCATTCGCGATCAAACCGCGCGAACGGGCCTATGGTGAAAATCGATTGCGCCACCCTGCCCGCGGATCTGCTCGAAGCCGAGTTGTTTGGTTATGAGGCCGGTGCCTTTACGGGCGCGACTGAGGCGAAGCCCGGCCGGTTGGAAGCCGCCCACCGGGGTACGATGGTGCTGGATGAAATCGCCCACCTCTCAATCGGAGCGCAGGCCAAGCTGTTACGCCTGATCGAAGCGCGTGAATTCGAAAGACTGGGCGGCCGCCGCACGATTAAGGTAGACGCGCGATTGATTGCCTTGACGAATGTAGAGCTGGAAGATGCCGTCAAGCGCGGCGTTTTTCGCGAGGATTTGTTTTATCGCCTGAATGTGGTTCGCCTGACGCTGCCGCCCTTGCGCGAACGCCGCAAGGACATCCCGGCTCTGGCGCGTATTTTTTTGACAACGTTCGCCAGCAAACACGGTCGCAAATCACAGACCCTGACTTCGGCCGCCCTGGCGCTTCTGCAGGACTATGATTTTCCCGGCAACGTGCGCGAGTTGGCGAACACGATAGAGCGCGCGGTGATCGTTTCGCGCTCCGAGCAAATCGACGCCGCGGATTTGCCGGAGGCTTTGCGTTTGTCGGTGGCGGCGCAGGCAAGAGGTAACCGGCGGCGGACCCTGGCGGAAGTAGAGGATCAGTACATCAGCGAAACGCTTACGGCCACCGGCGGCAATAAGACTGAAGCGGCGCGCATACTCGGCATCAGTCGCAAGAACTTGTACGAGCGGCTGGCAAGGATGGCAAAAGCAAGTGGCACAGACTTCAGTCTGTGATGCCACGCTGAGTTTCAGACTTGATCGAGGTTACGATTCTTGCTGCCAACGCAGTGTTAACGGCAGGGGCATCACAGACTAAAGCCTGTGCCACCACGCTGACATGTAGACTTGACCGAGGTTACGACTCTTGCTGCCATGCATTGTTAACGGCAAGGGCATCACAGACTGAAGTCTGTGCCACCTGATGCGGATACGGTTCATCTGGACGGGAAAGACGAAAGATGCGCGGTTGCGGGCGCTGATTGAAGAGTATTTGAAAAGGCTTTCGCGATTTACCCGCTGCGAAATTTCCGAACTGCGCGAAAGCCGCGCCGGCAAAGATGGCGCTGGCATCGAAAAGGATGGCAAGCGCATCTCAGACGGGCTTCCTTTGGGCGTTTTGACAGTTTTGCTGGACGAAAGTGGGCGCGAATGGAGCTCGACTGAGTTGGCCCGCGAGCTGCAGCGCTGGGAGCGCAGCGGAGCAAAGGAAGTAGCGATTGTCATCGGCGGGCCAAACGGCGTCTCTGGTGCAGTCACCGCCCGCGCCAAAGTGCGCTGGTGCTTGACCCGGCTGACGCTGACGCATGAGATGGCACGAGTGATTGCGGTCGAACAGATCTACCGGGCTTATACGATTGTCAACGGGTTGCCCTATCAGAAATGAATCGGAGGGTCTCTGAAGAACACAATGGACAAGAGGAAAACTAAAACTTACCACGACAAATTACAGAGCCGCCGCGAGGGTTTGGTCGGCCAGGTTCAGGAAGCCGAAGCTTACAGTCGCGAACGCGATTCGGAAGCGACGCAGGATCCGGCTGATATGGCGGCAAATGCCTACACCAAGGAATTGCTGGTTTCGATGTCGGCAAATGACCGGCGGATGCTGGAGTCAATCGACGAAGCTCTCGAGCGGATCGAGCGCGGCAAATATGGCAAGTGTATTCACTGCGGTTCGCTGATTTTGGAGAAGCGCCTGCAAGCGGTGCCGTGGGCGCGCCACTGTCTGCAATGCCAGGATTTGAACGAACGCGGGCTGTTGCTGCAGGACGAAGAGTAGTAGTCGCGCGGTATTTCAGCGTGACATAATCGCGGCCTTCCGGGCTTGGTGCTCTGGAGGCCGTTTTTGTTTTCCTAAGATCTCAAATCTCAAATCTAGGATCTGAGATATCTGAGATCTCAAATTTCAGATCTCAAATTTCAGATCTCAGATTCTGCCATGTCCCTCAGCGCGCTCGCCAGTCAGCTCTACGATGCCACGCTCGCTATCGTCTATCCGCAAGCCTGCGCGGTCTGCGGTGACAGCGTCGAGTCACGAGCCGGTGGCATAGCGTGTGCGCTCTGTTGGGAAGCCACACCGCTGTTGAGTGGGAGTGAAATCCTCTGTGGGAAGTGTGGGCGGATCTCCCATGGCAAGATCGCCGACGAGAAAAGGGAGCAGGTGCATTGCGGTTTTTGTGATGACGATGCCTTTACAGCAGCACGCTCGTGTGGAGTTTATGAAGGTGCGTTACGCGCGTCCCTGCTGGAGCTGAAACGGAAGCCGCAGGTGCCCCAGCGTCTGGCAAGCCTTTTGGCGGCAGCTTGCCGGCGACCGCCGCTTACCGAGTCGACGATGATTGTCCCCGTGCCACTTCATCCCGAGCGCCAACATGAGCGAGGTTTCAATCAGGCGGCGATACTGGCGCGATCGGTAGCGAAGTTCAACGGTTTGCCGGTTGATGATCATTCCCTGGTCCGTTTGATTCACACGAATCGTCATCGCACGGGCATGGACGCGCGGGCGCGCCGGGAAAGCGTGGCCGGTGCTTTCGCAGTTAAGCGGCGACGATCAGTTCAGGGCCAGCGCATTCTGCTGGTGGACGATGTGTTCACCACCGGCGCAACTGTTTCGGCCTGTTCCGCCGCGCTGATCGCAGCGGGAGCAGAAAAAGTGTTCGTGCTCACCGCGGCCCGCCCGCAGACTTACTAATTTACCGGCAACAGCCCTCCCAGAGCGAAATCTCATTAACACCTAACTTCAGTTAGGTGGCAAAAGCTTCCCTACTCCAGTCGTAACCGTTTTAACGGTTTCAATCGTCATACCATTTCAGGCCATATCTTTTAACAAACAATTCAAACTCCTGACGGAATGTCTTCTTGTGATGATGTTTCTCCTGGCCAGCTATATAGGCTGCCACTCTTTCAGCGTGTGAATGAGAGACTGAGAAAGCTCCGTAGCCTCGACCCCAGTAGAACTTCCCGCGTAGTAGCCGTTGTTGATTGATCCAATGAGACGAGCTTCCCTTCAGCAGTTTCACCACCTCCTCAATGGACTTGGTGGCAGGAAGGTCGATGAGGGTATGCACATGTTCCGGATTGAAGTAGTTGATCTTCATGTAGATACCTTTCTTAAGTGAATAATCGGTTAAGAACCGAGATGCCTCCACGGCGGCAGGCTTCGTCAGCATTGGCTCGCGATCAAGTGTGGTCCAGATTAGGTGAAGCCAACAGCGTGAGTACGAGTGTAGTGACATAGATTGAGGTCCTTTCGAGGTGTTGAACGAGCTTCTCCCCCTTTTCACATGGTCCTCGATGCGCCAGATAGACGTCGGAGGAGAAACCGTTGAAACGGTTTGCCGGGATTCTTGCTACAGGGGTCACCTAGCTGAAGCTAGGTGTTAATGAGATTTCCGAAGTAGGTGTCAGATGCGCCAGATATTTCCGAGGAGAAACCGTTGAAACGGTTGCCGAGATTTTTGCTTCGGGGGGGGCACCTAGCTGAAGCCTGTGTTAATGGAGAGGGCCCGTGTTGTAGGGTAGGTCGGTTAGCTCCGACCCGGGGACCGCAGCTACACAGGCGGTTCTGACAACACCTTGGCTCACGTGCCGTTACATCCCTCGTTGTCTCAAACGTATGGCGAAGTTAGAATCTGACGCCATGACCCAACTACGAACACTCTATGATCCGATCGAGCCTTACGATGTGGGGCGGCTGAAGGTGTCGCCCATCCACGAGATTTACTACGAACAGTGCGGCAACCCTAAGGGCAAGCCGGTGGTATTTCTGCATGGCGGGCCGGGCGGCGGGATCGTCCCCGAGTACCGGCAGTTTTTTGACCCGAAAGCCTATCGCGTCGTGCTCTTTGATCAGCGTGGCGCGGGCCGGAGCACACCGCACGCGAGTCTGGCAGACAACACCACCTGGCATCTGGTCTCCGATATCGAACAACTGCGCGAGCATCTCGGCATTGATAGCTGGCAGGTGTTTGGCGGCTCGTGGGGCAGCACGCTGTCTCTTGCCTACGCGGAAACACATCCCGACCGGGTGCGCGAGCTGGTCTTGCGCGGAATCTTTCTCTGCCGGCCAAAGGAGATTCACTGGTTTTATCAGGAAGGAGCGAATGCGATTTTTCCCGACGTGTGGGAGGAGTATCTGAAAGTTATTCCCGAAGCTGAACGCGGCGACATGGTGAGCGCGTATTACAAACGGCTGACCAGCGACGACCAGGCCGTGCTCCTGGAAGCCGCGCGGGCCTGGAGCATCTGGGAGGGCAGCACTTCGAAGTTGTTCTTTGATTCCGAGTCGATTGAAAAATTTGCCGACGCGGAGTTCGCGAAGGCCTTCGCGCGCATCGAGTGCCATTACTTCATGAACAATTCGTTTATGAAGACCGACAACCAGCTAATTGAGAACGTCGGCAAGATCCGTCACCTTCCCGGTGTGATAGTGCAGGGACGCTACGATGTGGTTTGTCCCATGATGAGTGCGTGGGAACTTCATCGCGCCTGGCCGGAAGCGGAGTTGCACATCACTCCCGACGCCGGGCATTCCATGACCGAACCGGGAAACATCAGTGCTTTGGTTGAAGCAACGGATCGGTTCAGAGATTTGTAGGGGCGGCACTCCGTGGCCGCCCCTATGGTCGGATTCTTGTCATGTCGACGTCCATGGTCACGCTGAAAGGGGGCGAGTCAAATTCAAAAGAAGGGGCGGCCACGGAGTGCCGCCCCTACGAGAGGGCCTCTTTTAGGGCGGCTTGAGCCAGCAAGCGGGTGGAATCCAGCAGGGGAGTGGCAACGTCTTCAGGTTGCAGGATCAGAGGTATCTCGGTGCAGGCCATAACTACTGCGTCACAACCCGCCGCGGCCAATTCGTCTACTGAGTGACGGAAGTAGTCCTTCGTTGAATCCTTCAGCGTGCCTTTAACCAACTCGCCAAGAATGTAACCATTGATCTCCATTCGCTGCTGCGGCTGCGGAATAACAACCTCGATGTTCCGCTTCGAGAGCACGCTGGGATAAACCTTTCCCTCCATCAGGAATTTGGTTCCCAGGACCCCGAGCTTCGCATAGCCCCGCGCTTTGGCCGCCTCTCCTACCACCTCAACGATGTGCAGCCAGGGAATTGGTGACCGTGGTTCGAGATATTCAAACGCCTCATGGGCGGTGTTAGCCGGACAGATCGCAAAATCAGCGCCCGTCATTGCCACCTTATTGACTGACTCAAGCAGCAAGTCGGCCACCTTCTTCCAT
Organism: Pyrinomonadaceae bacterium; assembly: GCA_039933315.1. GTDB lineage: Bacteria > Acidobacteriota > Blastocatellia > Pyrinomonadales > Pyrinomonadaceae > DASXRU01. The sequence goes on from JBDTOI010000019.1 coordinate 29,290, forward strand.
TCTCCCTTTGAAGCAAAGGGCAGGTAATCGGCCAGAGGCAAAGAGTGCATCGTTATCTCTGGATGGCGATGCTCGCCCATTACTGCGGCGGCCTCGGCACAGATTGTTTGGTAACAGAGAGCGGCGCCTTCGTGACTGACGGTAACGATGCCGATGTGTTTAGCCATCCAGGTGTCTTTTGAGAGTTGTTCGACCACTTTCAAACTTAAGAAAGCGCCGTACCTCCGTCACGAACTTAGGCCAGGCCGGCTCGCTTTCGAGTAACAAATGGTTCCGGCCTTCCAGCGGTACAAAGCGCGCTCCCGGGATCTTGGCCGCAAGTAAACGTCCCTCTTCAAAGGGCACCTGAAGCTCATCGCGGCAATGCAAGACCAGGGTGGGAACTTTTACCTGGGAAAGGAGATCCAGCACATCGATTTGGCCCAATTCATGTTCGAGTCGGGCGGCATTATCGGGTGAAGTACAGATCCGGTGCAGATCATTGAACCAGCGCCATTGCTCCATCGACCCGTCGGGTACGTACTGGGTTGACCAGAGTTGCCGGAACGCCGGATTATTCTGGCCCCATCCCAGCTTTATCAACTTGTACTGGGCCTCGCGTCTTTCGATGTCTTCAGGTACTCCGCGTTTGGCCCAACCTCTCGCGTAAGAACCATAGAGAATCAGGTGAGACACTTTCTCCGGATGACGAACCGCGTAGGCGATTGCGACCGGACCGCCCTGGGAAATCCCCAGAATAGGGAAGCGGTCCAGGCGCAACGAGTCCACCACCGTCTCCAGATCCTGCACGAACGATTCAAAGGAAAAGTTTTCTACGTCCCAGTCCGAGAGCCCATTTCCTCTTTCGTCATATCGCACCAACAGGTGGTCGCGCGCAAATTCCTCAACCACATGCTTCCAGATTGGACTCTGCCAGTCGAACTCGAGATGATTGAGCCAGTTCGCGGCCTTAACCAGCGGCGGACCATCGCCGACGGTGGCATAGGCAATGCGAACGCCATCGCCAGTCGTGCAGAAACGGATTTCCTGTTCCAGCGGGACGGATGAACGGATACTTTCACTTGCCGGCGTCAGGGTACCCGACTTAGCAACGAATTCATTTTGCTGAGGCAGGCCGAGGCGGCGCACCAGGTCTGTGAATCGCGGGTCCAAACGGAGGCCGTCGAGGCGAGGGTCAACTTTCAAGTGAATGATCTTGCTGTCACGATCTTCATACGCCTTTTCCAGAAACTGGAAGGCCTGGTCATTCTCGCCCAAGCCGACGTGGATTAGTGCTATGTCATACGGTGAACAGCGTCCTCGTTCTGATGTTTGCCGCAGCTTATTCATTATGTGCCGGGCTTCTTCTCTGCTGCCCGAAACCGCGTAGGCGTGCGCGAGTGCCGCTGAGATCTCTTTGTTGCCGCGAGAAAGTTGTTTTGCCCTTTGGAGTTCTGCGATGGCCTCCTCGAACATACCCTTGCTCTCATAAGCCTGCCCCAGACGGTACCGCGCCCAGAAAAAGTCGGGATCCAGCTCCAGGCTTTTGCGGCTCTCTTCGATCGCCTGGTCATATTGTCGTGCGAAGTAAAACGTCCAGGCCGCAACTGAGGTAATGATGAGCGATAGTGGGTCAAGCTTTTGCGCCTTCTTTATCTCGACGATGGCCTCGTCGATTCGCCCGACAGCCAGCAAATACTCCCCGAAAACGTTGTGCGCTGCTGCGTCGGCAGGATTCAGCTCCAGAGCGCGACCGATTCCTTGTTCGGCCTCGGCCCACTCCCAGTCATGCAACCTGGCATGTGCGAGCGCGGTATGCGCCTCGGCCAGCGTTTCGTCCAACTCGAGAGCCTTTATCGCGGCCGCCTGCGCTCGGCGAAGCCCTTCTGCGGAGGACATACCGTGGCGCGCAACGAGGATGGTATAGCAGTCAGAAATACCAGCGTAAGCTGCGGCATAGTCGGGGTCTTTTTCAATTGCCTGTTGGAAATACTCAACGCTTTGCCGGAGTCCTTCTTCGGTTCTCTTGTTCCAAAAGAACCGGCCCTTCAAGTAAAGCTGGTAAGCCTCAGGGTTTTCAGTGGGCCGCTTTGTCAGCCGATTCCGCTCGGCCGGGGTCAGCTTCAGACGCAGCTTTTCCGAAATCTCTTTCGCGATCTCTTCCTGCACCGCGAAAATATCTGAGAGCTCCCGAGTGTAGTGCTCGCCCCAGATTTGCGAGTCGTTGGCGACATCAATCAACTCCGCGGCAATCATTAATCCGTTCCCAGCCTGTCGCACTCTTCCGGTAAGCACGGCCCGGACCCCGAGTTGCTGCCCGATGTCCTGCGGATCAACTTCTCGACCCTTGTAGCGAAAGACTGTGCTGCGCGCTACCACTCGCAGGTTTGGCAGCTGAGAGAGTGCGTTGATAATGCTTTCGGTAACCCCATCGCTGAAATACTCCATATCCGGGTCGGCGCTCGCATTAGTGAGTGGGAGGACAGCCAGGGATTCGATCGCACCCGACTCTGCAAACCGGGACCGGGTCCGCTTCGACGAAACGGTCTCTAAACTACTTTGTGATTGAACATCGGGGCCTGGAGTTCTCGGCCTTACTGAAGCAGGAGTGAGACCGATGCGCCGTATGAGATCCGTGAAGCGCGCGTCCGAACGTAACTGATCAAACATCGGCTCGACATTCAGGGTAAAGAAGTCAACCGCACGTGCTTCGTACGCTCGCTCAAGCCAGGCAAACGCCTCGTCTTTCTGCCTTAATCCGGCGTGGATTATGGCGAGGTGGTATGGCGGGACGTACCCTTGTTTCGCTTTCTGCTCGAGATCAGCGAGCATCTGCCGGGCCTTGTCCCTATCGCCGGCTGCGGCATAAGCAAACGCCAGGTAAGACAAAGATTCGGTATTTCCTGGCGAGAGTTCACTTGCTGTTTGCAGTTCGCTGATAGCATCGGCGTACTTCTCTTTTTGCGTGTACGACCTTCCCAGATTGATATGCGACAACCAGAAATTCGCATCCATTTCCAGTGTCTTCTTTTCCTGTCCGATGGTTTTGTCGTACTGGCGCGCGAAGTAAAAGGCCCGCCCTAAGTCCGCGTTGATGACGAGCGAAAGCGGATCAAGCTCTCCAGCTAATCCCAATTCTTTGACACTCTCATCAAACCTGCCCATGGCTGTCAGGTGTTCCGAGTACCAGTGATGGGCGGAGGGATAGCCGGGATTGAGCGCGATGGCCCTCTTTAGTTTTTTTTCCGCAGCCTCCCATTCCCAATTGTGCAGGAGGGCATGGCCCAGCGAAGCGTGGGCCTCCGAGAGGTCCGGATCAATCTCTAATGCTTTCGCGGCGGCCGCCTTTGCTTTGGCAAAACCTTCCTGCGGCGACATCGCCTCCCGCACAACGAGTAGCGTGTAGGAATCGGACAAGCCGGCATAAGCGGCGGCATAGCCGGGATCGAGATCGATCGCCTGGCGGAAGTGCTCGATTGCCTTTAGCAGCTCGGGGGTAGAGCGTTTGTTCCAATAGTAGCGGCCCTTAAGATAGGCATGATAGGCCTTTGGGTCCTCGGTGAAATGCTTGGCCAGCCGCCGCCTGTCTTCACCTGTTAGCTTGAGACGTAGCTTTTCCGTGATTTCGCTGGCGATTTCCTCCTGCACTGCAAATACGTCTGATAGCTTGCGGTTGTAATGCTCGCCCCAGAGTTGTGCGTCGTTTTTGATATCGATCAATTCAGCGGCAATCATTAACTCGTCGCCGGCCTGTCGTACTCTACCGGTAAGCACCGCGCGAACGCCTAATTGCTGACCGACTTTTTGGGGATCGACTTCAGTGCCCTTGTAGCGGAAGACTGTGCTGCGGGCTACGACGCGAAGGTTGGGAAGCTGGGAGAGGGAATTGATAATGCTTTCAGTCACGCCATCACTGAAATACTCCATATTGGCATCAGCGCTGGCGTCGATCAGCGGCAATACGGCAAGCGATTCAATTCCCCTTGATTCTATTTGCTGACGTTGATGTTCTGCCGAGGAAGATTTGCGACTCTCGTTTGAGCGTTCCAGTTCCGTCTCAAACTCTATTCGTTTTTTGAGGGCCTTCAGATCAGTTAGCAGCTCGTCCGAAGTTCTGTAACGCTCCTCTTTATCTTTGCGCAGGGTGCGGTGCACTATGCGTTGCAGTTCGTCCGGGACGTCCGGAGCCGATTGACTGAGTGATGGCGGCTCGAGCATCAGGATTGAAGCCAGCACGTCCGTCATCGTCGGCCCACCAAACGGCACGCGCCCGGTTACCATCTCGTAAAGCACCACGCCAAGCGAGAAGATGTCGGAACGCACATCAACCTTCAGCCCCCGCGCCTGTTCCGGCGACATGTAATGGGCCGTGCCCATCACCATTCCCTGTTTGGTATTAAGCAGAGTCGCAGCTTCTAAATCATCCGCCTTTTTCTCAGTCAGCTTCGCCAGACCGAAGTCCAACACTTTAACCACGCCATCAGGCCTCAGCATGATGTTGCCCGGCTTGATGTCCCGATGCGCAATCCCTGCCTGATGGGCCGCCGTTAGCGCCCCAGCCACTTGCGTCGCCACCTCCAGCACCTCGCCGATCTTCATCTGCGTCCTGGCCATGCGATCGCGCAAGGTCACGCCCTCTATGAACTCAGTGGCGATGAAGTGGCGGGACTCGATCTGGCCGATTTCGTAGATGGTGAGGATGTTCGGGTGATTCAGGGCCGAGGCTGCACGAGCTTCCTGCTGGAAGCGACGCACGCGTTCATCGTCTCGAGTGAAATAATCCGGCAGCATCTTGAGCGCGACTTTGCGCCCGAGGCGGGAGTCATGGGCCAGGTAAACTTCACCCATGCCGCCGGTACCGATGCGGCCGGTTATCTGGTAAGGCCCAAAAGACTGCCCCGCCAAAGAATCCGTTGGGTCTTCCAGTGAGTTAGCCATGAATTCAACGGCAGGTGACTCGATGAAGCCGCCAGCCTGTTCATGAGAAGCAATGAGCGACTCGACCTCGGGGCGCAGCGACGAGTTGGCGGCACAAGCTTCATCAAGGAAAGCGGCCCGCTCGCCCGGCTCGCGCTCCAGGGCGGATTGCAGGAGACCTTTGATCTGTTGCCAGCGTTCAGGGTTCATGGAAAGCGAGCGAGTACCAAACGGCTACAGCGGCAAAGCGGCGAACTATTAATCATTTACCGCGAAGCGGTTGTGACCTCCAGCCCAGGGTTGCCGCCTCGGCTACCCTGGGTACAAGTCCAAATCACAAATCGCAACCCCAACGGGGTTGTGCGAATATGCGTCACGAACTCACTGGCTGTGAAACCGGCACAACCCCTTTGGGGTTGGCATTCTATGCGACTTTCTTTCCCAGGGTAGCCGAAGCGGCAACCCTGGGCTGGAGGTCTCAACCCCGTTGGG
>JBDTOI010000020.1:0-34402 GCA_039933315.1 Pyrinomonadaceae bacterium
GAGCCGACGATATGGTGGCGTTCCTTTATGGCGAAGCGAGTGCGACGGAAGCAGATGATTTCGCCGGCCATATGGACCTTTGTGCCTCGTGCCGGACGGAGTTCGCCGTATTCCGTACGGTGCGCGAGTCAGTGTCTGAATGGCGCTCGGAAGTTTTAGGCGTCAGTTGGCACCCGCAAACAAACGATGAGCCCGAGCGTCTCCCGGCTTTCGTCACTGCCCGGCCGCCACACAAAGCGACTGCGCTGGCTGCGTTGCGCGAATTTTTTGCGATCGCGCCGATGTGGCTGCGAGGGGCAACAGCAGTGGCCTCTGTGCTGTTTTGCGTGCTCGTCACTTTGTTTATCGCGCGCATGGTAAAAACGCCTGAAAGACTTTATTCGGAGCGTGAGGTGAACGCCCAGGTTGAGAATCGTATCGGGCAATTAAAAAAGGACCAGGCCCCGCTAGCGTCCGATCCGGGGGCTGCGGCGCCAATTGTTCCAGGGGGTAATTCGGAGGAGGATATAGCGCCACCGTCACAGGTCGTGAAGGTTAAGCAAACTTCGCGGCCGCGCTCGCGAAAGTTTCTCTCAAGAGCGGAGCGAGAACAACTGGCAGCCGATCTGGGACTGAAGCCGGCAAATGAGGAAGATGACCTGTCGTTTCCACTCGATGGCGGATCCAACTAGTGTGTGACGCTCCTGGCAGTCCAACAAGTATTACGAAGAGCTAATAACTATGAACATAAACATACAGGGTAACAAACGGGCAGCAGCGGCTTTGAGGGTCTTCTTATTGACCTGTGCGCTTTCGGGTTGTGCCATCTCAGCCTGGGGCCAGCAGGATCAGGTTGGCCCGCAGCAGACTCAAACCAGCCAAACAGGCTTGCCGGGCGATCCGATTAGGCAATTGAATCTGACCGCCGAGCAGGTGGAGAAGATCCGCGCGATTCGTGAACAAAACAAGGACGAACGCTTCATGGTTAATCAACGGTTGCGTCAGGCCCAGCGGGCAATGGATGAAGCTGTCGACGCAGACAATTCAAGTGAGGCCTTGATCGAGCAACGAGCGCGTGTGCTTGCCGAAGCTCAGGCAGCCGCCACACGGATGCGGGCGATTACGGAGGTGCGTATACGCCGCATTTTGACCCCGGAACAATTGGCGAAACTGCGCATGCTGCGGCAACAGGCTTTGAATCTTAGAGAACAGCGCGGCAATCAAGTCAATCAGGACCAGCTAAGGCCGGGCGAGCGTCTGCAGCGGAGACAGGACAGAAATCAGCGTAACGGCATTTCAAGGCCAAACCTTCCACCGCGTGTTCAGGGTGCGGTTCCCCCGGGCCGGCGACCTTAGATTATTTGCCTTCGCTCCACATCCAGGGCCGGTTCGTGATTACGAACCGGCCCTTAATTTTGTGCTGTTGCGGCGGTTCATTGCGACTGTCAAACACCTCCACGCGCGTATTAGCTTGACGCATCAAGCCCAATTTGCGCATCATAAGCCGCTAATGAAATCCGCTCCGGGCCGGCTCTGGTGACCTCAGAGTCATTTTGTTTGTTTGGCCCCTCAATCAGTTAAGGTGATATTTTTCCAATTTGACGTTTAGCGTTTGAGAATCTGACTTTCTCTTGACCGCAAGTCTTCCCTTACTGGCTCACCAATGAACATCGCCACGCGCGGTCTGCTCGAATTTCAAGAGATAACTTTGCTGGCGGCGCGTGCTGCTCGCGGAATTGTCAAACGCCCCCGGTACATTCCGGAGACGATTGCGCAGATGGACCTGATCGGGGTTGGTTCGCTGACCATCATTGTCCTCACCGGGTTTTTTACCGGAGCTGTGCTTACATTACAGACTTACCCCACTCTTGCTTCGTATGGCGCCCTCGACCAATTAGGTTACCTCGTGTCACTCTCGCTGGTACGCGAGCTGGGGCCAGTCCTGACCGCGCTGATGGTTACCGGGCGCGTGGTCTCGGCCATTTCGGCTGAGCTTGGCTCAATGGTAGTGTCACAGCAGATAGACGCCATGCGGGCGCTCGGAACTGACCCTGTACGGAAACTGGTGACCCCGCGCATCATTGCGCTAATCATAACCCTGCCCCTGTTGACAGTCCTGGCAGACGTAATTGGCATCGGGGGCGGTTGGGCGGTTTCGATCGGCTTGTATGATTTGCCATCATCAATGTTCATTACCTCGGTGCGCGACGGCATAACCACTGATGATATTATTGGCGGCATAATCAAACCGCTGGTATTCGGTTTTCTAATGGGGACAGTGGCATGTTACAAAGGCCTGAAGACTGAAGGGGGAACGGTGGGCGTTGGTCGCTCGACAACCTCTGCGGTTGTTATGGCCTCAATAGTCGTTATCATTTCCGACTTTTTCATGGTAAAGGCCCTACAGATTCTTTTGGGCACAGCCTAATCTATGAGTTCTCCTGAATCAGTAGTCACAGAAGATCGGCACGCGTTGTCGCAATCCGGGATTGACGGCCGGGTCAGCAATGACGCGGCCGAGTCGACCTTTCATGAAGTGGACGATCGCGAGCGGGCGATACCGGCGATCGAATTTCGTGACGTGACGTTGGCCTTCGACGATCGCAAAATCCTCGATGGTCTGAGTTTTAAAGTCATGAAGGGCGAAACGAAACTCATCCTGGGCGGCTCCGGCTGCGGCAAGTCCACGACCATCAAACTGGTGCTCGGCCTCTTGAAACCCGATTCAGGTAAGGTGCTGGTGGATGGTGAGGACATCACGGATCACAACGAAGTGCAGATGATGCAGGTCCGCAAGAAGATCGGGATGATTTTCCAGGAAGGCGCTCTTTTCGATTCGCTGTCCGTCTACGACAATGTCGCTTTTCGCCTGCACGAGCAAGGCGTGCCGGAAGAGGAAGTCGAGCCTGAAGTGCGACGCATGCTGCGGTTCGTGAATCTCGAAGACGCGATTGATAAGATGCCAATCGAGCTGTCGGGCGGCATGAGGCGCCGCGTCGGTATTGCCCGCGCCCTGGTGGGTGATCCCAAGATCGTGATGTTTGACGAACCTACGGCCGGTCTCGATCCGCCGACCGCACGCACTATCTGCGAACTCGCCATGAAGCTGCGCGACCTGGAGGACGTCTCGTCAATTTTCGTGACCCACGAAATGAACAATCTGGATTACCTCTCGTCGGAGTACGCCGTTGTCAACGAAGCTGGTGAAGTCGTATTCGAAAAGGAAGGCGAGCGCCTTTGTCTGATTAACTGCAAAGTGCTGATGATGCGCGAAGGTAAGGTGATATTTAGCGGTACTGACGAGACCCTAAAGAAGGCCGACGACGGATACATTCAAAAATTCCTGCGCGGACACTAATGTTGTTTTTGTTTGCGATTGCCGGCTTCGATCTTGAGTCGCTGCTTATGTAGTTCAAGTCGAAAAGTGCAAATTCAAAATCGCAAATCTCCTGGTTAATGCTATGCCACCAGCCAAGAAGACCATCGGGCTCAGTGAACTGCGCGTCGGCTTACTAGTAGTCGGCGGGATAGTGGTGCTGATCTTTCTTATCCTGAACGCATCGGGTGACATCAATCCGTTTGCCAGCAAGCTTCACCTGCGCGCCCGTTTCGCCGATGCCAATGGGCTGCGGCCGGGATCGGAAGTGCGCCTGGCCGGTGTACGCATCGGTAAGGTTGAGAAGATCACCCTCTTGCCGCCGTCGAATGTACCGGGCGACAAGCGCGTCGAAGCAAGTTTCGCAGTTGATAGCAAGATTGATGGCCAGGCCGCCAACCAACGCATTCGCACCGATTCAATGGCCCTGCAGGCTGCGCCCAGCCTCTTGGGCAGCGAGATGATCATAAACATCACGCCCGGCACCGCCATTGGCCAGCCCATACAAGAGAACGCAATCCTGCCGTCGTCAGCGGCGAATACGATCAGCGACTTTGCTACTTCAGGCACCGATCTGGCCCAGCGTCTGACCAAACTATCCGATCAGCTGAACGAAGTCGTAAAGGACATAAGGGAAGGCAAAGGCACCATAGGCCATCTCTTCACCGACGACGCTCTTTATAACAATCTGAATGCGACCATCCGCGACACCGAAGACTTAATGCAGCAAATCAAAAGCGGTCGGGGATCTGCTGGCAAGCTGATCTACGACGATGCTCTCTATAACAACACCAACGAAATCGCAGCCAACTTGAGAAAGATTTCCGACGACATCCGCGCCGGCCGGGGATCGGCGGGCAAATTCCTTTCCAGTGACGAGATGTACAATAAGGTCAACCGTCTCGCAGATCGCGTGAATCATTCGATGGATCAAATCGACGGCATCGTGGCTAATGTGAATGCCGGCCGGGGTACGCTGGGTAAACTGGTCAGAGATGAGGCTATTTACAACGATGCGCGCACGGCCATCGCTCGTTTCAATACCACTGCCGAACGCATTGATAATGTGGTAGCCAGTGCGCAGCGTGGCGAGGGCACGGTGGGAAAACTCTTAACCGACGATCAGCTTTATTCGAACGTGAACCAGCTGTCTTCTGAAAGCGTCAAGCTGCTCTACGACTTTCGCCAGAACCCCAAGAAATATCTGACGATTAAGTTCCAATTGTTCTAACAAGTCCAGCACCGAGCCGGCGCTCTGGGCGCTGCTACCCATCGAGTGACATTCTGCCCGAGTTCTATCCAGCCGGGTCACTTCGTCTTCTCCTGCAACTCGAATTCGTAGATGCGTTTCGTCCCGCTTCCGGGCTCGGCTGCGATTTTCCAAACTGAGCCGCTGCCAACTTTCTTAATCGAGGCCGTCACCGGCTGCTGCTTGCCATTGACCATCACGGTCTGCTGGCCTCGAAAGCCCTCACTTTCAGAGTACGAAAGCGGAAGATCGGTTAGTACGGCTTCAGAATCAACTTTGAGGCTTAACAGGTATTGGTCCGCCGCCCCCTGCTTCAGGCGCACTTCGAAGCTTCTCGTTTCCATGTTTGGCACGCCGTACGACCCGACGCCGGTAACGACCGACGATGATTCGCCAAAGGTTATGGTGTCGGCAGACGGCTGTTTCACGGTAAGGCTTCCGCTGGTGATGCGCACACCGCGTGCATCGCCCAGAGTCTGCATTGCCTTCCAGGTGCCCACAAATTGATCAAGACGCTGTGCGCCCGCCTGGCTTTTGCAGCCAATGCCAGGAAGCAGGAAGAGGCAGGTCAGGCCCAAAGCGCTAAATCGTTTCATGGCTTCTCCTTTGCCAAAGTACGTCAACCGGGCATCTCTTGGATTTCCGGAAGCACGACGACATGCAGGCCTCCGCGTGCAGCCCTAAATACGTTTAAGTCTGCGGCACTATGCCAAAGGCCCGTACGGGAAAGGTGCCCATGCCCCTGACCTTAACGGGCACCGCAAAGAACTTGAATCCAGCCTCGGGCAGGTCGCCTAACCCACACATATGCTCGAGAATCGGGATTCCCTTAGCCAGCAGAATTGAATGTGCAGGTCGCTCACCGTTTGCGGTGTCGTCGATGTTGAAGGAATCGATGCCAACCAACGCCGCCCCATGCTCTGCCAAATACTCCGCCGTCTCAGTAGCGACGAATGGATGGCTGCCACTTGCGTAGTCTCCGGTCCTCCAGAACCTGTCCCAGCCCGTATGAAAAAGCACCGCCTTGCCACGCACATCAAGATCCTTTAAAGCCGCGCTGCGGATTCCCCGTTCAGTTGCACCGACCTGGCGCACTACTATGCCGTCCAGATTCGCCAACGAATGCAGGTTGAGTTGGGACAGGTCTGACCCATCTGCATACCTGTGAAAAGGACTGTCCAGGTAGGTGCCCGTGTTCGCGACCATCTCAATTTTGCCGATCTGAAATTCGGTACCGGGGGCATAACGCTCGCGAGACGCTGCACGCGTCAGGTAATCGGTAATGACGGCGGGCGGGAGCCCCTGGTACGTGACCAAGCCATCCTCAACCGTGTGCGAGACATCGATGAGATCAAACGCGGGGTTCATTTCGCGCTAACTCCTTCCGGGCTTACCACGGTCATCTTCGTTGGACCAGAACCTGAAAACTGGAAGCCATACCGCTGGGCAGGATCATTTCTCGTGCTGCGACACTCAGACGCAGTTTCTCAGCCTCGGTTGTCGCACGCCATGATTGCCACTCCAGCTCTTCCAGTAAACCAGCTTCGAGCAGAAACTTGTCCTGGCGCTCAAACTTGATGGTCTTGAGCCCAAGTCTGCGCGTGACTCTTTCCACGAAGGTCCAATTCACCGTGCTGGTGATGTCCTGCTCGCCGGGCCGCCCCAGCACGTCTTCAATCAAACGATGCTGGTAGTAACTCCGCAGGGTTCCGGCAAAGCGGGCCGCTGAGTTGTAGAGATCTACGGCGTCCGCGCCATAGTCCACTGTAATGAGATAGCCCTGGTCGAGCTTGGCCGCCGCCTGCGTGAGCCACTCCTCGATTTTCAGGTTGACCTCAGCAACCTGGCCTTCCGCCAGCTTAATTTCGGAAGCTGCGAAGTACTCCACAAGTTTGGGCGAAGATGGCGGCCCTAATCTCCATGCAAAAGCTCCACCCGTTCCCGCCACTACATAAAACTCGCAAAGCTTTCCACCCGCTACCGTTACCCGGTGCACCGCAAACGCATCAAGCAATTCATTAGAAAAAATGATGCCGGGCGCAAGCGGCCCAACGTCATTCAGCGAAGTAAACTGAATGCGTGCAGCGAATGATTCCAACTGCGCCCGGAGACTGGGGAAATGGCCGTCGCTCAGTTCATGTATGACGTATCTCGTCGCCCGAAACACTCGCGGGAAACGATCCTGTAAGGTCTCAAGTACGCCCTGCGCAAAACGACCACCGCCGGCGCCTGCTTCGCAGATGGTCCACTCTGGCGGAGAGCCGAGCTCTTCATACAGCATCGCAAAATAGCGTGCAAACGTGGCCGCAAACAAATCGCTGCGTTCGGGACTGGTGCGATAGTCGCCTTCCCTGCCCCAGCGCTGCCGATCGTGCCGGCGATAGTAGCCATGGTGTTCATCGTAGAGCGCCGCCTGCATCCAGTCGTGAAAAGTTATTTGGCCTTCGCGATCAATACGCTCGCAGAGCTTGCCCAACAGATCGGGAGCAGCGGCCTGAACTATTTCTTTGGAGGACAAAATTTGGCTGAAATGCGGTGACGCTAACAGTTGACTGAAGGAAGCTCAGGAGCAGTCGCCGGCCGGAACGCGCTACTGACTATTAGTCGGGTCTTCCCGGTCCAGTAGTCGCGTAGTGTTTTCCGTAACGCTGGGTCGATGCACCAGCTCCCCAGTCGTGGGCCGCTGTGACCAGGCATTCTTGTGCATGGTTTGAGCGGGGGGTAGTGAAGCACTGCGATTAACCACGCCCATTTGAACAGGCATGGGCGACGGGATGTAAGGCGCGAACATAGCCGGCGTCCTGGGGGCGCCATCTTCGAAGAGGCCGGCATACAACATCCGCAACAAACCGCCGACGAAGAACACAACCGCTGACAAGGCAGCGAACAATTCAAAGGTCGTACCGGCCCTGCCGGGCGCGAAGGAAGCCAGGATACCGAGCATGGGCACTATCAGGATTCCCAAAACCAGCAACAAGCCGCCCTGCCGCACACCCTTCCGGCGTGACGACGGCTCTCTTGGGTTGGAACCGTAAGTGGGCAGCAAGCCGCCGGAGTTCAGGAGGTGCGTTACGCCCTCCAGAGGGAAGCCGCAACGCGAACAGAACCGCACCACCTCACTGACCTGCTGTTGGCCGCAATGGGGACAATGCATTGGGAGACCTCACGTTCGTTTTTGCGAGTTAACTAACAGCTACAACGACTCGCCGGGGTGACTGACCTTCGACTCTACCGCCAGAAGATCGCGTAGCTCAAAAGCGCGATCCTGATAGCTGGTAGCGCGGCTAATTGTTTCGTTAAGCAAACTAATCAGCGTGCGTCTTTCCCCTGACGGTACGACAACGTCCTGCAAAAGTTCGCTGTCCTTTGCCATGCCGGTAAAGGCCCGCCGGCGTGTGGCTTCGACTTCCTCCAGATATTCGACGATGCGCTGACGCGTGTTCAGCGTCTCCGGCAACGTCCATTCAAAGGGATCGTCCCAAAGGTTAGCAGTAATCCCGCCGAAGGTTTGTTCGATAACCCCGGCACTGCGCAAGACGTTTTCCCGTACTGAGTCGACCGGCCGCTGTTGCCGACCGCGCCGGCCATCAAACGTCTCGGCGGAAACACTGCTTACGAGTTCGCGGGAACTCAGGTGCAAACTCGCAAACTGCGCATCAAGCTCGTGTATCAGAGCCCTTTGCTTATCCAACTCTGGCAGATCCGGTTCAACCCTGATTGAGGCGTTCATGTTCTACCAGTTCAGGCTGCAGCCACCGGCCACTTCACTCTTTGGCCCGCCGGTCTGTCTCCTGCAAGACTGTGCCGAAGCTGCGACCGCCAAAAGCAAACGCAGTGTGAACACGGCCCGAGGCGCCGATGCGGGCGCCACGCGCTGGGACGCCGCGACTTGTCACCACCCAAATCTTCCCGGTGCCATCATCTAACTCATAGGCGCCGTTTCCCAGGGCACCGTAGCTGTCGGTGACCCTCCCTACTATGCCTACATCCTTGTTCTTGTACTTTGCCGGATCGGCATTGATTTTATTGATGGTTGTGCGGCTGGGACAGGCCGTCAGCAGCAATACGGTCGCTGTCACTACCGACAGCAAACCTGCTTTACGAATTGAATTCATCGCGTCTCCTTTTCCTTGTGCACATAATTAGTCATGGGAGAGCGTTGAGTTTGTAACGAAGTTTAGGGTTGCCGGGCCTAAACACCTGCTGAAGGGGCAATCAAAATAATGATGCGCCACTTCGCTAACGGTTTGTCTCTACTTCCCAAACCAGCCGATCGGCTTGCCGGAAAGATCCACCCAGACACTTTTCACTTCCGTGTACATCTGCAGCGCATGTTTGCCCATTTCACGGCCATAGCCTGATTGCTTGTAGCCGCCAAACGGCGAAGCCGCATTGAACATATTGAACGTATTGATCCAGATCGTGCCGGCTCTGATTCCCCGGGCAAACCGGTGGGCGCGCACGATATCTCGGGTCCAGATCCCTGCCGACAGCCCGTAGATCGTGTCATTCGCCTGCTTAAGTAAGTCGTCCTCGTCTTTGAACGTAATCACAGAGGTGACCGGGCCAAAGATTTCTTCCTGGGCCACGCGCATTTGATTGTTACATTCGCTGAAGATTGTAGGACTGAAGAAATATCCGTTCTTAAACCCCTCTTCCAGCTGTGGCGCTTCGCCGCCAGTCAAAATTGTGGCCCCCTCGCCGCGTGCAATCCCCACATAACTCTTGATGCGGTCCAGTTGCTCCAATGAAACCTGTGGGCCCATGAGCGTTGCTTTGTCCATGGGATTGCCTACTTTGACACCTTCAGCCTTGGCCTTGAATTTCTCGAGGAATTCATCCTTCACTTTCTCTTCGAGGAAAATCCGCGAGCCGGCGCAACAGACCTGGCCCTGGTTGAAGAAGATCCCCATCATGGCCCCGTTGACCGCCTGATCGATATTGGCGTCGGCGAAAATGATGTTAGGCGCCTTGCCGCCAAGCTCGAGAGAAACCTTCGTCAGATTATCTGCCGCGGCTTTGGCAATTAGTTTTCCCACTTCTGTCGAGCCGGTGAACGCGACCTTATCAATGCCAGGGTGCGCAGCCAGCGCAGCGCCGGCCGTTTCTCCATAGCCGGGAACAATATTCACCACGCCGTCGGGAAAACCCGCTTCCTGAATCAGCTTTGCCAGTTCCATTGCGGTGACCGGCGTCTGTTCGGCCGGCTTGAGTACCACGGTGTTGCCGGCCGCGAGCGCGGGAGCGAGTTTCCACGCCGCCATCAGGAGCGGAAAGTTCCAGGGAACAATCTGGCCGCAAACGCCCACGGGTTCGCGCAGTGTGTAGTTGAACATCTCGCCCGGCACGGGAATCGTTTCACCTTCGATCTTTGTGGCATAGCCGGCAAAGTATTCGAAGTTCTCGACGGCTTGCGGCACGTCGACATAGAGCGACTCGCGAATTGGCTTCCCGTTATCGCCGGTTTCCAGTTCAGCGATTTCGGTAGCGTGCTGCTCAATCAACTGCGAGAGCTTGTAGAGCATACGCCCCCGATCGCGCGCGCTGATTTTTGACCACTTGCCTTCGAAGGCCCGGCGCGCCGCAGCGACGGCTTTGTCGATATCGGCTTTGTCCGCTTCAGCGACCTGGGCGAAGGTCTCGCCGGTCGCCGGATTCGGGGAATCAAAAGTCTTGCCCGATTCAGCATCGACAAATTTACCGTCAATAAAGAGCTGATACTGGCGTGGGGTTTTGGCCTCGGCCGGTTGTACAGATGACATAGGAAATGGTGCTCCTCTATCTGAAAAACTGGAAAATGACGTTCCGAACTTTAGCACTGTCTTATTGCCAAAGTCTAAAGCGGCTAACTGGCTAGGGGAATCGGAGGAGATGCGGACAAAGGCAATATTAGTTTCAGCGGAAATCGTCCACGATCAATTTCGTGCCTTCGATAATGCTTTTCAGGGTGCCGATGGGAATGGGCTTACTGCCATGATCCGCCACAATAACCTGTCGACCATCGGGATGTCTCCACTTCTGATGGCTGCCCTTCTGGCCAACTTTCTCAAAACCGGTACGTCGCAATACGCGAATGACGTCATTCGCGTTGCAAGTAGGAAAGCGTTGGCCCATTAGACCGTGACTTCGACGAGCTTAGCTGAATCGTCCAAGGTTAGATTAGTCGGTTCAAACCACAACTCAAGCGCTTCCTTGGCGTTCGCAATCGCTTCTTCTTCGGTGTCGCCTGCAGAAGCGCAGCCCGGAAGCTCAGGAAAGACAGAGGAGTATCGCCCAGTCTCCGGATCCTTTTCGACAATTAGACGCAGCTTCATGACAGCGATGATAACCATACTGTCCGAAAACGTCCATTGCATTTCGGGCTTCTCCACCGGTGCTGGCATTCTCCCCCACGTTGGGAGTATGTTCTGCAAATCATGACTGAAAATTCGTGGCCGTCTCTAATCCTTGAAGAATGGCAAGACACGCTGGCGACCCTTCACATGTGGGCGCAAATCGTCGGCAAAATTCGTCTCGAACAAACCCCGCTAATCAACCACTGGTGGAATGTCCCGCTTTACGTCTCGGCGCATGGTCTGACAACCTCGCCGATGCCGTATCAAGGCCGTATCTTCGAGATTGAATTCGATTTCATCGATCATGAACTGCGAATTGACTGCAGCGACGGCGCGCTAAAGACTCTCGCGCTGCGTCCTCAGTCGGTAGCTGATTTTTATCATGAGGTGATGGCTGCTTTGCACGAACTGCGAATCGACATAGAGATTTGGCCGATGCCGGTTGAAATTCCAAACCCGATTCGCTTCGATGAGGATCACACGCACGCTTCTTACGACGCCGAGTATGCCAATCGATTCTGGCGGGCTCTGGTGAAGATCGATGAGGTGTTCAAAGAGTTTCGCGCGCGGTTCATAGGCAAGAGTAGTCCGGTGCATTTCTGGTGGGGGAGCTTCGATCACGCAGTAACACGCTTTTCCGGCCGTCCCGCGCCACCGCGCGAAGGCGCCGACACGATCACACAAGAGGCCTATTCCCATGAAGTGATCAGTCATGGATTCTGGCCCGGCGGCAACGGCGTGCAAGCAGCTTTCTACTCGTACACCGCCCCCGAACCCGCCGGCCTCGCCGAATCCCTGATCAAACCTGTCAACGGATTTTATAATCCGGAGATGAAGGAATTTTTGCAGCCGTACGACGCCGTGCGCCAGTCGCCTTCCCCGGAAACCGCTTTGATGGATTTTTTGCAAAGCACATACGAAGCTGGGGCCAATCTGGCCAGGTGGGACCGTGCGGCGTTGGAGCGATAAAGCTTGCACCAAAAATCGCCGGCTGGTTCGAAGCGGGACCACCAGAACGTCTAAAAGATCAGCATTTGTTCGTGTTGCCTCGTGAGATTTCGTGTGATTTCGTGGATCGTGGGCTTAGGATTCGGAGCCACACGATCCACGAACTCACACTAAACTGCACGAAAGAACACCAAATAAGAATTCTTTTGCAAAGCCGAGCGATAGTGTGAAGTAGCTCTTGCTCGATGAAAGAAACTGAGAAGAGTTCTTAAAGCGCAGACTTCATGAGAGCTGGATCTATGCTATCCGCCAACAACTAATAATCCGTTGTCCCGGCCAGCAGCTGGCGCAAGACATAGGGCAGAATGCCGCCATGCAGGTAGTAATCGATCTCGATCGGCGTATCGATGCGCAAAATTAACGGGACGCTCTCGCTTTCACCATTCGCGCGATGAACCGTTAACGTCACTTGCTGGCGGGGCTTCACGCCGCCTTCCAGACCAGTAACGTCGAAGACCTCAGTGCCGTCAAGATTCAGCGTCTGCGCGGTAGTGCCCTCCGCAAACTGGCAAGGCAGCACGCCCATACCAACCAGGTTACTGCGGTGAATGCGTTCAAAGCTTTGCGCAATGACAACTTTGACGCCCATTAAAGCTGTGCCTTTTGCCGCCCAGTCACGCGAGCTGCCCGTGCCGTATTCCTGACCCGCTATGACAATCAAGGGGACGGGCTCAGCCTGATACATCATCGCCGCATCGTAAATACTCACACGCTCTCCGCTGGGTTGGTGAATGGTCACTCCGCCTTCGGTACCCGGCACCATGAGGTTCTTAATGCGCACGTTGGCAAAGGTACCGCGCAGCATCACCTGATGATTGCCCCGCCGCGCGCCATAGCTGTTGAAGTCTTCGATCGCGACGCCCTGGGCCTGCAGATACTTTCCCGCGGGCGAAGCCGGCTTAATCGCCCCGGCCGGACTGATGTGATCAGTGGTCACCGAATCGCCAAAAATTGCCAGCGGTCGGGCCCCGGTAACGTCGTGCATCTGGCCCACGTTTGGACCAAAGCCATCGAAATAGGGAGGCTCCTGAATGTAATTTGATTGGGGGTCCCATTCGTAAACCTGCCCGCCGGTAGTCGGAATTTCGTTCCATAGCGGATTCTGCTCGGCAAAATCACCATACAATCGGCGATAGGTTTCACTATCGAAAGCCGATCGCATCAGCTCGCTGACCTCTTCGGTTCGCGGCCAGATGTCACGCAAGAACACATCAGCGCCATTTTGGTCCTGGCCGAGTGGCTCCTTCGTCATGTCAATACCGACCCGGCCGGCGATGGCAAAAGCAACCACCAGCGGCGGGCTCATGAGGAAGTTGGCCTTAATGCTCTGATGCACGCGAGCTTCGAAGTTTCGATTGCCCGACAGCACGCTGGCCGCGATCAGATCGTGTTCGCTCAGGACTTCTTCGATCCGGGGATCGAGCGGGCCGCTGTTCCCGATACAGGTAGTGCAGCCATATCCCACCAGGTTGAAGCCCAACTCATTCAGATACGGTTGCAGACCAGTACGTTCCAGGTACTCGGTCACCACGCGCGAGCCTGGCGCCAAAGAGTTTTTCACTGAAGGCCGCACCTTCAATCCGCGCTCAACTGCTTTCCTGGCGAGCAAGCCGGCGGCCAGCATAACGCTGGGGTTCGAAGTATTGGTGCATGAAGTAATCGCGGCGATAAGAACATCTCCGTGCCCCAGATCAATCTGCGCGCGCGGAAACTCCTCCGGCAAAACCTCCACGATGCGATCGGGCGTGGGCCGGTTATTGACCATTTCCGTTTCGGACCAGACGCTTGTGTTCTTCGCACTCAGATCGTTGGTTTTGGTTGCCGGCACGCTTTCCGGATGCTGTTCACCGCCGCCGCCAACGTGCAGCCCATCAGTTACGTGGGTGCCAATCGAGGCGCCGTGCCGCTGGGCAAGTTCTTCAGCTGTCTTGCCGTAGCCTCCTTCGGAAACCGGCTTCTGCATCAGCCAGTTGAATTGAGTCTTAAGATTCGACAGCTCGATGCGATCCTGGGGCCGCTTTGGTCCGGCCACGCTCGGTTGAATTGAAGCCAGATCCAACTCGAGCACAATGCTGTAGTCACATTCGCCCTGCTTCGGTATGCCAAACATCCCCTGGGCCTGGTAGTAACTTCTGACCTGCTGCACGTGCTCTTCCGTGCGACCGGTTGCTTCAAGGTACAGACAGGTTTCTTCGTCCACCGGAAAGAACCCCATGGTGGCTCCATACTCAGGCGACATGTTTGCAATCGTCGCGCGATCGGTGGCAGAGAGGCTGGCCGCGCCTTCGCCATGAAACTCGACAAACTTGCCCACCACCTTCGCCTGCCGCAACATCTCCGTGACCCGCAGCACTAAGTCCGTGGCGGTCACTCCCTCGCTCAACTTACCGTGCAGATGAACCCCTATGACGTCGGGCGTGAGAATATAAACGGGCTGCCCCAGCATCGCCGCCTCTGCTTCGATGCCGCCGACGCCCCAACCCACAATCCCCAAACCATTGATCATTGTCGTATGCGAGTCGGTGCCCACCAGTGTGTCCGGGTAGTAGGTGCCAAACTTTTCCCAGACAGACTTCGCCAGGTACTCGAGATTGACCTGATGACAGATACCTATTCCGGGCGGCACCACGCGAAACCCGTCGAACCCCTGCGTGCCCCACTTCAGGAACTGATAGCGCGAGTTGTTGCGCTTAAACTCCATCGCCATGTTCTTGGTAAACGCGTCGCTGGTGCTCGAGAAGTCCACCTGCACTGAATGATCAATCACGAGGTCAACCGGAACCAGCGGCTCGATAATTCCCGGGTTCTTTCCCAAACGCGCGCAGGCCGAACGCATAGCTGCCAGATCGACCAGCAGCGGCACTCCGGTGAAGTCCTGGAGCAACACGCGCGCAACCACGAAAGGGATTTCCGCGGTGCGCTCGGCGCCCGGGTCCCAATTAGCCAGTGCGCGTACATTGGCTTCGGTAATTCTCTTGCCGTCACAATTGCGCAGCACGGATTCCAGCACAATGCGAATGCTGACGGGGAGGCGGGAAATCGGACCAATGCCTTCCTTTTCCAATTGTGGTAGGGAAAAGAACTGGCCGGAGCGGCCGGGATTGGGTTCGAACTTTTGCAGTGAATTAAACAAACTTTGCGGCATAGCAATTGGAGATACGTTCAGCGGGAAGGTGATAAAGCACTGGCGTAAACATCCGCAAATCTGAAGCGTAATACTGGTTCAGTAATTCAAGTGTAAGAGGCGCGAGGATAATCGTCAAGCCGAGGCTTATGTAACGCAAACTGTTAGTTTGCGCGTGGGTCATCAAGTTGTGAAACGAGCTGAGGGCAACGCGCAGACTAACAGTTTTGCATTACAGACAGCATCAAGGATTGCCGATTCTGTGACGCATTGTTATAGTGGCGGCGCCCCCAATCAATCATCGTTTCAGGATGCACTCTACCTTGCCCGTTACTGCTTTTTGTGCTGGCGTGAGTGTCAGAAAACAGAAGTCTCGATTCAGGAGGGAATGACGTGGCTAAAGACGAATCCAACGAGTTTGAGTATTTGAGTAACGATCCCGCATATATACCCGATCCGGAAATCGAGGCCTTCATGGAGGAAGAGATTGCCCGCGCCCCGAAGGACCCGGAGCTTCTGGCCCAACGCCTGCGAAATAATACCGCCGCATCACCCAGCGACGCCGGGGGTGACCTTGATGCCACGTGGGAAGATGTAAATGAGGACGGCTCGGAAACGATTGGCGGTGATAATCCCACCCCGGATCAATCGCTAGTGGAAGAGAACGCTCGCGCGGTGGGGGTTACTTTTGAAGACAACGAGGAGTTGGAGTTTATCGATAAGATCGAGCGTCGCGATCGTGATCGGTTTGAACTCGATCCGCGCTCCAAGGCGGACGAGGAATCGATTTGAGAGCCAGAGGTCAGAGGTCGGGAGTGGGAAGTGGGAGGTTTTGAGCGTAACTTCTGACTTCGGATCTGAGATCTGAGATCTGAAATTTGAGATCTGAGATCTGAAATTTGAGATTTGGGATTTGAGATCTCAGGGAAAATTCGCGCGCGGTTGCAGGGTCACTGTCTTAATTGAAATA
The DNA here is from genome assembly GCA_039933315.1 of Pyrinomonadaceae bacterium. Classification (GTDB taxonomy): domain Bacteria; phylum Acidobacteriota; class Blastocatellia; order Pyrinomonadales; family Pyrinomonadaceae; genus DASXRU01. The sequence goes on from JBDTOI010000020.1 coordinate 16,042, forward strand.
CTCGGATCCGGCCGCTCAGTTCCCTCCCTCACCGGCGCTCCCATAATAATCTCCGCCACCTTAATCCCTTCGATCACCTTCCCAAACACTGTGTACTTCTTGTCAAAAGCCGCCTGTCGCTTCAGCGTCACGTAGAACTGACAATTCGCCGTGTCAAAAGCCTGCGCCTCAGTTAAGGCCGGCCGTGACCCAAATGCCGGGGACGCGCCCTTGCGCGCAGCACCCACCGTGCCTCGCTCGTAAGGCAGATCGCTGAACTCACCCGGCACATTGGGATAAGGTGAATCGCCCGTGCCGTCGTTCGAGGGATCGCTGTCTTTCGAAAGCGGGTCACCGCCCTGGATGATGCCAAGTTCCGGATCTATACGATGGAAAATCGTACCGTCATAAAAGCGCTCGCTAATTAGTTTCTTGAATCGTTCCACCATCTTCGGCGCGATGTTTGGATAGAGCTCAATCACGATCTTACCGTAATCGTTAGTCTCAATGACCGCCACCTCGGCATCGGGCTCCGGCTTCACGCCTGTCTTAATGTTGGTCGGCATGCCCGGATCGGCATCCGCATCCAGGTCTTTCGAGGTACCGCCATCCTTCCCACATCCACCGAGCACTAACGCCAATAGCGCACAAATCACAAACAGAGTCCACCAGCTTTTTTTGAAGTCACATCTTATTTTCGATCCGCCTGTCACTACGAGCACCTCCAGTACTAAATCCCATGTTGTTAGAACTTAAAAGAGCTTACGGCTATCAAGCAAAATGGTCACCGGTCCATCATTTACCAATTCGACCTGCATCATAGCGCGAAAACTGCCGGTCGCCACCTTTGCGATATTTCTCCGGGCCAGCGCGACAAAGTAATCGTACAAGGGCTCAGCCACTTCCGGCGCTGCTGCTTCGATCCATGACGGCCGCAGACCGCGGCGTACGTCGCCATAAAGCGTGAACTGCGAAACGATGAGGATATTGCCCTCGATCTCCTTCACTGAACGGTTCATCCGGCCTGCTTCATCGTCAAAGATGCGCAAGGCCGCGATCTTTTCTACCAGATACCTGGCATCCTGCTCCGTGTCGTCTCGCATAATGCCCAACAATACGACGAGGCCTGGCCCAATCTCGCCGACGAGTTCGCCATTCACTGTGACCGAGGCACGCGTCACGCGCTGGACTACGGCTCGCATTGTATGAGCGTCGCTCTCATCTATTGAAAATCATAGATGATCACGCCATTTACCTTTACTGCTGTGCCTTGAGCGGCTTGCTGGGCCGAATCTCCACGCGGCTTGGCAGCGCTCGGTCGTCGTGGTGGAGAAGGTCCAACACGACCCGGGCAACGTCCGCTGGCTGCAACTGCCAGCTCTTTTCATCGTTCGGTTCGTCGCCACCGAATTCAGTATTAACCGAGCCGGGCATGATGTAACTGACTTTGATGTTATCGTGCCGCACTTCCTGCATCAGGGCTTCGCTGAAGCCATTCAAGCCAAACTTCGAAGCGTTGTAGGCCGCCATTCGTGGGTGTGGATTCGCCCCCGCCAGCGAAGAGATGTTGACGATATAGCCGCCGCCGCGCTGTTTCATCAGAGGAATCGCTTCATGACAGCCATAGAAGACGCCGAAGAGATTTGTTTCCAGAATGGCGCGGAAGTTCTCCGGCGTCATTTCCGCCACCGGTTCGAACATTCCGATGCCGGCGTTATTGATAAGAATATCGAGCCCGCCCAGGTCGCTAACGGACTGCGCTATCAGGCCCTTCACCTGTTCATAATCCCGCACGTCGCAAGGAAAACCGATTGCTCGTCCTTTGCCGAGTCTGGTGAGCCTGTTAACTGCGCCTTCGATCTCGCTTTGATGGCGAGCGCTAATACATACATTTACACCCTCGTTTACGAGTGCTTCGGCGATCGCAAACCCAATTCCCTTAGTGCCGCCGGTAACAACTGCTGACTTGTCGCTAAGATTCATGAAGTGGCACAGACTTTAGTCTGTGATGCAGCGCGGATTCTAAGCTACGTTACGTGAATCACAGACTGAAGTCTGTGCCACATTAGGCCTTCAGCTTCTCTTTTAGTCTCTCGTTAACTACCCTGGGGTTTGCGCCCTTCAAGGCCTTCATCACCTGACCCACAAAGTAGCCGAACAGCGCTTCTTTGCCGGCGCGGTATTGCCCGAGTTGCGCGGCACTCGCCGCCATGACCTCGTCGATGACTCGATCGATTTCCCCCGTATCGCTGACTTGTGCCAGGCCGCGCTCCTCAATGATGGCCGCGGCGCTCCTGCCGGAGGTGAACATCTCAGCCAACACTTCCTTAGCTTGCTTACCGCTGATACTTCCCCCGTCCACCAGTTTCACCAGCGCTCCCAACTCTGCTGGCGACACCGGACAATCTGCCGCGGAGATAGACGCATTCTCAATCTCACGCAATAGTTCCGATCTGATCCAGTTGGAGGCGCCTCGCGGGTTGCCTGATGCCGCAGCCGCCGCTTCGTAGTATTCGGAAAGCGCTTTATCCGAAGTTAATTGCGAAGCGTCGCTGAAGGACAAATCATATTGCGTCATGAACCTTTGCCGCCGTGCTTCCGGGAGTTCCGGCATCTCCTTACGGACTTCCGCAATGAAATCCTGGGTGACAACCAACGCTGGTAAATCGGGTTCGGGAAAATAGCGATAGTCGTGTGCTTCTTCCTTTGAACGCATGACGCGGGTTTCGTTGGCTCGCTCGTCCCACAGACGCGTTTCCTGCGCCAACCGCTCACCTGCTTCGAGGGCTGCGATTTGTCTGGTCACCTCAAACTCAATCGCGCGCTGCATGAAGCGCACGGAATTAAGGTTTTTAAGCTCCACCTTCGTCCCAAAAGTCTTGTCCCCGCTGCGACGCACCGACACGTTGGCCTCGCAACGCAGATTGCCCTTCTCCATGTCGGCTTCGGATGCGCCCACCCATTGCAAGGCCCGGCGCACATGATTGACGTAGTCATAGGCTTCCCATGAAGAGCGGAAGTCAGGCTCAGTTACAATCTCGGCCAGAGGAGTACCGGCCCGATTCAGATCGACATAGGAGTGGCGATCGACGTCGGGCAAGCCCTCATGAACATTCTTGCCGGCGTCCTCCTCAAGATGCAGCCGTGTAACCCGTACAGTTTTGGGGCGCCAGTTTCGCGCGTGGCCCGCCTCGTCGCGTTCGGCAGTCATGATTTCCAGCACGCCATCGGCCGAGAAGGGCTGATCGAATTGCGAGATTTGATAGCCCTTCGGCAGGTCGGGATAGAAATAGTTCTTGCGCGCGAAGATGGACCGCTCATTAATGCGAAGTCCCAGAGACAATGCGGCCCGCGCCCCCAGCTCTACCGCGCGCCAATTCAAAACCGGCAAGGCGCCGGGCAAGCCGAGGCAGACCGGGCACGTGTTCGCGTTCGGCTCATCGCCAAAGTGGGTGGAACAGCCGCAGAAAATCTTCGACTGCGTGCTCAGTTGAGCATGAATCTCAAGACCGATAACAGTTTCCCAGGCAGTTTCCATTTGTTTTGGTGTAGGTGTGTCTTTTTGTGAATTGCGGGAGCCCTCCCTGACCGTCGGGCTTCTGTTAGGGGCGGAGCCAGCCAGGATATGCGCCGGCGCGGCGTGCTTCCTCCTCGAGCAGACGCCAACGCGCGAGGAATCCGGCGCGGGCGCCTACCAGCTCGTCCAGTTGCTGAACAAGTGTGTCGCGCTCATACGAATTCTCATTTTTCTGGGACGACCAGCCGGCAGAAGGGAAAGCAAATCCTGATCTGAAAGGAACGTACACCGACCCTCCAACCCTGCCACCGTGACCGAAGACTGGCCGCCTGGGTGAGTTAAGCACTACACGTCCGCCCCAGGTGCCGCGGCCGAAACCCACCCGGCCCGACAATTGTGGCCGCGTTCGGAATCCCCTCGTGCTACCCCAACTGATGAACGGTCCCACGCTTCCCGGCGGAACGCCAATAGAGTTGTTGGACAATCCTGTCAGACGAGACTGCAAATAGTTTATCTGCGCTTCCACCGCAGCCACCTCGGAGCGAAGTTCGCCCGCGCGTCCACGCCAGTACGACTCTTTGGCCTGCTCCGCGGCTATGCGCGGCCGTAGTACTTCCAATGTTTCTTCGGTTTCCTGCTCCTGCTTTCGACGCATCTCCTCCAGCGATGGGAGGCCCAGAGCTCGCCGCCGCTGCTCGTATACCTTTTCACTCTCCAGCCGCGCCTGTCGCCATCGCTCAAGGTTTGCGTTTGTAATGCTCACGGGTCGCTGACTCGAGCGGGAGGTGATCGCGGGAGCAGTGCTCGCCGACCGCCTCATGAAGCTCCCGGGTGCTTCATTGTTAATTCGCTCGGTGGCTGCAATGTCAATAATGGACAGTTGCATCGTAATGTTGAATCCGGGCGATCGTTCGTAGGTCAAAGCCTTTCCCGAAACAATGAAAGTTGCGGGAATCTCTGTGTGCCGGCCATCACGCAACACAAGTGTATAGGCGCCGGCGACCAGCGGCAGGACCATCGCTAATCCCAGCGCCATGGTTATTCTCAACATTGGCCCGCGCCATCTGGTGTTTGCGGCCAAAGCGAATCGCTTTGAAATTTGGTGCAACATTTCCTTCCCTCGTTCCAACTAAAGCGTTTGTTCCTGGCTGTGGTGACGAGTATAGCACCGGGTAAAACCGTGCTCAACAAGCCCTCAAGTTTCGTTTTACCTGCTGAAAATGTTTGCCCTCCGCCGAGCCTATTGGTGTACAATCCGCGCCGTTCAACGACACTCTCATAAGGAACAGGCGGCCCGCTGCGAACCATTGATGTAGAGGCCCGCCCCACTGATATCAAACCCCTTCACAGAGGAGAGAAAAGAAATCATGGCAAAAACCATTGCTAAGATTCTGGGCGCTGTATTCATTTTGGTCGGAGTACTGGGTTTCACCACAGTCCTCGCTCCGCTTGGCGCGCACCTAAACCCGGCGCACAACGCGGTCCACATTCTGACCGGCGTCATCTCGCTATACTTTGGATTTGCCGCCTCAATGTCCGCGGCGCGCGCCTTTTGTTTGATTTTTGGCGCCGTCTATCTGCTGCTGGGCGTCGTCGGTTACCTCGTAGGAGACGCGGGCAATATGCACATGCTTCACGTGGGGCCGCTGCAGTTGGCCAACATGGACCATGTCATCCACGTGGTGCTGGGAGCGCTGTTCCTCGTGGGCGGATTCATGACCGGCCGCGACGCCTGACGGCGTTCACCTTTGTAGGGGTGGCACTCCGTGGCCACCCCTCTCTTCCGCAAGAAGTTTGAGTGAAAGTCAAAGGGTGGCACTCCGTGGCCACCCCTCTCTTCCGCAAGAAGTTTGAGTGAAAATCAAGGGGTGGCACTCCGTGGCCACTCCTCTCTTCCGCAAGAAGTTTGAGTGAAAATCAAGGGGTGGCCACGGAGTGCCACCCCTACAAGATTCCGCCAGGCCCGCCTTTTCTTATCCTTCGTTGTCTGCTGTATAGGGACAGTGACGGCACGCATTCTCACAACAATAACCCCGGCGCAGATGATAGCGCTCGGTGAAGATAAACAACTCACCTTCCAAATAGTAATCTTCTCCTTCCACGAGAGGACATGGATTCACCCTGGTCTGTCCTAAAGCTGGAACGCTGCCAATTGATGCTCTACCTGAGCACGTCATTTCTTGAATTGCCTCGCCCAGGCACTCTGGACAGAGGCAATCCTGATCTTCATTAGCTACAAATGAGTAACGCGGCAATTCGGCGCACCAGCAATCAGGGGCGCCGGTCTCAGCGCCACAGGTAAAACTATCTTCACACCTGGAGCAACGTTTCTGCTGGGCGAGCTTCATAAGATCCGCCGCGTTCAGAAGTCCAACCGCTTATAGGCCTTCTTGAATCCATTCCCGGGAAATAATTCGGAATGAATGAGATGAGCGAGTAGCTCAGTGCCATCGACTACCCGCGGCCCGGGACGTGCAAAAAAGGAATTCGCATCTACCGCATACACCCTTCCTTGCAGGACAGCCGGGAGACTCGACCAGCCCGGATAAGTGTGGAGCGACCCGGATTGTTCAATGGCCTGCGCCAGGTTGAAGCCGCAAGGAGTGATTATCAAAACCTCAGGTCGCCATTCGACGACTTTTTCCCATGGGATGCGAATAGAGTCCGAGCCCTCCTGTGAAAGTGAGTCCACTCCTCCTGCAATTCTCACCATCTCCGGCATCCAATGGCCGCCACAATAAACTGGATCGAGCCATTCCATGCAAAAGACACGAGGGCGTTGCGGCAGATTGCGCGTGACTGCCGCTATCGCTTCCAGCCTGGCGTGGGCTTGATCAACCAACTCTTCAGCTTCTTTGGCGCGGTCCGTCGCGGCGCCTAACTCGCGCACATTGGCAAAGATTTCGTCCAGCGAGTTTGGCGTCAACCAAAGGATTTGCGGCTTACTGGGCAGCAACTGGAGGGCTTGCGACACTTCATTCCCCGAAGGCGCGCAGACCTGACACAGGTCCTGCGTCAGAATCAAATCAGGCGCAAGTTCCTGCAAGAGTCTCTCATCTACCTGATAGAGACTGCGTCCGTCTCGCATGCGCTCGGCGACTGCGGCATCTATCTCTGCTTGACTCATCGTCTCGATGGGAAGAACTGCGCGAACGACGACCGGCTTACTCTTAATCGCCGGTGGATAGTCACACTCGTGTGTGATTCCTACCAGTTGATCAAACAAACCTAAAGCGCACGCCATCTCAGTAGCCGAGGGCAGGAATGAAACAATCTTTTGCACCGCTGTCATGATTCAAATCTCTATGCTGACCGTGGCCGAGCCAGCGAGGACTCGCGCAACGCCGGCCACCATCTCTCGGCAAGTGCGAATCCACCAAAAAGTGCCACCGTGTAAAGCGCATCCCCCACGAGCGTGTTTTGGAAAAATGGAATAGCAGCCACGTAGCAGGCAAACAGACCTGCCATTGTCCCTGGATATAGTGAGCCAAAGAGCCAGACACCAAAGTTGGTGACGACAAAGAACACGATGGAGCTTGCCAGGGCGGCACCGCCAATCGCCAGCGGACTGCGCCGCTTGCGAAGTAGCAGTCCGATACAAACCACCAACGCAAAGCTGCCATAGACAACTTCCATGTGTCCGTAAAGACCAAGGACCAGGTCGCTTAGAAACAGGGCCGCGATCGGCGCCAGAAACGCCAAACGTTTGTCGGACAAATATGCGCCACCGAACAGAGCTACGGCTGTGATCGAGGCGGCGTTTGGGGGATGCGGAATCAAACGGGAGGCCGCTGCGGCCAGAATCATACAAACCAATACCCAAAACCGTGGTTTAGACATTTGTCCTCTCCTTTTCCGTTCAGTCAGTTCATGGCTCAATTACAGTGGCAACAGGTCACGAAACCAGAAGGAGTTTCTCGAAACGGTTTCGCCCCAGGAAAACTTCACCGGCTCCGCAAAGATCGGCCCATCAACTACGAAGGAATGAAACTCGCCATTCTCGCCACAGGGATCAACATCCCGAGGCAGCGCTGAAAGAAACTCCTGGTCAATCATTTTTCCGGCAAAGGATTGGTCGAGCATTTTTGCATCGACACAGGTGACGACCGCCTTGAATCCCATTTCGATAAACTCTTTGATAAAGCTGCTCGTGTCGCGCTGCCAGACCGGAAATAGACCGCGCATATTGTGCCGGGCGAGAAACTGCTCGCGATAGGCCCTGACGTCTTCAAGAAAGAGATCGCCAAATACTATCGAATCTATTCCCTGCTGACGGTACACTGAAACCGCCTCGCCCAGTCTCAGCTCGTATTCATCGTTGCTCGCGTCTTTGGAGATGAAAACTTGATGAAGCGGCAAGCCGAGGCTGGCCGCTTGCTTTTCAAGTAACACGCGACGAACACCGTGCATACTGATCCGGTCGTATTCGCGCGTCAGCGTGGTCAGCAGTGCGGCCACGCGGTAGTCTTCCGCTTTCTGCATCTCGTAGAGCGCGATGCAACTGTCTTTGCCACCGCTCCATGACACCAATACCGGGGCCTCAGCCGAGCCCTCGGCCTTGCTTGCATATTCGTTTGGTATCCTCATAAGTAGTCAGAATTGGACCTTGATTCCGCCTCGCCCGACCGTGCGTGGCGCGCGAAATCCATTCTCAAAATAGGTTCTATTGAACACGTTGTCCGCGCCGCCGAAGAGCGTCATCAGGACACGCTCAGACAGAAAACGTTCGTAGCTCACGAAGATATCCGCCTTTGTAAACCCCGGGAACGTGAAGTTAAGAGGGAAGATGGGTGCGATGTACTGCCCCGTGCGATTGAGATCAAAGCTGGCGAGAATCGCTCGATAGCGTTGGGTGACCGCCAGGCCAAACAAGTGCTTTGGCGTGACGAACTGCGGCTGGAGTCCTGCCGAGGGAACGAATCGCTGTGCCTTCGTATAAGTGTAGGACGTCCGAATCGAAGTTCCGCGAAAGGGAGTCGCTTCGGCAAATGTTTCGAGTCCCCGCGAGATCCCGCCAGGAAAATTCAAAAAGCCTCCAGTCCTGTTGAAACCCAATGGATCAGGATCACCAGTGGGGTTGAAAATGCTGCGAAAACTCTTGAAGTCGATCGCCCGCTGTAAACGAGTATAGAAGTACGTAATCCCAAAAAGCAGCTTGTCATTCGCCGCTCGCTGATCGATTCCAGCATCGACGCCGATCGATTGTTCCGCACGCAAGGTTGGGTCACCGAGCCTCGTCGGGACGTTTTGGAAGACGCCTTCCCCAAACCGTTCGAACAGGGACGCGGCACGAAAGCCGTTGCCGACGTGGGCCCGTAACTTCGTTCCAGTCGCACGAATGAAATACGCGACTGCGCCGTCACCTGTCAGGGAATTGTCCGCGTTGATGGTGCTGAGAGCTCCGGGGCGATCCGCCGGGCGAATCCTGAACAACTGTGCGCGGGCGCCGATTGAGATCTGCAGCCGGCCATCAAGCAGGATAATCTGGTCCTGCGCAAAGAAAGCGAATGTGCGTTGCCTGCTCGTTGTCCGGTTGAAGGCACTGAACGCCGGGATTGACTCTTGAAAAAGCGATTCGCTCTCGAACTCGAATCCGGCCGTAGCCAGATTTGAATTACCGAAGCGAAGATTCGCGCGAGCGTCCAGCGTATCGGTGCCTCCGTTATTTATGCTGTTGAACTCAAAGTCACCGAATGGCGAAAGTGACGCAAAGCGCGGATCCAGTTTTGGCCCATTGTAGTTTCGCCGTCGCGTGGAAACCTTCTGGTAGGCCACGGTATACGAAAGCGTTTGGTTAACCCGCTGGCTAAACCTGATTGAACCAACCCGTATGGAGTTGCGACGCCCCTGATCTGGATTGTTGAAGTCCGGACGGAAGGTCACACCTTCGATTGCCGGCGGAAATCTTTCACCCGAGGCTCCCGCCGCGGCCAGCGGTTGGGGATTGTTGTTGGTTAGCGCGTTCGATGTAGTCGCGTAGAAATTCGCAGTGATATTTATCGCAGGCGTTACTTCGAATTGAAAGCGTCCGGTTCCTGACGTGTTGCCGTACTGGTCGTTTCCATCGACCCCGCGACGTACATCAAGGCGGGTCAACCCGAAACTAAACCCCGCACGCGAGCTGATGCCGCCCGAACCTCGTAAGCGCTCGCGAAATAGCGCAAGATTTCCGCCTTCGAAGCCCACTTCAAAGTGCGGGTCGCCTGAGCCTGTCTTCGGTACGAGGTTAATGACACCGGCGATAGCATTGGTTCCGTAAATGGAAGAGCCGGAGCCCCGCAGTATTTCGACCCGATCAAGATCGTTCGGGGTGAGGTCGGTAATGAACGGAAACGCAGACCCGTTGATGTCAGCTGAGTCTCGAACGCGTAGTCCATCGAGCAGAATCGCGGTATCGAAGTTCCTCTGACCGCGAAGACGCAACGAGGTAAGCGTGCCCATCGAGCCCTGTTGCTGCACCCGCAGGCCAGGCGTTCCGCGAAGGGCTTCCGCTAATGAGACCTCGTGCTTGGATTCGATTTCTCGATCTTCAAGAACAGTAACGGCCTTTGATACTTCATCCGTCCGCTGCGGAGTTCCGGTGGCGACAACGACGACGTTTTCATTCACTGATTCCACGGAAAGCTGCAGATCGCGGGTGACCGTTTGTCCACGCCCCACGCGGAGATCATCGGAAGTAAGGGCGGCGAATCCTGGTGATTTGACCTCCAGGATATAGCCACCTGCGCTAATTCCGTTGAAGACATAGACTCCAGCGGCATCTGTTGTCGCAAAAAGCCGGACGCCATCACGCGAACTCAAGCGAACTTCAGCGCCGGCAACTATGGCTCCCTGTTCGTCGGTTATTCGACCTCTGATTGTCGAGCCACCTTGTGCCAGAGCGCTTGGCGAAATTGCCGAAAGCAAGGCGAGCGATATGATGATGCTCGATACAGCAAATCTTATTTTGTGTTTCATGTGTAGCTTCTCCTGCCCGTCGCAGTGCGAGCTGAAAATGGACGGCAGACAGGTTTCCTGACTTGCGGCCAATGATTCCCACGAATCACTTCGTTCCCCACCTTCCCAGGCCTGGTAGCGAACGGCATCACGCCGTTCGCCCCGGTCAACCCAGTGGCTAAAGCATCGGAGAACGATCTACCGCTTACAGTTGCGCGGGCAGTGGCGGCTTTGAACCGCCTTCCCTGATTCGTCGTCCAGAGTTAATTAACTGCTTCAAGTGGCACAGACTTCAGTCTGTGATGCCTCCTCCTTCACCCGAATCACGAATCACAGACTGAAGTCTGTGCCACGTGCACCGGCGTGATGCGTGGCGCTCCCGTTGTGGGATGCTCATCAACCAATACTTCCAAATCGAAAACCTTACCCAACAGCGCGGGCGTCAACACTTCGCGCGGCGAACCGGTAGCGATGGCCCTTCCGCCTTTGAGCAACAAAACTCGATCGGAAAATTGAGCCGCCAGATTAATATCGTGAGTGACCACCACCGCCGACGCGCCCTTTTGATTGCAACGAGTCCTAACCAGCCTCATCATTGTTGCCTGGTGCGATAGGTCGAGGTTGGCCGTGGGCTCGTCGAGCAGAAACACCTCGGCTTCAGTAGCCAGGGCCCGCGCCAGAACAGCCCTTTGACGTTCACCCCCTGACAGTTCATTCATCGGTCGGGCATCCAGGTCATTAAGTTCCGTCTCGCCCAACACCGCCCGGGCAATGGCAACATCGCGATCTGTTTCCCAACCCCAGGCACCGGCGTTGGCCCAGGCGTACCGCCCACCCAGGACAAACTCGATCACAGTTACCGGAAAGCGTAGATCAGCCTCCTGCGCCACAACGGCGACATGCCGGCTGATAGCGCGGCGCGCGTAAGAGGCCAGTTGCCTGCCGTCTAAAAGGATTTCGCCACGCGCAAGAGGCACTGCGCCATTTAATGCCCGCAACAAGGTCGATTTTCCCGCGCCGTTGGGGCCAATGATGGCAGTTATCTGTCCCGGCTCAGCGCGCAGCGAAATACCCCAGACCGCTCCAAGCAAGCCGTAGTTAACAGTTATTTCCCGAGCTTCCAGCATTTTAAGCAGCACAGACTTCAGTCTGTGATTTCGTGTGACGCAAACAGTTTAGTTTGCGAAGTTTTGTTAAAATGCCCCGAGAGTTTGCCACCCACCCATACAACATCTGTCGGGGCATCACAGACTGAAGTCTGTGCCACTTATCACCCTCGTTTCAGCAGATAGACAAACAACGGGGCGCCTATTAGCGCTGTGATCGCGCCAACCGGCAGTTCGCGCGGGGCGATGATTGTGCGCGCGACGGTGTCCGCCACAATCACGAACAAGGCGCCGGCCAGCGCCGCCGCCGGTATCACCAGCCGGTTGTCGCTGCCGAATGAAAGCCTCACCAGATGTGGCACCACCAGGCCAACATACCCAACCGAGCCGCTTGAGGCGACCGACGCCCCCACCATCAGGCTGGCTGCCACGAACACCGTCAGACGCACTCGGCTGACTTCGACGCCGAGATCGAAAGCATCCCGCTCGCCAAGCATGATCAGATTCAAAGAACGGGCGTGCATTGCCAGGATCGAAGCACCGATTACCGCGGCCACAATGGCCACGACCAGCAGGCTCGTAGTGGTGCCCGAGAGGTCACCGAGTAACCAAAACGTGAAGGCGCGTATACGTGTCGCATCCATCAGCGTCGTGATGAAAACTATGACCGACGAGAGAAACGTCGTCACAATAACGCCGGCAAGGATCAATCGCTCTGGCGACGTTCCGGTGCGGCCCCGGGCCAATCTATAAACCAGCAGGGTGGACGTCAGCGCCCCGGCGAAAGCCATCACCGGACGGCTCCATTCATGCGCACCAAAAAAAACCAGGGCGGTCATTGTCCCGACTGCAGCGCCGTTGGAAATTCCCAGAAGGTACGGTTCCGCCAGTGGATTGCGCAGCAGGGCTTGATAACCACTGCCGGCGGCTGCCAGCGACATACCGACGGCCGCTGCCAGCAAAATGCGCGGCAATCTAATGTCGAAAAGAATCGTGCTTTGTTCTTCCGTTAAGCCGAGGTCTGATCTGCCCCCTGTCAAAACTGCCCGCAGTGCCCCAGGCACCGGCAATGGTTCGCTGCCAATAACCGAAGCAACAAGCATTACCAGGACCAGGGCAAGCAAGAGCGCGCCGCAAATGACGATGGTGCGTCTCGATGTGGCGCGTCCTTGCCGAAGCGGCGGTGAAACTCTGTTCACGCTGGTCTCAACCCCTTTTCTCGCGGGCTACGCATTCGTTCCACGGGTACTCCCAACTCTCCACTTAAAAAGCCTCTGGATGCAGAGCTCGCGCTATCTGCTCTAACCCATCTACCAGGCGCGGACCGGGTCGAGAGACATAGTCGCCATTCACTTTGTACACGCGCCCCGCAACCGCCGCGGGCGACTTTCTCAGCGCGGACGCGACCCCAGAGTTGGCGCTTCCGCCCATTGATTCGGCAGTTGCCATAATGATGGCTTCGGGCCGCGCGGCGATCGCTGATTCGGCGCTGTATCGGGGCCAGGCTCCGGGCACTTCGCCGGTGACAGATTCGCCGCCGGCTCGCCGAATCAAATCTGTAACAAAGGAATCTTTGCCTACTGTGTAAAGGGGCTCAGCCGACAGCTGATAAAAGACCTTAACTCTGTCAGCAGCCTTCAGGCGATCTTCGATAGCCGCGATACGCGCGCGCAGATCATTGTTGACTTGCCACGCCCTCTCGCTCTGACCCAGGAGGTCTCCCAGGCCTTTGATTGTACGCAAGACGCCTTCGAGGTCGTGCGGATCGGTGACGTAGACGGCGATGCGCTGACTCTCCAGCTGTTTCGTAAAAGACTCAAGCTGCGAGGCCGTAGAGACAAGAATCAGCTCGGGATGTAATGCGATGATCCGTTCGATGTTGGGCTGCACAGTATCGCCTACTTTAGCAATCTGCCTGGCTTCGGCAGGGTAGTCGCAGTAGGTAGTGTTTCCCACCAAACGATCGCCCGCGCCCAGCGCAAAAACGATTTCCGTAAGATTCGGCGCCAGCGTCACGATGCGGGTAACGCGCGCGGGAACACTCAAACGGCGCCCCGCTTCGTCCACAACCTCATGAGAAGGGCTCGAATCCGGTTTAGATACGCTGCGGTGAGAACAACCGAACGGAATGAAAAGCGCCACAACGCAAGTTAGTAAACACGCGCCGCGTCCAAACCGGTAAATGTGATTATTTGGAAACAAAAAAGTCCCGTCGCTTCTGCCCGCGAAAAGGGACAGGCTGGCGACGGGACTAACTGACTGGAACAGGGATGCCCGCGTGGCGGCCTGAACACCTTTACGCGAGGCGTTCAAGAGGCTGCGAAAAGCTCCGGGCAGGTTCCTGGCTTGGAGTTAATCTCCTTACAGTGGCGCGACCGCGCGGGTTTTGCACCCGCTTCCCTATTCTTCCCGCTGAATCAGCGGAAAACCCGGAGGCTTTTATTGAAAAGATCTGACAGCATTTGCTGAAGATGACGGCGCGGAAGTTATCACGCACGTGTGGACGTGTCAAACAAATGGAGGGTATGTGGTGGTGCAGTAATTTCGGTTTCTCTGTTCTTCCCCCCTCCCTCTGGGAAGGGCCGGGGGCGGGCCTTCGGCGAATCCATCAAACATTCAATAACGCGCGGTCTCGACGGCCGCGCGCCCTTTCTAACGAGATGGCTGTCGACTAACACCAATGTATACTGACCGCCGCATGAACCTGAAAAACGAGGCCACAGCCACTGAACTTCCCTCAAGCCCAACCAGCGGGTTTTTTTCGCGTCGATCCCATTTAGTTCTGCTCGCATTAATCGTGGCGCTTTTTCTTGCCGCCAGGCTTTGGGGGCTGACGTCTTCCTGTCTGTGGTTTGACGAGGTATTCAGCGTTCATGCAGCCCGTCATGACTGGACTCAATTAGTGTCCTTTGTCGCTGCTGACATTATTCATCCACCGTTATTCTATGTCCTGCTGAAAACCTGGACGGGGATCGGCGGAGAGTCACTTCTCTGGTTGCGTCTCTTTCCCGCGCTCACCAGCATCGCCGCCATTGTCCCCTTCATTCTTCTCTGCCGGGAATTGAAACTGGGCACAGCAGCGACCAATCTGGCGTTACTCCTGATGGCAGTGAACGGCTTCCTGATCAAGTATGCGCAGGAACTGCGCATGTACAGTCTGCTGCTTTTCTTTGCGCTCTGCTCGCTGTGGCTGTTCGTTCGAGTCCTGAAAGCCAGTGCGTCAGCCAAAAGAGAAATGATCGCCCTCGGCTCAGTGAACCTCCTCCTGGTTTACACCCATTACTCAGGTTGGGTGCTGGTCGCTCTCCAGGCGGTGGCGCTGCTGGTGTGGAAACGTGGCCGCCTGCCCTTGTTCCTGGCAGCTGGCGTAGTACTACTCCTGGCCTATATCCCGTGGATTTATGCCGTAAGTAAAGCAGCAGAACCCGGTAAAGGACTGGCGCAGAACATTGGCTGGGTTTCGCGGCCTGACCCGAAGGAGCTGGTCCAATCCTTCACCATACTCAACAAGCCCTTTTTGTTTGGCCAGAGTACTGCGCAGTCATCTGATGATTCACTGGGCGCCATCCTAACGCTTCTGTTGTTTATCTTCCCGCTGCTGTCTTTGCTCTGGCACGGATCCCCGGTCAAAGACAAACAACGCAGTGAAGTCCTGCAGGGTCTGGTCTTATTCGCGTTCGCTCCAATGCTGCTCTTTTTTGTAATGAGCTGGCTCCTGCCCTATTCGATCTGGGGAACACGCCACCTGATTATTGCCGCGGGTCCTTATTCGATACTGGTCGCCATTGCGCTGACACGCCTCCGGCCTTATTGGGCCAGAGTTGCCGTGTTGCTGCTCCTGGGATGCTGGGTCTTTTTCGCGGGTACTCTTTTAGTCTTGAAACGTCCACCCTTTTTCATTTGGTGTGCCTGGGAGCAGCTGGCCGTTGAGATGGTCCAGGCCGAGCAGGGTTCGAATGGGACGGTCCGGATATATGCCTTTGAAGATCTGGTGGCATACCATCTTTGGTTTGGATTGAGTAACGGGCCGTCGTCCAGGTTTAATGTTGCGGTGATAAAAGATGTCCCTGGTCTGCCGGAAGACCCGGCCTACTTCCTGCCGCGAAAGTTCGATGACATAGGCGTTGAGCATTTACCCGAGTTCCAGGGTGACCAGGTCTGGATCGCCTTCCGCGCCGCAAAATGGAACGAGACGGGTCCGCCATTGAATCTCTTAACGCCCCAGGGCTATCACACAGGCAAGATTCTCAGTATTAAGGCCCAGGGACATGAGGCATTTCTGGTGCAACTCTATCGCCCGACGAAGTAACCATATCTCCGCCGGTTCCTGAATTTGCCGCTGGGTACATGGTCAAGTAAGATTGCTCCCATTCAGAAACGCCGAAGGCATTTTTCATTAATATGATTAAAACCGTGGAATGGACCGACGAAGGCGTGCGGATGTTGGATCAACGTCTGTTGCCGAACGAAGAGAAATATCTGACGCTGCGATCGTACGAAGAGGTAGCAGAGGCTATCAAGCTAATGGTTGTGCGCGGAGCGCCGGCCATTGGCGTATCGGCGGCGATGGGCATCGCCCTCGGCGCTAAACAATCCGTAGGGACTTCGGTGGCTGACCTGGAAGATGATTTGGACTACATATGTGACACGCTGAGCCGAACACGACCCACCGCTGTAAATCTGTTCTGGGCGATTGAGCGGATGCGAGTGGCCTTCAATGCCGCTAAAGGCCGCACCCGCCAGGTTGACGAGATCAAACAACAGCTTGTAGACGAGGCACAGGCGATATTTCGCGATGACATCGATGCCAATCGCGCGCTGGGACGATTTGGCGCCGAGTTGATACCTGATGGCGCAACGGTCCTGACTCACTGCAATGCCGGCGCGCTGGCAACCGCCGGAGACTACGGTACCGCCCTGGGAGTGATTCGGGGCGCGCGTGACGCCGGCAAACGGGTGGCCGTGATCGCCGATGAGACTCGCCCCTTCCTTCAGGGGTCACGGCTAACTGCCTGGGAACTGGGCCAGGACGACATTCCGGTCACTGTGATCACAGACAACATGGCCGGACACGTTATGAAGGAAGGCAAGGTTGACGCCGTGGTGGTAGGCGCCGATCGCATTGCGGCAAATGGTGACACAGCCAACAAGATCGGGACCTACATGGTCGCGGTTCTTGCCCAGCGGCATAATATTCCTTTTTACGTAGCGGCGCCTGTTTCAACGATTGATATGGCGATGAGCAGTGGAGATGATATCCCGATTGAGGAAAGAGATCCTCGTGAGGTAACACATATTCGCGAACAGCGCCTCGCACCAGAAGGCGTGGCCGTCCACAATCCCGCCTTCGACGTTACTCCCAACGATTTGATTGCGGCGATTATTACGGATAAAGGCGTAGTGCGTGCGCCGTATGTAGAAAGTTTGCGGCGTTTGACAGAGGAAAAGAGTTTAACTGCCGGATAACCTGCCAACCGATTCGGCGGCGAATCGGCTCTGCTTCCACCAGTCGATGGTCAACTGCAATCCTTCGCGCAGTTTCATGCGCGGCGTGAAATCCAAAAACCTGCCGGCCCGGGATATATCGGCCACGCTGTGAAGTACATCTCCCGATCTTGGCTGCTGGTAACTTGCTTCAACCGTCTCCCTGCCGGTTAAACTTTTCAGCTCTTCCAGGAGTTGATTCAGTGTAATGCGCTCGCCGTTGGCGATGTTAATCACTTCGCCAATCCCCCGCGTAGTTTCAGCGGCTCGCAGATTCGCATCCACCACGTTGGAGACATAGGTAAAGTCACGAGACTGTTCACCGTCACCGTAAATCATCGGGCGCTCGCCGCTCATGAGGGCGCTGATGAAGCGAGAAATTACGCCTGAATACTGGGAACTCGGATCCTGGCGCGGACCAAACACATTAAAGTAGCGGAGCGATATGGTTTCCAATCCGTAAACGCGGGTGAAGGTCTGGCAATAATACTCACCGACCAGCTTTGCGACGGCATAAGGCGACAGCGGTTCAGGACGCATTTCTTCATGTTTTGGCAGGGTAGGCTGATCTCCATAGGCGGAACTGGAAGCGGCGTAAATTATTCGGCGCACCCCCTTTTCCCGCGCAGCCAGCAGCAGGGCCAGAGTGGCATCCACGCAAGCGACGTGGGTTTCCAATGGATCCTGCACCGAGCGGGGAACGGAAGGAATGGCCGCTTCGTGGAAGACGAGCTCGACGTCCTCAAGGGCGCGCCGGGCGGCGTCCCGATCGTTCAAACTGGCCTTGATAAAATCTATTTCCCCACCGATCTCTTCGAGGTTCTCTAGGTGGCCGGTGGACAGATCGTCAATGACACGGAGGCGTGCTCCATTTGCGGCCATGGCAGCGGCAATATGGGAGCCAATAAAGCCTGCTCCACCCGTCACCAGAACGACTCCCGACAATGCCATAAGTGAGTTCCTGTTCGAATCTCGGATTTCGGATTGCGGACTTCGGATTTTAAGAAAATGCCTGAAACCCTCTTACCCCTGTTCCTACCCGGGCCCGTTTACGCAGCCCTTGTCGCGTACAAAATCCGCATTCTGAATGCCGAAATCCTCTTACCTGCCCACGCCTACATATTCAAAACCGAGCTCACGCATCGCTGCCGGTTCGTACACGTTTCGCAAATCAGCGATTCGGGGCGCCTTCATGGAATCACGGATACGTTTCATGTCCAGCGCGCGAAACTGGTTCCATTCCGTGACCAGCACCAAAACATCGGCGCCGGCCGCCGCAGCATACTCGTCCGCGGCATAAACGATGTCCGGCAGAAGGCTAGCCGCCGCGGTCATCGCG
>JBDTOI010000021.1:0-34219 GCA_039933315.1 Pyrinomonadaceae bacterium
AGGGTAGCCGAAGCGGCAACCCTGGGCTGGAGGACATAACCCCGTTGGGGTTCGATCTCAGACTCGGGTTACAGGGCGCCAGCGGCGTTCCAGATACTCTGCGACGCGCGTTAGTGGGAAAGTCAACAGCAAATAAAAGACTGCCACGAGAGGCCAGATGGTTAGCGGAGCGGCGTACCGGCTCGCCAACTCCTGCCCCGTCCGCGTCAATTCTGACAGCCCGATGACGTATACGAGCGATGAGTCCTTCAATAGTGCTATCCCTTCGTTCGTCAGCGGCGGAACAACACGGCGGAAAGTCTGCGGCAGGATGATTCGCTTCATTGCCTGCGTATATGTCATGCCCAATGATCGCGCTGCCTCCATCTGGCCTACGTCGATCGAAAGTATTCCGGCGCGGAAAATCTCCGCGATGTAAGCAGCGCTATTCAAGGTGAGCGCGATGATGCCGCTCCAGAACGGCGGGATAAAGACGCCGAACGAGGGCAGCACGAAATAGATGAAGAGTATCTGGACGAGTAGCGGCGTGCCGCGCATGACTTCCACATAAACCGCCGCGGGCGCCGAGAGAAACCGGGACGATTGCACGCGCGCCAGGGCCAACAGTAAGCCGAGGGGCAAACCAAGCAGCAGGCTCAACCCGGCGAGGCGCGCCGTCAGCCAGACTCCGGTGAGAAAAAAAGGCCAAATGCGACGCACGAGACTGAAATCGAAAGCCTTCGGCTCGTTCGCGCTCATGGCGTGCAACGCCGTTCGTTCGGCCGCCGCGCCAAACCACTGCTGATGAATGCGGTCATATTCCCCGCTCTCAACGACCCGCCAGAGCGCCGCGTTCACCGCCCGCCGCAAATCATCGCTATCACGCGCCAGGACAATGCCGAGTTTTTCATCAGTGAACTGTTGTCCGACGGTCTTCAAATCGCGGAAGCTTTGCAGAATCATGTAGCGCAGCACCGGCGCGTCGCCGACGACCGCGTCAATCCGTTTGTTCCGGAGATCCGTTAAGGCCAAGGCCACCGAGTCATACTTGACGACCTCCACACCCGGCCGCTTTTCAAAATCGAATTGTGCAGTCGTATTAATCTGCACACCAATACGTTTGCCTTGGAGATCTTCCGGCTTTTCTATGCCTTGTGTGTCATTGTGGACAGCGAGCAATTGCCCGGCGTTGATGTACGGGTCCGAGAAAAGCATGGTCGCGCTTCTTTCCGGCGTGATGGTGACGGCGGAAATCACGATGTCGAATGTGCCGTTTTGAAGCGCCGGGAAGATGCCGTCAAAACCTGAGTTGGTAAAGACTGCGCGTAGGCTCATCTCGCGCGCGATGGCGTTCGCAAGGTCAATATCGAAGCCACTGAATTGCCCGCCCTCTGCTGTTCCAAACGGTGGATAAGTAGCATCAGTGCCGATGCGCAGCTCACCACTCTGTCGCACCCGATCGAGCGCCTGCGCTGACAAGGGAAGCGGCAGAAACAGCAGCAAGAAGAACGCGGCGGCACAACGTTGCCAGCGAGACGGAGACAACCGGGGGCGAGATGATGCGGAAAAGGACCTACGAACGTTCATTGAGCCTCTAGCTGCCATTTTTTCAGTGTCCGTGGGTTCCCGGGTTGCTAATAGACGGTACCGGTTCTCGTGTTACCGGGTCGTCATTCACCGGGCTGCCTTCATCCTGAAAACTCTTCATGAAGGCGCGCGTTTCTTCTTGCTGTGGATTACTGAAGACTTCCGCCGGGGTGCCGGCCTCAACGGCGTGCCCGCCTTCGAAATAGATCACCTGATCCGAGATCCGCCGCGCGAAGTTCATGTCATGGGAAACGACCACCAGCGTTTTTCCCAGGTCGTCCAGCGCGCGCAGCATGCGCGCCACTTCCTGTATGAGTTGCGGGTCAAGCGCCGAAGTAGGCTCGTCGAAGAGAATCACCTGCGGCTCCATTGCCAGGGCGCGGGCGATGGCCACGCGCTGTTGTTGACCGCCGGAAAGTTGCGCCGGATAGAAGTCTTCTTTCTGGCTCAGGCCTACTTTGTGGAGGTAGTTACGCGCCTTTTCCACCGCCTCTTTCCGGTCCATGCCCTTAACCGTTATCGGCGCTTCGGTCGCATTGCCGAGCGCAGTCAGATGCGGGAAGAGGTTGAAGTTTTGAAAGACTATGCCCACTTGTTCGCGCAGGCGACGAGTAAGTTCCTTGTCTTCCGCAGCCGAAAGAGGCTTGTCTTCCGAACCCAGTACTTCTACATCACCGATGCGCATCCGGCCCCGATCAAAACGCTCGAGCCGGTTCATGCAGCGCAGCAGGGTGGACTTGCCGCAGCCGGAGGGGCCAAGGATCGTCGTCAGTTGTCCGTCCTGGATCTGGAAGGTGGCATGGTTGAGAACTGTGTTGGAGCCGTACCGCTTGACGATGTCTGTGACTTCAATCACTGCGCTCTCCGAAACGTGGGCCCTTGAATTTAATTGAATCTATCTTCGGTTGCGGCGGAGTTTCGCATGGAATGTCGCCGAAAGGCAAAAGAAAAGAGTAAGCACTGGTGGCGAATCCTGGTACCTATTGTGGCTATCCGCTCAGCTCAAAGGATATTGATGCTTCTGTTCTTCAGCCGTCTTCAGACGGCTTCCCCGAAGGGTTGATAGCCCAGCGCTTTTAGCGCTGGGTAAGACAGGCACGATTACTAGTAACGCGCTTGAGCGTGCTTACACTCGCCGATTGCGCACTGCGGCTAAAGCCTCAATGAGAAGCCCGCTGAAGCGGGCTTTAGAATCTCAGCGCGCTCCCTACCGGGGCGTAAAACGCCCGGTCTAGTAACCCTTCGGGAAAGCCGCGTGAACGCGACTATCCGAATGGGGGACCTCTCACCCCCAGACATCGGTCTCCCCAATTTTGAAAACGAAACCGCATCACCCATCGAAAAATCTAAGGTTTTGCCTTTTTAGTTACGCCTTGTTAGACTCCGGCGCGAAGCAGTCTGGCGGTGCGCACGAAAGATAAACCTGTGAATTCTCGCATTCTCTACGAAAATCTCGACACCAGTTTCGTCAACCTTTGGGCCATGCTGCGCTTCCTGATGAAGCGCGGATTAGTCGGGCGCGTGCACGTTGAGTTGGAAGACTATACGGCCGATGTGTTCCTGACCGGCACCAGCACTCCCCTGGTGCACGAGGTGGATCGGGCCTCGGGCCGTGAGGCGATGGAAGAAGCTGCCTTGCACCGGTTGGTCTTGCGCGCGCGCGAGCCCGGCGGGACCATTACGGTCTACGAAGGTGAAGACGAAGCGTCGGGCGACGCGCTAACGATAATCTCAGAGCCCGCACCCGTGGCCGAACCACCCGCGCCCGCCGAGGCGCCCGCAGCGGCAGCCGGGTCAGCTGCCCGGCCTATTGCTCTACCCCCGGGTTACGCCTCTGCTTCAGCGCAAACCGTCACCAGCGAGCCGATTCGGCCAGAGCCAGGTCTTTCAGTTACCAACCTGCGCAGCGATCCCCGCCGGCCTGCGCTGGAGTCAGCGGGAAGCAAAATGATAGACGCCCTGACCAATGCTCCCCAGAAGGGCAGCGAATGGGCCGACCTGGTAGAGATAAGCGCTGCATTGATTGCCGCAGTTGAGCGCGCATCTACCGGCGTGGGGGCGGATTTTTCTTCCATCTTCAAAACCGTGCGGCTGGAGCTGGCCGATGATTACACCTTCCTGGATCCTTCTCAGAATCGCTTCGATTATGCCAACGCGAGGATAAAGATAAACGCCAAACCGGGCGCGGGCCCGTATGTTGCGGGTATCAGCGAGTCGCTGCGGCGGGTGGTGGACAAGATTGCCAACGAAGAACGCGCCGGACGTGTCCGCGAACGCGTGGCCCTGGATCTGGCGCTGTTGGTGCGCAAGCGGCGCGAGGCCCTCACGCGCTTTAATCTGGATATGCAACTGGATCGCATTGCGGGCACGAGAGTGCTCTAAGGATTTCGGATTGCGGAATTCGGATTGCGGATTTGAAGAGGCGGTTTTGCGTATTGATCTTTAACACGCTGCCTCCGGCGCTGTGATCCGCATTCCGAATTTAAGAAGTGGTTTTGAAGTATTGATCTTTAATGGAACGGTCTGCTCCGGCGTTGTAATTCCGAATTCCGAATTCCGCAATCCGAAATCGCCATGTCTTCCTTTCGAAATATCTTATTTCCCACTGACTTCACGCCTCACGCGCGCTCGGCTATGAAGTATGCAGCCGCGTTTGCTCGGGCAGGGAGCGGCCGCATAGTACTGTTCAGCGTGCAGGCTGGGAAAGTGCCGGCCAATTTGATGACCTTGCCGGCCCACGTTTTTGAAGAAGAAGAGAATCAATGGCTGCTGCAACTACGCACCGAAGTCCAACAGCTGCTCTCCGATCCATTATTTCAGGGAATAGAAATCGACCCCGTGATCGTGGAGGGCGAACCAGCTCCTGAAATCGCCCGCGCGGTGCGCGACTATGACATCGACCTGGTGACGATCGTAACTCATGGGCGCAAGGGACTCTCACGCGCCCTTTGGGGCTCGACCGCCGAAGAGGTTATTGCGGAGGCGCAATGCCCCGTGCTGACGGTGCGACCGCCGCAGCACGATTTTGTCGAGCATCGCGGCCATCATACCGAGATACGCCTGAACCGAATTCTGCTGGCAACGAACTTCCGGCCTTCCTCAATCGCCGCGACCCAGGTAGCACGTGAACTTGCGGCCCGCAGCGGGGCAGAACTGCACGCCGTGTACGTTATTGGAGATTATTTCGAGCAGATCTCGGTGCTGTTTCCGGAGGGTGGACACTCAGCACTCTCCCGCATGCGGACGCAGGTACAGGAACGTATGGCTTCCTTCTCACGCGAAGGATCCACCCGCACGGTGACGCATATTATTGAGGGAAGGCCTTACGCGGAAATCGTTCGCGTAGCAGCGGAGACTGAAGCGGACTTGATCGTGATCGGAACCAGCGTTCACGCCTCGCTGTTTGGCGGCGCGCCGGTGCTGGGGCCGGAGATAGAAAGGGTTGTGCGCCACGCGCCCTGTCCGGTGTTGTGTGTTCCCTCCGGGAAGGTTGTTACCCCGCTTCCCGCGCTGGTGCAACAACCAGTCCCGCAGATGTAAAAATAAATATAGGGCCTATATAGGACTTATTGGACTATTCTTGACCTATTTCCCGCTTTCCACTGGCAGACCCGCATTCTTCCATGCGTCGAAGCCGCCCAGCAGGGCCGCGGCATTTTCTATACCTTTAGTTTTGAGATTGATCACCGCACCGGCGCTCGTGTGTTCGGCCGGTCAAGAACAATACGTAACGATCAACTTGTCACGCGGTAACTCGCCGGACTTAGCCAGTACTTCATTAACCGGAATCAGCCGCGCGCCCTTGATGTGGGCCTCCTTGAAAGCCATCTCGCTACGCACATCAACCACGATCGCTTTTCCGCTGGCGAGTTCCGCGCTCAGCTCGGCCGGCGTGACTCTTCGCACCCCATCACCGGGCGGCTGCGCTGGTTGCGCCGGCGTGCTGGAAGTTCCCGCGGATTTGCTTTTTAACTTTGCTAAATCATTCGAATTGCATGCCATCAGCGCCACCGTCAGGATGAGCGCTGCTGAGAACAAACAAAAAAGACGCATTCAATAACCTCCCCTTACCGTTTGGACATCAGTATCAACGAAACTTAATTGCAATTCAATTCCGCTTACTTTGCCTTGGGCAGGCCGGCCTTAAACAGGGCATCGTAGCCCCCCAACACCGCCGCTGCTCTTCTTGTCCCGCCCTCATTAATGATCTGCGCCGCACGGGCGCTGGTGTGTTCCGCCGGTCAGGAACAATAAGTGGCGATTAACTTGCCGCGCGGCAATTCCTTCAGACGGGCCTCCACCTGGTCAACTGGGATGGAAAGGGCGCCCTTGATGTGACCCTCTTTGTACGCGTCCAGGCCCCGCACATCCACCAGTATTGCCTTCCTCCGCCGCAGTGCGGTTAACAACTCCTGAGCAGTGATGCGAGGTATGCCGTCTCCCTGCCCTGTGACATGGTCTCTGAAAACCTCGGGTTGGGCCGGCGCCGGGCAGGTAGAGCCTGACAAAAGCGCCATAACGCAAATCAGTCCCAACGTATAAAGTCTTTGGCAACGCATCCCACTACCCCTGTGTCATTAATTCGGCCACTATATTTACCATTTTCGAGTTGGCATCGCAAAAGATCGACCCGCTCCACCCGCCTCAAAAATCTTCCGAAAAGCGCTGGCTCTATGTTATAGAAGAACGCATTCGACCTCTAAGACGGTTCAATAGCACGCCGGCAGGATCATTTCCTGACGAGGAGAAGTGCACGATGCGCAGACTTGAAATGCCACATCCAGGACGAATGAAACGGCGCGATCAGGTCCTGCGTGGGGCTCTGGCAGGATTCGTATTGTTCCTGCTGGTATTTGCCGCCAGTTGTTTGCCAAAGTCTCCCACCGATACCTCCTCCAGCCGCAGCATTACGGTTTACGGTTTCTCAGTGATGAAGGAATC
Organism: Pyrinomonadaceae bacterium; assembly: GCA_039933315.1. Classification (GTDB taxonomy): domain Bacteria; phylum Acidobacteriota; class Blastocatellia; order Pyrinomonadales; family Pyrinomonadaceae; genus DASXRU01. The sequence continues at coordinate 6,508 of JBDTOI010000021.1, forward strand.
GCTCGAGAGGGCCATCTTTCCCGCCTTCGCCGCCAAATGGAAACAGGAACACGGCGAGGATATCCGCTTCACCTCCTCCTTTGCCGGATCAGAAACGGTGACGAATCAAATCCTGCAGGGCGTGGGAGCGGATATTGCCATTCTTTCCATCGAGCGCGATGTGGACCGGTTGCGCGAGAAAGGATTCGTCACTTCGGATTGGCACGCCCTACCTCATCGTGGCATCGTTAATAAGACTCCGTTTGTAATTCTGGTGCGCAAGGGAAATCCCAAGGGCGTCCGCGACTTTGCCGATCTGGCGAAACCTGGCGTGAAGATTATCCATCCTGATCCGGTGAGCTCCGGGGGCGCGATGTGGTCGGTGCTGGCCATTTACGGTTCGGAGATGCTCAAGTCGGAAAGGGACTCCGGGCAACGTGACGGCACTCGGGCGTTGCAATTGCTGAGAGCCATTTGGCGCAACGTCATTTCCACACCCGGCTCGGCCCGTGAAGCGCGCACGCAATTTGAGACGGGCTTTGGTGACGCGCTCGTCACCTATGAACTGGAAGCCTTGTTGATGAAACAGGCGGGCGCCGCAATCGAGGTAGTAGTTCCGGAGGCCACGATTTTTAGCGAACATCCGGCGGCAATCGTTGACCGCAACGTGACGGCTAACGAGCGTCCAGTGGTTGAAGGCTTTGTTCAGTATCTATGGAGCGAAGATGCCCAACGCGCTTTTGTAAAGTATCACTTTCGTTCGATCACTAATGAGACACTCAATGAAGCCAATAAGGACTTTGCTCCTATCAAGCTGCCCTTCACGGTGAACGATTTTGGCGGATGGACCAAAGCGTACCCGGAAGTCATTGAACACGTTTGGAGAGATCAAGTAAAAGCCGGCAAGTAAAGCAGTTTCGAGTTTAGGGTTTCGAGTTGGAGGTCGCGCTCCTGAACTTAAAAACTCGAAACTCGAAACTCGAAACTGGCTTTACTCCCTTCTTTATCCTATGCGGATGGGCATATCGAGATTGCGGCATGTGCGCGGCTTTGACGTCGTGCGACCGCTCAGCATCGCCACGATGATCGCGATCATGTTGCCTTTGGTGTTGTTGCCGCTGGCGTCCATCTTCATCTTCGGCACCAGCAAGGGTCTGGGGAGCTTCTGGGCCGCGTTGAGCGCACCGGAAGCAGTCTTTGCCCTGAAACTTTCGATGGTGACCAGCTTTTGGGCCACCATTTTTAATGTGCTCTTTGGCCTCTTCGCCGCCTATGTCCTTTCGCGTTACGACTTTTTAGGACGGACGGCCGTCATCGTCACTATCTCACTACCCACAGCAATCCCGACGGCAGTTGCCGGGTTTGCCTTGTTACTGTTGTGGGGCCCTTACGGCACGCTGGGCCGCTTTATGAGACCGCACGGCGTGGAGATAATGTTCACGGCGACCGCCATCATTCTGGCGAACATCTTTGTGACCTTCCCGCTGGCGTTCGGCGTGATCAAGCCGGTCTTTGATACGATGAGCCGTTCCCTGGAAGAGGCATCGGCGACCATTGGCGCGACCCGCTGGCAAACCTTCTGGCATGTGACGCTGCCGAGTCTGCGTGGGGCCATTGTATCGGGCGCGCTGCTAACGTTTGCGCGCGCGGTAGGCGAGTTTGGATCGACCATCCTGGTTTCCGGGAACCTGGCATTGCATACTCAAACCGCGCCGCTTTACATCTTTGCCAAGTTCAACGAAGGTCAGATCGAAGCGGCCAACGCCGTCGCCATTGTGCTGGCGCTGTTCTCTTTTGTTATCTTTAGCATATTGTTCTTCGCCCGTGACTGGCTGGATGTTGAATGACGGAGATCAGAGATCAGAGGTCAGAAATACGCTTGGTCACCGTCGATACGCGTGCTTCCGACTCCAACCTCCGACCTCTGATCTCTGACCTCTGATTATGCAGCCGAAAGAGGCGCCTATTACCCCAACTGACGATGTGCACCAATCGGTGTCGCCGGAGAAGGCTGCCCGGCCGGAGGTGGCTGCCAGTGTGCGCGGAGTAAGCAAAAAGTTTGGGGAAACGGTGGTGCTCGACGATATCGATTTTGATGTCGGCGAAGGAGAGTCAATCGTTTTGCTGGGAGCTTCGGGCAGCGGCAAGACCACGATCCTGCGCATCATCGCGGGCCTCGAAGAGCCGGATACCGGGCGCATCGTCCTGCACGGCAAAGACGTTACGGAGTTACCGGCGCGCGAGCGTGGCGTGGGCGTAATTTTTCAAAGCTACGCGCTCTTCCCCCGCATGAACGTGGAGAAGAACATTACCTACGGCATGCGGATTCGCCACCGCCCGCGCAAAGAGATTAAGGAAGCGCTGGATCGTCTAATCGCCCTGGTGAAGTTGGAAGCACATCGCAAGAAGTATCCTTCCCAACTTTCCGGCGGCCAGCAACAACGCGTGGCCATCGCCCGCACCCTGGCTTACAAACCGGAAGTCTTGCTTTTTGACGAGCCATTCGGCGCCCTGGATGCTCAGACTCGCGTGCATCTGCGACGTGAGATTCATGCGCTGCTAAGACAGGTAAGAGTTCCCGCAATCTTCATCACGCACGATCAGGAAGAAGCACTGGAATTAGGCGATCGCATTGCCGTCATTAATGCCGGTCGTATCGAGCAGATCGGCACGCCCGACGAGGTTTACAACAAACCGGAGACTGAATTCGTCGCGACCTTTCTGGGCGCCGCCAACCTGCTGCTCGGCGTCGTCACTCGCGGCGCAGTCGAAATCGGCACGGCCACTATTCCCGCCCCGGAAGAGACGGCCCGTTTTCGCGACGGACAGTCCGTCAAGCTTGTGTTTCGTCCCGAGGATGTTCATCTCAGCCCCAAAGGCCTGATGCCGGAGGGTTGCCGCCGTTTAGCGAACGGGATTATTGAGCAGATAAACTTCGTCGGCGCTTACGAGCGCCTGACTTTGCGACTGGATCTAACGGAGCGACAGCCGGCCGAAAGCGAGCCGCCGCTCTACAAAGTGACTATCACTACCCTGGAAAAGCGCAGCGGTATTCCCGTGGTTGTTACACGAGCAAAACCCGAGGCGAGCGCGATGAGATTGAACGTGGGTGATCGCGTGGCCGTCGGCCTCACCGCCTTCCGCGTCTTGCCCAATTACGCCCTCGCCTCCGAGCGCGCCAGCCGTATTGTCCCGTTCAGAAAATAACGGAGCCTGATGAGAGAACTTCCCCTGTATCCCAACCCGAGTCGCCCTGTTCAATGGGCCAAGGTAATCGATCAGACGCGCTGTATTGGCTGTCACGCCTGCACTACGGCCTGCAAATCGGAGAATGAGGTTCCGCTTTCCGTAACGCGTACCTATGTTAAGCACGTGGATGTGGGGGTGTTCCCACAGGTGCGCCGCGCGCATCAGGTGACGCGCTGCAATCAATGCGCGCACGCACCCTGCGTCACGGCCTGTCCCACAACGGCAATGTTCAAACGGCCCGATGGCATCGTCGATTTCGATAAATCGATCTGCATAGGCTGCAAAGCGTGCATGGCTGCCTGCCCTTACGATGCGATCTTCATCAACCCGGAGGATCATTCGGCGGAGAAGTGTAACTTCTGCGCGCATCGCATCGACGTGGGCCTTGAACCGGCCTGTGTGGTGGTATGTCCCACCCAGGCAATTTTGATTGGCGACATGAATGATCAGGATTCTTACGTGGCGCAGATCATCAATCGCGAGGCGGTCACTGTGCGCCGGCCGGAAAAGGAAACGCTGCCAAAGCTTTTCTACAAAGGCGCGCATCAGGCCACCCTTGACCCGCTGGCTGCGCAAAGGCCTGAGGGCGGCCTCTTCATGTGGAGCGAACAGCAGTCAGGCCCGCAGCACGTGGTTTCAGGTAATCCGAACTACAACAACAGCTCGGCTGCTGCGCTTTTGAGTTATGACGTCGCTCATTCGATTCCCTGGGACTGGCGCGTCAGTCTCTATACCTGGACCAAAGGGATTGCCGCCGGCGTTTATCTCGTTGCGTCGTTGCTCGTGTTGTTCGGCCTGCTCCCCCGCGATCACATGATCTGGCTTTGGGTGACGCCGGTTGTGTCCGGGGCTTTCCTGGCAATCACTGGCGCGCTTTTGATCTGGGACCTTGAACACCCGGAGCGCTTCTATATGATTTTCACGCGCCCCCAGTGGCGTAGCTGGCTGGTAAAGGGCGCGTTCATCATTGCCGGCTACACGCTGGTTCTGGCACTCCACTTCATTGCCAGCTGGATGGGAGGAAGATCTTTTCAGAACTGGCTGATGGTTCCGGGAATTCCTCTGGCAGTGTTGACTTCGGTCTACACGGCCTATCTGTTCGCACAGGCAAAGGCCCGCGACATGTGGCAGAACCCTTTGCTGCCGCCGCACTTGTTGGTACAGGCTCTGCTGCTCGGATCAGCTGTGCTTTTGCCCGTCTCGATCTGGTCCGAGGGAGGCCGTGCGCTCGATGCGACCGCTGAGATAGTCTCTGCCGCCATTCTTGCTTTGCTTTCAATCCTGGGAGCATCAAGCGTTATACATATTTTGATGGTATGGGGTGAAGGATCACTGACCCACGCCACGACACACGCGCGCCTGGCAGTTTGGGAAATGATTCGTGGTCGCTATCGCAGCGAGTTCTGGATGGGGATGGCGTTGTCGATACTCGGGGCGCTGCTCCCCATCCTCGGGATTTTCGGCGTGATCGATGTTCCCTTCAGCGTGGGGGCGGCACCGCTCGCTTTGGTGGGGCTCGCGCTTTATGAGCACGCGTACGTGCAGGCGGGCCAGTCAGTACCTTTGGCTTAGCCGCATATTTGAAAGTTGGATCTTTGAATACTTGCAGTCAGGAAGGCGGGCTTGCCCCCGCTGTTGGTTTTTCCACTCAGTCTCCAAAGCAGTTTCAGACAACCAACCAGCGGGGGCAAGCCCACCTTCCTGACTGCAGGTGTTCCCCGAAGAGTTTGCATACAAACTTGGAAAAGCATGGAACCTGAGGAGAAGAATAAAGCGGTTAAGGCAGCCCGCGAAGAAACCAAAGCCCGAGGAGAGACTTTCTATCCCGGGCCGAGCCGTAGCCATCTCGCTGCGTTTCCGCCGAAGGAACGCTGGGATGATTGGACTGAGCTGGACTCGAAAGCTTGGCCGAAGCGGAAAGAGCGAAACTATTCGCTGGTTCCCACGACCTGTTTCAACTGCGAATCGGCCTGCGGCCTGCTGGCCTACATCGACAAAGTCACCGGCGAAGTGCAGAAGTTTGAAGGCAATCCCGAACATCCCGGATCGCGCGGGCGGAACTGCGCCAAGGGGCCCGCCACGCTGAATCAAATCACCGATCCGGATCGCATTCTCTATCCGCTGAAACGAACAGGAAAGCGCGGTGAAGGAAAATGGGAGCGCGTCGCGTGGGATGAAGCGCTGGATGACATCGCCGGCCGCATCCGCAAAGCCATCATCGAAGACCGCCGGAAAGAAATCATGTATCACGTGGGCCGCCCCGGTGAAGACGGCTTTACGGAACGCATACTGGCCGCCTGGGGAATCGACGGGCACAACTCGCACACAAATATCTGTTCGTCAGCCAGCCGCGAAGGTTACCAGCTCTGGATGGGACTGGACCGCCCCAGCCCCGATCACGCCAACGCGAAAGTGATTCTGCTCATCAGCGCACACCTCGAGTCCGGTCATTATTTCAATCCGCATGCGCAACGCGTCATCGATGGCAAAGCCAACGGAGCCAAGCTGATCGTCTTTGACACGCGCCTCTCGCATACCGCCACGCATGCCGACTACTGGGTCGCGCCCTATCCCGGTTCCGAGACTGCCATGCTGCTGGCGATTGCGAATTATCTGATTCAGAACGATCTCTATAATCGCGACTTCGTGCGCCGCTGGTGGAACTGGGAAGAGTATCTGGCCGTGGAGCATCCACAACTGGAGACGACCTTTGCCAACTTCGAACTTAAGCTGAAGGAACTTTACAGCTCGTACACGTTTGAGTTCGCAGCACAGGAATCAGGCGTCGAGGCACGCGTGCTGGGAGAGATCGCCCAGTTGGTATCGACCGCCGGGACACGCTTCTCCAGCCACAACTGGCGCAGTGTTTCTTCCGGCGTCAGCGGTGGCTGGACGGTGGCGCGTTCGCTTTTCATGCTGAACGCTCTTCTGGGCGCGATTGCCACGGAGGGCGGCGTGTTTCCCAATGCCTGGAACAAGTTTGTGCCGAAGCCGATCTACACGCCGCCGCATCCTAAGATGTGGAACGAAACCACCTGGCCGCGCGAGTATCCGTTGTCAATGCACGAGATGTCGTTCCTGTTACCACATTTTTTGCAAGAGGGGCGCGGGCGTCTGGAAGTTTATTTCACCCGCGTTTACAACCCTGTCTGGACTAATCCCGATGGCTTCTCCTGGATTGAAATGCTGACGGATCCGGATTTGATCGGTTGTTATGTGGCATTGACGCCGACATGGAACGAGACGGCCTATTTCGCTGATTACGTTCTGCCGATGGGTCACGGTTCGGAACGGCATGACATTCATTCCTACGAAACTCACGACTCGCAATGGATCGGGTTTCGCCAGCCGGTCATGAAAGCTGCGCGGCAACGAGCGGGGGAAACGATCGATGACACGCGCACGGTGAATCCCGGCGAGGTGTGGGAAGAAAACGAGTTCTGGCTGGATCTCACCTGGCGGATCGATCCCGACGGAAGTCTGGGAATTCGCCAGTACGCGGAGTCAAAGAAGAATCCGGGCACGCGTCTGAGTGTGGATGAATACTACGAATGGATTTTTGATAACTCAATTCCGGGACTGCCGGAGAAAGCCGCGGCAGAGAATCTGACACCGCTGGAGTTCATGCGTCGTTACGGCGCCTTCGAAGTGTGCCGAAAAGTGGGCGCGATCTACGAAGAGACGGTGCCCGTCAATGAGCTGGAAGATATTCGAAAGGATAGTCTTGGCCGCGTATTTACCCGCGCGGCCAGGCCTGCTTCGGCCAACATCGTTCCGGTTCCCAGCCCGGACGGTGATGACGCCGGCCGGCGGCTTGCCGGCGTGATAGTTGACGACGAAACTAAACGCGGTTTTCCCACTCCCAGTGGCCGTCTGGAATTCTATTCACACACGCTGGCCGACTGGGGCTGGCACGAATATGCCATTCCAACTTACTTCAAGAGTCATGTACACCAGGACAATCTGGAAGAAGGACAGACTATTCTGATCTCGACTTTTCGCCTGCCGGTGCAAATCCATACCCGAAGCGCGAATGCGAAGTGGCTTGACGAGATTGCACATACGAACCCACTCTGGATTCATCCCACGCATGCCACGACTCTGAACGTGCGCACCGGCGACCTGGTGAGGGTCGAGACAGAGATTGGCTATTACGTCGTGCGCGCCTGGGTGACTGAAGGTATCCGGCCGGGCATCGTCGCCTGCAGTCATCACATGGGCCGCTGGAAACTGAGCGAGCAGGGGCAGCGCCAGATGATGGCGACTGTTAAACTGGATCATAAGGGCAGCGAATGGGGACTGAAGCGCGAGAAGGGCGCTGAACCCTATGAATCAAGTGATCCGGATACGCTGCGCATTTGGTGGAGCGACGTGGGCGTGCATCAGAACATGACTTTTCCGGTCCATCCCGACCCGATTTCGGGAATGCATTGCTGGCATCAGGCGGTGCGCGTCAAGCGAGCTAAACCTGAAGATAATCCGGGAGATGTTTTTGTGGATACGCAGAAGTCGCGCGAGATCTATCAGAAATGGTTAGCCATGGCGCGCCCGGCGGACCAGCATTCACCGGATGGCACGCGCCGGCCGTACTGGATGTTGCGGCCGTTGAAGCCCGCGCGGGAGTATTATGAATTACCGGAGAAAGTGGGCGTTTAGAGTACCGACACTCTGAACACCCTCTACTCCCGAGTCTGTTGTTGGTTCCAGAGGTTTCTATGTATTTCAAGCAATTCTATCTGGGATGTCTCGCGCATGCTTCGTACTTGCTTGGCTCTGGTGGCGAGGCCGCGGTAGTTGATCCGCAACGCGACGTCGATCAATACCTTGAAGAAGCTGAGACACAGCAGTTAAAAATCAAGTATGTGATCGAGACTCACCTGCACGCCGATTTTGTCAGCGGTCATCGCGAGCTGGCGGCGCGAACGGGGGCGGAAATCGTTTTCAGTGAAAAGGCAGGAGCGACTTTTCCGCATCGCAGAGTTAAAGATGGCGACGAGATCACGATCGGAAAAGTAGCTTTGCGCATCCTGGAAACCCCGGGACACACGCCAGAAAGCATGTGCGTCTTAGTCACTGACACCGAAGTCTCCGATCAACCGCAGCAGGTTCTGACCGGCGACACCCTCTTTGTCGGTGACGTGGGCCGGCCGGATCTGGCGGGTGGCAAGGGATTCACACCGCAGATGATGGCCGGGATGATGTACGACAGTTTGCACAAAAAGCTTTTGCAGTTAGACGACGCGGTCGAGGTCTATCCCGCCCATGGCGCCGGTTCAATGTGCGGGCGCAATATGTCGAAGGAGACCTCGTCGACAATTGGCGATCAGAAGAAGTTCAATTACGCCCTCCAGCCGATGTCGAAGGAAGACTTCATCACGATGATGACGAAGGATATCCCTGAGGCTCCTGCCTATTTTTCGCAGGATGCCGAGATTAATCGTGGCGGCGCTGGGCCTTTGAGTGCGATTCCCAATCCTCCCGCCTTATCGCCTCAACCAGTGAAGAAGATGGCGGAGGAAGGTTACCTGGTGCTCGATGTTCGCTCGGCAGCAGATTTTGGCGCGGGCCACGTGCCGGGTTCGCTTAATATCGGCTTAGGTGGACAGTTTGCGATCTGGTCCGGATCCCTCGCCCTCATGTCAGCGCCCATTCTGGTTGTTGCCGAGTCGGAGGACAGAGTTAACGAGGCAGTGATGCGTCTGGCTCGCGTGGGAATTGAAAGCGTGAAAGGCTATTTGGCCGGCGGCATCGAAGCGTGGCGCGCGGCCGGGTTGGAAGTGGCGGTTGTGCCCCAGGTTACGGTTGATAAGCTGCACCAGATGATCGATAAAGCCGAGGTGCAGCAAATCCTTGACGTGCGTCGTCCACCGGAATACGAGAGCGGGCATGTGCCCCACGCCTTGCCGATCCCTTTGTCAGAGTTGCGCGAACACGTGCGCGGGCTGCGCCTTGATCCGGCGAAACCAACTGCGGTGATCTGCGCCGGCGGTTACCGCTCGAGTGCCGCCACCAGCATCCTGCAGCAACAGGGCTTTACTAATCTGCTGAACGTGACCGGCGGAACCAGCGCGTGGATAAGTGCCGGCTATCCGACCGAAGCTCCGGTGCGCGAAGCTACGAAATGATTTCACGCTGGGGCCAGGCTCTCTGATTTGACCGTTTGACGCAGTTCCCCTTCCCCGTTTAGCATCCCTCATTACAACTTCTTAGTGGCACAGACTTCAGTCTGTGATTTCGAACAAAGCATCACAGACTGAAGTCTGTGCCACTAGTAGCGGGAGTAACTGTTATCGATCCGTTCACCTTCAAACTTCTAATCGGCATCGCCATAGTGGTGGTGGCTACCGTGCATGGATACCTGGCCGCATGGCTGGCTATCTGGATGTTGTTCCACCCCTATAACCCCGTGAAATTTCTTGGCCTCACCATCTGGCCTCAGGGAATGATTCCGCGGCACCGCGAGCGCCTGGCCCAATCGATTGGCAACGCCGTCGGCAACGAGCTCGTTTCCCAGGATACAGTTTTTAACGCGCTGTTTGAGACCGGCTTCTTCAGTCGCAAGATCGAGACTTTCGTTAACACCTATACCAACGAATTACTGGCCACCGTTTATCCCTCCTTCGTCGAGGCCCTGCCGGCAGCCGCCCGGGCGCCGGTGCTCGACACGATCTCAGCGCTGCAGTTTCGTTTGGCGGAACACATAGCCGCGGTGTTGAAAAGCGAGCAGACCGCGGAAGCAATTACAATCTTCGTCGATCGCCAGGTAGATGGGCTGCTGGCGCGACGTGTGAACGAAACGGTTAGCGAAGAGACTTTTGCTAAGATCCTCTCGTTTGCCGAGGAACGCTTTCATGATCTGGTGACTGAGCAGGGATTTGAAAATAAGGTGCGGGACTTTGTCAGCGGCAGGCTCAATGAGTTGGCCCGGAGCCAGGCGACCTTGATGGAGATGTTTACGCCTGAGACAGTGGCCGTGATTAAAGAGCGCATCGATCGCGAAGTTCCGCCTATCGTGCATCAGTTGGCGGACCTGGCGACCAGCAATAGTACGAGGCAACAGATCGGCTCGCTCATCAAACGGGAGGTGGACGACTACTACACGGAGCTCTCGTTCTTTAAAAAGATTTTTATCTCGCGCGAAACTATCCATCACGAAGTGGACGAGCTGGTCAACAAGACCTTGCCCCGGCGGGTTGATGAATATCTGCGGGGGGCTGCCTTTGCCCAGGAGGCCGAGGCGTTTTTGAACTCTACGATTGATAACCTGCTGTCGCGTCCACTGAACGAACTGGCTGGCCAGATTTCCCCTGATAAGTTCCAGATGATTAAGGACCAGATCACCGAGCGCATTCTTTCCCTGGCGCAGAGTCCCGAACTCGCAAACTCAATATCCACTTATTTTCGCGACGCGGTTGGGCGTTTGCGGCCTCAGACTTTGCGCGAGTTGCTGGAACACGTGAACCCGGACTCAGCCCCCCGCTTGAAGGGCTTTCTTACTAAGAGCTTGCTGACCGTTCTGGCGCGCGACGATACGGCGCGGACGATTAATGGAATCCTGAGCACACAAATTGAGCGTCTCCTCATCGCGCCCATCGGGCGTCTCGGCGATCAGTTACCAGAGCACACCGTCGAACGGGCCAGCGCGGCCCTTACTGAACGCATCACTGAAGCCGCGCGCGAAAGACTGCCGGCAGCAATCGCCGAATTCGACGTCGGCGGGCTGGTGCGCAAAAAGGTTTCCGATTACCCGTTGGAAAAACTGGAGGAACTGGTTTTGTCGGTGGCGCAACATCACTTGAAAACGATCGAGTTGTTTGGCGCAGTCATCGGCTTCTTTATCGGCGTGGGACAGGCGATCTATTTTTGGTTCACATATAATCCCGGTCACTGAAAGATCCGGAGCAGATAATCCTCGAATAAGTTTTTGCTATGTGTGATGACGCGCAATCATTCGGCGTGTCGCAGTTTGCACGCAACGATAATTTTTGTTGACATTCAGCGCGATAGATCATAAACATTTGCATTATTGAAAGGAGATTACTTCCCCTATGACTTATGTAGTCGTGGAATTATGCGTTGATTGTAAATACACCGACTGTGCCGCGGTTTGTCCCGTGGAAGCTTTTCATGAACTCACCGATCGGCTTTATATAAATGCCGACACCTGCATTGATTGCGATGCCTGCGTACCGGAGTGTCCGGTAGAAGCGATCTTTGCCGATACCAGCGTTCCCGAACAGTATCAGCACTGGACTCAGATCAATATCGACGAGGCGCCAAAATATCCGGTTATCAGTCAGAAGATTCCCGCCCTGCACGGGCCCAACTGTTCAGGACCGGCAGAATAAACGCCCGCTGTCAGACGGCGGTGATGTCGTTGAACGAGGCAATCGGCTATAGCCGCACGTCAGGCAATTGGCACCCGGCGTCTTGCCTCATACAAGCTGCATTATCAGCTTCGTATCCCGGCGCTTGACGAGCGCAACCTTACGGATCCAGCAGGACTTTACAATTTCTTCAGGTGTGGCCACGCGTGTTCCTCTTAAGCCTCGGCCAGTCCCGCGCGCGGTAACCGCGCTGAGTTGAAACGACTAACATGCCCTCTGCCGCCAAATGTCCCAATTGCGGGCTGGTTAACTTTGCTACTGCTGAGCAATGTAAGCGTTGTGGGGTAGCTCTTGCGGGTAATGGAGTTCCGGCGCAAGGTTACCAGGCACAATCACAATTGGTCGTTGCGGAAGACGGTTACGTTTTTCCGCCGCCGCCAAACTTCGGAGAAGTTTGGCACGACCGATCCATTCTCGTTTTCACCAGGGACGCTATGCTTCCGGACCGATGCGTGAAGTGCAACAGCTTTGTCGATGGATCGAGGCTAAGGAAAAAGCTTTCGTGGCATCATCCAGCAATCTACTTACTTATTCTTGCGGGCTTACTGGTTTACGCCATCGTGGCCATGGTTCTGAGTAAACGAGCAACGGTTGAGTTGGGAATTTGCGAAGACCACCGTCGCAAAAGGCGCTACGGGATGATGATTGGCTGGATGCTCTTCTTGGGCGGCATCATGGGAGCGATCCTCGGAATCGCCTACGATTATATCGGGATCATGACAATTGGTTTCCTGCTTATACCGGTGGGCCTGGTGTGGCTGATTCTGGCGGCGAGGTTTGTGAATGTGAAGAAGATCGATGATCGCTTCGTCTGGCTAAAGGGAATTAATCGCGAATACCTTGCCACCCTGCCCGCGTGGCCCTGGTAGCGCGCACTAGACACCTCTCCTGAGTCAGTGCCCCTCCCGCAAGTGCGGCCAACTCCGGCGTAAACACATCAATGTGGGATACCAAACGACAGATCGTCTGGCTGGCGGCCGGAATAGCGTTCGGAACCTGGATCGTTTATGTGGATTCCCGCGACGATATGGGAAGATTCGATCCCGAAGTGTTCGCCTTCTGGGAGTTGGTACTCCTGGCGATTATTGGAACCTTGTTTTATTTGTACTCGCGGAAAAAGCAATAGGAAGCAGAGGGAGCGACTAATCCGCTCAGACCTTTACCAGATTGTCGACGGGCATCGATTGTAACGGTCGTCGTCCCATTACCCGCGCGATGGTCTCGCTAACCTGGGAGAAGTTGAAAGGTTTGCCTATGACTCCGTTGATCAAATCAAGCTCGCCAGTAGGCGGTTTAGCGGTAGCGCCATAACCGGTGACGAGAACCACGGGAACTTCCGGCCGTAACTTCCTGAGCGCGCGAGCCGTCGCCCAACCATCCATCTCCGGCATTGCCAGATCGGTGAAGACCAGATCAAAAGTTTGCGCTTCGAATTGTGCGAGCCCCTCGCGTCCACCATCGGCGGCAATCACCCGGTGCCTCAACTCGGCCAACATCTCGGTCAGCGTGTCGCGCACGCGTGGCTCGTCATCAATAACCAGGACGGAAAGTGATCGCATTTCCGTTTCGGACGCGGTCACAGCCACATCGGGTTCAAACTCAGCCACCGGAAGATCGATGATAAAGGTGGTGCCGTGTCCCATCCTGGACTCTACCGATATCAAGCCCTCGTGGCGCTCGATGATTCCATAGCTGACTGCCAGCCCCAGACCCGTTCCTTGCATTCCCTTAGTAGTATAAAAAGGTTCAAACACCCGCTGGCGTACGTCTTCCTCCATACCCGTGCCGGAATCAGAGAAGCGCAGGCAGATGCGATCGTCTTTGCGTAAACAATTAATTGACAGATCGCCGCCATGAGGCATGGCATCCACTGCATTAACAATCAGGTTTACAAACACCTCGCGCAATTCTGAGGCGTTGCCGCGCGCGTGCAGCGACTTCGCTGCATTTATTTTTACTTCTATGTTCAGCCCCCGCAAACGGGCCTCGTTCTCCCAGCGCGTGCGAGTGATTTCCACCGCATCGCCCACCAGGAGGCTTACGTCCAGCAACTCAAATTCTTTCGCGTTGCTCTTGCGCGAGAAGGTCTGAATCCGGCGCACGGTGGCCGCGGCATCTTCTGCGGCAGTTTGAATTATGTCCAGGTTGCGAATCGAAGCCTCGTCGTGAACCTGGCGCCGCATTAGCTGGGCGCGGCCGAGAATCGCTGCCAGCGAATTATTGAAGTCATGCGCCACCCCGGATGCCAGTTGCCCTAAGGCGCGCAATTTGTCAGCCCGCGCCGCCCGTTCACGCTCCTGCTTCTGCTCGGTAATGTCGCGGGCTATCCCCAATACGCCGGTGGTGCGGCCATCCACCACTAATGGCGTATTATCAACCCGGGCATAACGCAGATTGCCATCGCCTGACATGTAGCGCATCTCGTACGTTTGCGGCGCGCCGCCCAGGGCGCTGGCAAAACGCTCGCCCACCATCCCGCGATCTTCTTCATAAACCAGTTCGAGCAGTGTCTTACCAATGAAGTCTTCACGGCGGCAGCCCAGCCCTTTGAGAGTGGCCGTGTTGCACCATTGGAAGCGTCCATCGACGTTGACCGCATAAATCGATTCGCGGGCGCTTTCCAGGATGTTCGTCAGCAAGGACTGGCGCTCCCGGGCCACTGCCTCGACCTTTCTCAGTTCCGTGACATCACGCGCGGTGCACACCGCTCCGGCCGTCTTCCCCTGACGGTCGAAGATTGGCTCGACGGTCACCAGCAACGGTTGGTTGAACTGTCTCGGCCTGATCTCCAGCGTTACACTGCGGGATTCAGCCAGCGCCCTCTCCACTATGCAAAACTCGTCGCTGGAACTGGTGCGGAGAATGTCACAGCAGTGTCGGCCTAGTAGCTCTTGTGGGCTGGTTCTTTCAAAGGCGGCGCCGGCGCGGTTGGAGCGAATCAGCTGGCCCTCTCGATCAAAGATGAAGATACCGTCCGACATGGCATCGAAGGTCGATTCCCATTCCTTCTTGGCCCTGGCTACCAGTTCGAAGAGTTCAGCCTGGGCGATGCCGATTGCGAGCTGCGCCGCGATCGAACCCACGAGAGCGACCTCGTCCTCGGTCCAGTACCTGACTCGATCCGTTTGATTGATGCAGAGGGCACCACGAAACTGTCCATCGACAACTACCGGGTAGTCGATATTAGATTTCACGCCAAGGAGCTTCGCATTTCTTCGCACGCTTTCATTGATGTCAGCGGGCCCGGCGGAGTAGTTCGCCGCATCATCTATCACCACCGGAGTCAGCGTATGCAACAGACGTTGTCCTACAGGATCGTCGTAACTTACATCGATGTGTTTGACGCTGGAGCAACCGGGTCCCAGATATTCATGTTGCAACGGCGATGATGGATTCGAGGGATCGTAGAGGCGCAAATGAACCCGCGAAGCAGAAAGAGCCTGTCCCAGTTCCCGGGTGGCGGCGCTCAACACTTCAGGCAGACTGAGGGAGGCGCGGATTGCCAGGCTCAGGCTGTTGGCCAGCGCTTCACGCGTCGAAGTGGCTTCAGCTTTTTGATAAAGCTTAGCCTGGCGGATGGCAATGCCGGTTTGGTCGGCGACGGCTTTCGCTACAGCGATGTCGGATTCACTCCACTCTCTGCGTTCCCTGGTCGTGGAAAGCGCAAATGCGGCCGGCGTTTCGTCTCCCGCCTGGATGGCGACGTACATGATGGAAAGCACATCTGCTTTGCGCAACACCTGCTGGTAGAGATCACTGATTCGCGGATCCGTCGCCACATCATGGAAAATGAGCGCGCTCTCCTTCTCTAAGCTGGAGATGAGGCTGCCAAGTTGAGCAAATTGAAAGTCATGACCGGCAGGGGACACCTCGGGAATATGAAACTCGGCTACGTTAGTTACTCGCCCGCTTCTGTCATTTCTCATGAAGAGAGAGCAGCGATCCACTTCCAGATGCGCGCCCAGCTCGTTCACCGCGGTCCGAAATACTTCCCCTAAATCAAGCGATTGCCGCACTGCCTGGGAGATGCGGTTGGTCATTGCTTCGCGCTCGGCTTGCTGCGAAAGCGCGTCTTCCGCCAGGCGGCGCTCTGTAATGTCTACTCCTACACCGCCGACAAACCGCTGCCCGGAGGCATCCATCGTGGGAAACTTGAAGACCAGCCAGTGATGGGGCTGGCCATCCGGCGTGGGCACAGTCTCTACAATCTCCTGCGGTAATCCGGTGGCGAGAACTTCCAGATCGTTATCATGGGTTCGCTGCGCCGTCTCCCGCGCCAACCAGTCAAAACTTGTGCGACCCCTGAGGAATTCCAACTTCTGCCCAAAGAGACGCTCGAAAGGCTGATTCACGTAAACGTAAGAACCCAGCTCATCTTTGAGAAAAGCGATGGCCGGACTGTTGTTCATGAAAGTGTGGAAGAAAGTCTGGCTCTCCCGCAGAGCATCCTGTGTACGCTTGCGTTCAGTAATGTCACGGGCGATACCCTGAACTCCGATCGCCTTATCGTCGCGATAAACGAGTCGCGTACTCACTTCCAATGCCACTCTTTCGCCCTGCTTCGAAATGATCTCGAGCTCGTACACGGTAGCGCCGGCGTTAATAGCCTTCCGGGCGAGCATCTGCCGCGCCACTCCTACGTATTCGGGGGCCAGGACATCTGCGATGTTCATGCGCGCGGCTTCTTCACGGGTGTAGCCCGTGACCGTTTCGCCGGACTTATTCAGCGAGGTGAAATTTCCGGCCAGGTCATGGGTGTAGATGATGTCGTTGGCATTCTCGAATAATTCGCGATAGCTCTCTTCGCTGGCGCGCAAAGCTGCTTCGGCATCCCGGCGCTGGGTAACGTCACTAGCCAGCACCAACTGGGCCCGCCTGCCAGAAAAATCCAGCGAGCTCCAGGTGATTTCGACATTGATCAGGCTCCCGTCTTTCTTCTTATGCTGCCAGATGCCGGCGACAGCGTGGTCTGCTGTGACGTTGGAAATGCTCGCGACGAGGGCCGGCACGTGCTCGGGCGGACGAATGTCCTTGAGACTCATGTTGAGAAACTCTTCGCGCGAGTAACCATAGTGATGAACGGCCGCGTCATTCACCGCGAGGAAGGCCAGACTCTCGACGTCAATTACCCACATGGGATGTGGGTTAGATTGGAAGAGGATTCGGTATTGGGCTTCGCTGGCACGCAGTGCTTCACTGGCAAGTTTGCGCTCTGTGAGCCGCGCTACTTTAACCAGCAGCTCATCATGCCGAAAAGGGATCTCGAGGAAATCGTCAGCGCCAGATTCCAGCCCCTGCAGCGCGACGTCCCCCTGTGAACGCAGGGCGCTGACCAGAAGAACAGGAATGTTCGCAGTCAGGGTATCCAGTCTGAGGCGGCGGGATAGCTCCATGCCATCTATCCCGGGCATGACCACGTCGCAGATAACGGTATCAATCCCGCCGGCGCCGGCCAGTTCCAGGGCCTGGTAGCCGCCGGTAGCGCTAACTACTTTGTAACCTTCATCCGCAAGCAGCTCGACCAGGAGCGCCAGCATCTTGGGATCGTCGTTGACGACTAGCAAGGTAGCGTGATTCTTTGCGGTCATTTCTGGCTTTCGCTTTGACCTCGCAACTTACGAGGCAGTGGTCTAAGGGTCGAATGAGTGGGAGTGACGATAAATCGAACAGGCGGTTCGGTGAGGCCGTTGGCTGCCGGTGAATTTCCTGTTTGCTACTGATGGGCTGGTTGTAACTGGGCTATGCGGAGGGCCCAGCGCAACGAAGTATATCAAGCCAAACCCGGCTTGTCACTGAGGAAATCCTGAGAAAGCGGAAGGAATCAGCGCCTTTTGGGAGTTCGGGTGGTGTTGCCGGGGTCATCGGTTTTGGAAAAATAGCCCTGGCGATAGGTAAGCTTCAGGTTCTGATTGCGTAGTTCGGGGTTAGTGATAGCAATCTCGATGCGGCGGTAGGAACCGTCCCGGTTCTTGTTGGAAGGCGAGTAAGCCACCAGGTACTGCTCTCTCAGATCGCGCTGAATCTGTACGAAGGCTTCTTGCAGTTCCTTTTCACTTCGGGGAAAGTAGGCTCGGCCGCCGGTGCGTTCAGTTATCTTGCGCAGCGAACCCTCGTCCACGCCGCCGTGAAAGCTGTCACCGATCCCGATAGCGTAGATGAGCGCATCCGCCTTAAGGGCCCGCTCGACAGCGTCCTGCATCTTCATCTGGCTGATTGTGTCGTAGCCATCGGTCAGCAGAATGATGGCGCGTCGCGTGTGCTCGGCGGTGTCTGACAACAATTCATTGGAAGTTGCCCAGATAGCATCCCAGATGGCCGTGGCCATTGCCAGTTCCTGATTGCGGCCGGAGATTGGTGGAGTGCCGTTAACCACTATGCCGTCACTTAACATACCGGAAGGCGGTACGAACTCGACGCGGTCAATGGCGTCGCGCAAGCGCGCCTTATTCCCGGTCAAGCCCTGTTCGAGTGTCACTTCGCCGGTGAAGGAGAGGATGGCAGCTTCATCTCTATTGGGTCGCATTACTTCTTCCAGAAAAGCACGGGCCGCCGCTTTCTCTTCCGGCAGAGTGCGTTCCTCGGACCGGCTGGTGTCAATCAGGATTGCCAGCGACATGGGCAAGTCTATGTTCTGCTGAAAGGTGAAAATTTCCTGCTGAACGCCGTCTTCGAAAACTCGGATGTCCTCGCGCTTCAGAGCAGAGACAGATCGCTTGTGCTTATCTGCGGCGGTGAAAAATATGTTCGTGAGATTGGTGTCCGTGCGTACTACTTCATCACCGGGTAAGGTAACGTCATCATCAGCAGGCTTCGTGGGCGGCGTGGGAGTGGCCTGAGGCGGCACGTCACCGGCTTTCCGCGGCCGGCTGGTATTAGGTTGATCCGCCGGAGACTGCGCGCGCGAAACGCCGAAAGGGGCTGCCACCAGCATCGTCAGGAACATCAGGAACGCAGCGAGACCGGCAAAAGATTTAGTAGTAAAAAACATTTTCTCCGATCATCGGGGAGTCGTCACGCTGTCACGCACGGCTTTATAGCCTCGTTTTGTGCGCAGCTTTAGTTTTTCGTTGCCATTCATTAGTTTGACATCTATGCGCCGGTAGTTGCCGTCGTAAACCTCATTGGTCGATCTATAAGTAATCAAATACTGCGTGCGCAGTTCCTTCGAGATCTTCGTAAACGAGCGCTCCAAAGCCAGCATGTCTCCGGTGAAAAACACCGCTCCGCCGGTTTCTTCACAGAGTTTAACCAGATCATTATCACCGCGGTCCTTCACCTGACCCGCCTCCACTCCCGGTACCGTCCCGGAAAAACCAGCTTTGGTTGAAATTGCAAAAACAGTTGTTTCCGTGCGTTGAGCGATGTCGATGGCGTCAGACAGGGTGGCGCGACTGTAGGTATCATCGCCGTCTGTTATCACCACCACCGCACGCCGCCCCTGCACCGAGCGCATTTTCTCATCGCAGAATTGCCACACAGCATCGTAGAGCGCAGTGTGGTGGCCGGTTTCCTTGACGCCGAAAACGGCACGATCTAAGAGGTCCAGCTTATCGGTAAAGTCCTGATGTAGTTTGACCTCATCATCAAACGTGGCGAACAAAACTCGATCCCGGCGCGGCCGAACCACAGTCTGAACGAAATTCATTGCTGATTCCTGTTCAAACTTCAGCTTGCCGGCGGTCGAGGCTGAAGTGTCCATCAGGACTGCGATATATAGCGGCTGCTTGTTGCTCAGCTCGTTGTCAAAACCGTCTATCGTCTGCGGTACCTTGTCTTCGAGAATGAGAAAATCGTCCCTGGCCAAGCCAGTGACTAATTGCCCCTTCTTGTCAGTCACGGTAATTGGCAATCGCACGCGACGGGTAAAGATCTGCTCCGAACCCTGATCAGCCGTTGGCGAAACTCTGTTTTGATCGGGCTTGGGCTGCTGGGGAGTCTGTCCGGACAATGCTGACACAACAGTGCCCACGAGACAGAAACTGGCCGCGAAGAAGGAAATAGAACGAAAAAGTGTTTTCACCATAATTGCCTTACGAAGTAGATGCGCGCGGACTCGGGCATTGCTACAGGCAGCGAGTTCGATGCGCGTCGAACAAACGGCCGTTGCCTCTGATTGCAGTTACCTCTGCAGTATAGCAAGCGCGTGCAGTTGACGCACCCTGACCCCTTTCTAGAGATCGGCTAGGAATTGTTGAAGATTATCAGGCAAAGCCACGGTAAATTTCATTTCGGCGCCGGTCCGTGGGTGACGAAAACCAAGTTGTTCGGCATGCAGAAACTGGCGCTCCAGCCTGGAAATTCTTGCGCGAAGCTGGGCATCGGCTACAGTTTTATCCCGCCCGCCACCATAGACGGGGTCGCTGACCACCGGATGATTTATCCATGCCAGATGAACCCGGATTTGATGGGTGCGGCCAGTCTTAATTTCAACATCCAACAGCGTGAATCTTTCGTATCTCCGGCGCACCTTATAGTGCGAGATTGACGGCCGGCCACCGCGCACGACTGCCATGCGAGTTCGGTGGCGCGGATCACGCGCGATAGGCTCGTCGATGGAACCACTGTCTCGCGCCAACGAGCCGTGAACCAGCGCGATGTAAGACTTAAATATCTCGCGGTCGCGAAACTGATCCGCAAGATTCTCATGGGCCACTTCGGTCTTAGCCACCACCAGCAATCCTGACGTGTCCTTGTCCAGCCGGTGAATAATGCCAGGCCGAATCGTCCCGCCGCTGGAGGAAAGATCTTGAAAGTGGTAGGCCAGCGCATTCGCCAAAGTGCCTGACTGAATTCCCGCGGCAGGATGAACCACCATTCCCGCCGGCTTGTTGATAACGATCAAGTCGTCGTCTTCATAAATCGCTTCGACCGGAATGTTTTCCGGCGCAAAACTACTGCGCGCGGCAGTTACCAGGTCGGCTTCAATTTCATCGCCGGTTTTGAGTTTGTAGGATGGCTTTTCAATGCGCCCGCCCAGCAGGACTTCGCCGTCTGCGACCGCCCTCTGTAATCGCGCGCGACTCCACCCTTCGATATGGGCGGCCAGGTACAGATCCAGCCGCTGACCCGCATCCTCTTCCTTGACGCGAAAAGTCAGTGGCCCGGGCTCATCTGCAGAATTGGTTTCCGGTAATGATTTGTCGCTGGCAGGCATTGGCAAGTCTACACGCGAGCAGGACTGGGGGCCGCCATCGGGTCGGACGGACGGGCGGGGTTTGCCCGTCGCCGGCGAATGATCAGGAGGACGAGCGCGCC
Organism: Pyrinomonadaceae bacterium; assembly: GCA_039933315.1. GTDB lineage: Bacteria > Acidobacteriota > Blastocatellia > Pyrinomonadales > Pyrinomonadaceae > DASXRU01. Next base: position 27,378 of record JBDTOI010000021.1, read on the forward strand.
CACGCCCACAATCAAACCGATGATTTGTGAAGTGGACAGACCGGTTAGCGTGGTAAGCCCCAGGATGTCGCCGCGCGGGTCATCTCGCACAAACTCGATCACAAAGCGTACCGCTGCGTAGATGGCGATATAAGCGAGAATGACCTGGCCGTTGAACTTTTTCCGCCGGTGTAACCAGATCAGAAAAAAGAAAACGATCAGCATCGCGAAAGACTCATAGAGTTGCGTGGGATGCAGTCTGGCGTCGATGGGAACGCCGGTTACCTCATGTCCCAGCACCGTAAACCGCACACCCCATGGCAGGCTTGTCGGTTTGCCCCAGCAACATCCGGCGGAAAAACATCCCAGTCGCCCCAGCACGTTCCCGAGCGCAATTCCCGGCGCGCAGGCATCGGCGGTCTTCCACCACGGTAAACCGTACCGGCGCATGAGCAGGTAAGCGGCAATGAGCGCGCCGATTAGTCCGCCGTAAAACACGCCGCCCGATCTGAGAAAGTCGAGTGAAAAAAGTTGGGCCGGATGTTCTCGATACTCCGGCTCGGTAAAGAACATCAGGATCTTCGAGCCCACCAGTGAGGCCAGCAGCATCCAGAGACAAAGATCGTAGATGCGTTCCCGCGGCAAGCCATCGCGCTCGGCGAGCTTTGTGGCCACCAATATCCCGCCTAGAAAAGCCAGCGCTAAAAACACGCCGTAGGTGTTAATAGGAAAGCCGTAGATGCGAAAGAGTTCGGGAAACATTACTCAGCGGTCAGTGATCACTACTGACCGCCCTCTTCCTTCCAGCAATTATTAAGTCGTACGCCAGCAGCACCGCACCGATCGTTATGCTGGCGTCGGCGACATTAAAGGTAGGCCAATGATACTGGCCGGCATGGACCAGAATAAAATCGATGACGAAGCCCAGTCGCAGGCGGTCGGTGAGATTGCCGGCAATGCCTGCCAGCAACAACGCGCAGGCCCCCAGAATCAAATCGTCACTGCGTCGAGTGCGAAAGAAATAGAACAGCACAGCCGCTGCGGCCGCGCCCGCCAAGATCACGAAAAACCAGCGGCCGAAGGCGCCGCCTTCCTGCAACTGGCCGAAAGCAATCCCGGGATTCTCAGCGTAAACAAAATCAAGGAAGCCCCCGATGACGGTCCGGCCCTGATTTAATCGCAACGCGCGAAGGGCCCACGCCTTGCTCGTTTGATCGACCAGGTAGATCCCGCAGGCCGCAATAAGATATCCCGCCCGCCATCCCAGGCGCGCGCCCGCATTCTCTAGTATTCGAACCTCATTCATAAACTGTTTGAAGCGCCGTTAGATACGTCCCGCTCCTGCGAGCTTACGCAACCTCTCGTTCAATCTCTTGCAGGGCTTCGACGCAACGCTCACACACACTCGGATAACGCGAAGACTCACCCACGCGAGTTGAATAATTCCAGCACCGCTCGCACTTCTGGCCCGGGGCCCGACTGATAGTCACCGACACCTCATCCTCGGGACCCTTCTCGGAACGTACCACGCTCACGTGGGATACGATAAAGATATAGCGCAGGTCATCACCGTAGCTTTGCAGTAAATCGCAGGCCCGGCTACCGGCCGCAATCTCAACCGCCGCCTCGAGTGAACTGCCGATCTTTTTGCCTACCCGGGCGTCTTCCAGAGAACCTAATACCTGATCCCGAATTTCGAACAGACGCTCCCAACGCCCGGTAAGCTCACTATTATGCTGGCCCGTCGAAGCAGGCAGTTCGACGAGATGAACCGAAGGGGCACGGGATTCTCCGCCCGGCAAGCTCTCCCAGATCTCATCCGCAGTGAAAACCAGGATAGTCGCCAGCATACGGGCCAGAGCGTCCACAATTCGATACAGCGCCGTCTGCGCCGAGCGTCGGCCGCGGCTGCGCGGGGCAAACGTATAGAGACGATCCTTGATGATGTCGAAGTAGCGCGCCGACAAAGTTACAGTGCAGAAGTTATAAATCGCGTGATAGACCGTGTGAAACTCGTAGGCCTCATAACCGGCGCGAACCACCGTAATCAAATCTTCCAGCGCCGACAGGGCCCAGCGATCAACCTCCAGCAAACTCTCTTCAGTTACCGAATCGCGGGCCGGATCGAAGCCGTGCAAGTTTCCCAGCGCGAACCGCGCCGTGTTGCGCAGCTTGCGATAGCCATCGGTTACGCGCAGCAGGATCTCTTCCGAGCAACGCATGTCTTCAAAGTAATTAGAAGACGCACACCATAGACGGAGAATTTCAGCACCCGACTTCTTGATTACCTCTTCGGGATGGACGGCGTTACCTGCCGACTTATGCATGGCATCACCCTGCGCGGTTACCGTCCAGCCATGCGTCAACACCGTTTTGTATGGCGCCTGATCGTGCACGGCAAGCCCCACGAATAGAGACGAATTGAACCAGCCGCGAAACTGATCGCCACCTTCAATGTAGGCATCCGCGGGCCAGCTCAATTCGGGCCGCTTCTCCAACACGGCGATCGAAGACGAACCGCTGTCAAACCAAACATCCAGAATATCGGTTTCTTTAATCCATTCCGCGCCACCGCAGGCCGCGCATCTAAAATTATCCGGCAACAGATCGCGCGCTTCCCGCAAGTACCAGGCATCGGCCGACTCGCGTTCAAAGATATCCGCGACATGCCTGATCACAGCGGGCTCGGCTACTGCCTCGTCGCAGCCTTTGCAGTAGAAGACGGGAATCGGCACCCCCCAGACGCGCTGGCGCGAGACGCACCAATCGGGACGGCCCTTCAACATGTTGTGCATGCGGAGACGGCCCCACGCCGGAATCCATTTGACGTGCTCGATCTCGCTCAGGGCAGCAGCACGCAACGACACAGTCCCCGTTTCGGGCGCGGAAGGAAAAGTGTCAAAAAAATCGCCCGACTCCTTAGCCTCTCCCTCCTTTTCGACTACCGCCTGTTTGACCTGGTCCATCGAGATGAACCATTGGGGTGTGGCGCGAAAGATCACTGGGTTCTTACAACGCCAGCAATGCGGATAACGATGTTCATAGTTCTCACTGAACAGCAGCACACCGCGCTCCCGCATGAAATCGACGATCTCAGGATTCGCTTCGAAAACATTCTGGCCGGCAAAGTGCTCCACTTCAGAAGTAAAGCGCCCTGCATTATCGACCGGACAATAAATCTCGAGGCCATATTCTTTGCCGATCACAAAGTCGTCATGTCCATGGCCGGGCGCCGTATGCACACAGCCGGTGCCGGCTTTAGTGGTGGCCTGCCTGGCGCGCGCGTCTTTTACATCCAGTTCGGTTTCCGCGTCCGCCTCGCCTCCCAGGGTCACGTGTTCACCCAGCATCAACAGCGACGGGCGATCGATCCAGGGGTGACGGCACTCCAGGCGATCCAGTTTCGCACCCTTAAAACGCGCCAACACGGTCGGCGCGATCAAATCGCCGTTCAAATCGGTCTCGCCGAGATCGCATTTAGCCGCCACCGCATCGAGCAACTCGCTCGCTAGAACATAAACCTCGTCGCCTTTTTCAACCGCCACGTATTCGTAATCCGGATGGACGGCAATACCGAGGTTCGCCGGCAAAGTCCAGGGTGTAGTGGTCCAGATCAGGAGGAAAACTTTGCGCCCGGCGAGCGCTGGATCGATCACAGCCGGATCGCTTGCCAAAGGAAACTTTACGTATACCGACGGACTGGTATGTTGATGATATTCAACTTCAGCTTCGGCCAACGCTGTTTGATCGTGGATGCACCAGTAAACGGGTCGGGCGCCCTTGTAAACAAATCCGCGTTCGACGAAGCGCCCAAACAACCGGGCCGTTTCTGCCTCGTACTCATTCGACATGGTCAGATACGGATTGCTCCACTCGCCTAGAATGCCCAAACGCTGAAAGTCTCTGGTCTGGCGCTTCAGGGCCTCGCCCGCATGCTCGCGACACGCGCGGCGAATGCTTGTGGCGGGCATTTGGGCCTTCTTGGCGCCCAGTTTTCGATCCACGTATAACTCGATCGGCAGCCCGTGACAGTCGTAGCCGGGAACGTAAGGAGCATCGAAACCCATCATCGTGCGCGACTTGACGATGAAGTCCTTGAGTATCTTGTTCATCGCCGTGCCCAGGTGAATATCGGCATTGGCATACGGCGGGCCGTCATGCAGGATAAATTTGGTCGCGCCATGGCGGGCCGCGCGAATCATTTTGTAGAGGTCCATCTCCGCCCACTTTTTCAGGCGGGTAGGCTCGGTCTGCGCAAGATTGGCCTTCTGCCCGAAATCGGTTTTCGGCAGGTTGATGGTCTTCTTAAGATCCAGCGGGGTTTCAGTGGACATAGAATAAACTTCCAGCTTCAAGAATCGACAATACTAACAGCATGACTCGTCCCTCTCCAAAATAGGTGTGCCCAAGGTACTGATGCAGTTTCGACGGGCGTTGCGCTTCAGGTCCGCAGGACCGCAAGTTAATAGCCCCGTCCCGTGAGGGCGGGGGAACCGCCACGGATGATTGGTCAGAGGCCCCGAGGGCCGGCACAACCGTGGCGCACCTTCGGCGCTCAGGGAACTGACCGTCATAATTCCCCGCCCTCACGGACGGGGCTATTAACTGTCGGTCCTTCGGACCTGTATCCAAAGCGCGCCAGTACTCTGGCCTGCGACAAAGAAGAACCCGAACCACGCTTCCTGAGGATGCAATGATTCGGGTTCTTCAACCTTGTTGATGCTGGGGGCATTCACCCGATAAACATTTCATCCTCCGCATAGGTTTGGTTAATGGGCTTTGGCGCCGGGGCTATCAGGACTTCCAGCCCGCGGCGAAAGCCCGCCATAATCGCGGCTAACTCGCGCGCCGGCTCGATCACTTTCTCCTGAATGAACGTGGTAGTCGTCTGTACCTGCTCATGAGTCTGATCGATGGTGCGGCTGACCAGCTCGACTTTGTCGCGCGCCGTCTCCGCCGTTTCACCTACCAGCACCTTTAACTCGCGTACCTCGTCTCTAATCAGACCAGCCGATTCGGCGAAATGCTGCGTCGCCGTGCACAGATGTCCGGACATGACATTGAACTGCTCGGCGATTTCCCTGCCCTGCACGGCAATCGCTTTACCCTGTTCGCTGATCAAGGCGACCCGATCGACCAGAGGTTCGAGCCGCGCCTCAAGGCGGTTCACCGACTTTACGGCGCGACTTACAAACATGGCCATCGACACCATCGCGATCGCAATCAGAACGAAGGAAAGCGCGATGACTACCATGATCCAGAACAAAGGATCCTGGGTATTGATTTGCAACGCCTGTAAGGTGATCACTTAACGGGACTCAGCCTTTCTGATCGTAGTTAGGAGCAACGCCACTTCTACCCGACAGCTCAGTCTTACGTTTCTCTTCCACGTAGGCTTTCTTGCCGGCCTCGATCGCGGCCGAGACACTTCCCACCTGGCGCGAGGCGGTGTCGCGCGCTGAAGCTGCTGCTTCGGAGGCTTTCTCTGAAGCCGAGTCGTACAGTTCCGACGCGCGGTCGCGGGTGGCTTCGTAATACTCGCCGGCCTTGCTGCCAAATTGAGTAGCTGCTTCCCGCGAACGATCGATTCCTTTGCGGGTGGCGTCGGCTATATCGTTGCGCAGCTCCTGTCCGGATTTCGGCGCAAACAGCAGCGCCAGAATTGCGCCTATTCCGCCACCAATTAATAAGCAGGCGAGCTGCGACGAGATGCCGTCACCTCTGTTGCCGCCGCGATATTCATAATCGTTTGCCATGAGATAGTCCTTTCTGGATTGGCGAAGCCCAGGCTTCACCCGTTTCGGTTAGGTTGTTCGGGAATAATGACTGGGAGGGAATATAACAAAAGCACCTGAAGTTGCGCAAGAAACCGGACCAGTAAGCCAAATGCCATGAACGTAAACAAAGCCTTGATCTATTGAGCTTATTATCGCGCTGTTGGATAATCGGTAATGTGAAGCGCCTCTGGCCCTATTTGATCATATCGACCATTCTAGTCATCCTTCTAGCTTTGCTGGTTTGGCGCGTGATAAACCCGCCTTGCGTTCCACCGCCCCCATGTTACGAATCCGATCAGAACGCGGGTCGTTGTACACCACAACAACACCCATGCACTGAGACTTAACGCAGAGTTTTTCAGATTCAGAATGGCAACTGCCAAAGTTTGAGTTAACGCATCCAGCGTTCACGATGGTCGTAGTAAGCGGGAGACTTGTCGGAATACCTTTTCTTGAATCGCTGGTAACGTTGGAAGAACTGTTCATATCTCTTGTCGGACGACTTCAGTTTGCGGTGCGGAATCTCGCGTAAATGATCTTCGATCTTGTGCATGTTTTTTCGCGAGAAGCGCCAGTCGTAGTTTCCCAAATCGTAGAGGCTGGTCAGACCGTAACCCTTGATGCGTCCGGAGAAATCTATGTAAGGATCAAAATAACTCCAGACAAGCTGGCGCAGGTTGCGAAACACCGGCTTCCGTCCATGCAATCCAACGTCGCGCGAGCGCCCGATGGAACCCCACATCCCATCTTTCTGAAAAACAAAGATAACGTGATCAAGTAAGTCCTTCGATTCCAGATCGAGCAGGAGAGGCTGGTAGCCGTGTTGTTCCAGGATGACTGCCGCCCCGACGGCCGCCTCCAGGCAATGGGCCTCGTTTCTTTTCACAACTTCACGAAACGATCGCATGGTGCCGCCCTGCCGTTCCCAGTTGTAGGGCATGGCGCTGAGATAGCGCTGCACCTGCGCCGGCGTCCGCAGTGACTGAATCAATTTCCACTCGCGGTTCGTGAAAGCTTCTCTGCCCGGTTTGCGGTTCATTGGCTAACCAATAACAGACGTAGTTGCAAAAACGCAAAACAACTGTA
>JBDTOI010000022.1:0-34145 GCA_039933315.1 Pyrinomonadaceae bacterium
TTGAATTCAGCAGCATCATTTTCCTCCGTGTAAGCCGTAATGCCAGAAATGGAACGAACGATACCCGTTCTGGCGCGCATCCGGCGGCAACTGCCGGCGCGTAGATGTTCCGATCTCCCACCCGAGCATCGCACTGGCGGTGTACAAGGCAATCACGCCCACGCCGAATACGGTGTAAAGTTTTTTGAGCAAGCGCTTCTCCTTCTCGCTAAGCTTTCCGCAGATTACACAGATCGAAAACGAAAAGAAGGACCATGGCGCGCGAGCCGGTAGTCAGCTGCCCACTGCCTTCTGTTCTGTGTAATCTGTGTAATCTGCGGATTATTAGTTTCATCATTCGTCATCGTCCGAATCGTCGCTGGCTCCAAACATGCTTTCCGACCAACGCTTGCGTTCGAACCGGTAATGATAAATCGCCATGAGCACGGGAACGATGGACAGCACGATCAGCGCCAGCAGAAGATTGATTCCGTGCGTGACATTCTGTTCGATCTTCAAGTTTACCGACGCCGGTTGCTGCCATTGCTCCCACTGTCCCTCTAACCGCAGGACATATTTGCCACCCGGCATCGCCGAACTATATGCCGAATCCTTCGGGCCCCCTTCGCTCCACGACTCGCCTTCGTCGACGCCATAGTAATAAGAGATTTCGATCGGGAACGACTGCACCAGTCCGTTCTCTTCATTAATCAGATCGCCCTCCAGAGCTACCCAGCTGTTGTTAACGGGTGACTCGGCCGTAATTCTTATGTTGCGCCGGCCGGCTAACTCGAATGGTTCGCTGAAGAACACCTGCGTGGCCTCAGCGTTAGCCAGAGGCGGCAGTGTGACAGCTTGGGAAAACACTTCGCGCGTCGAACCGGAACTCACCAGCGCGATGAATCCGGCCAACAACGTCAGGCCCAGCAGAATTAACCAGTATTTGTAAATCCATTTGTGAAGGTAAGGCTGATTCGGCGCCACACCCGACGGCCGGGGCAGGCCGCTCACATTGAACTTCTTTTCGACGTCGGCTACCGGTAGATAGGTTCCGAGCGACCAATTGATCTCGCCTGTGGTGCGCTTCTTCTTTTTCTGAGAAGCCCCCTTCCCTTTCTCCGGTTCGGATTGCGGAGGATCCAATGCCTCAACGTACGAAACTTCTTTGGAGAGCATTTCGGGCGGCCGGACGTAATCGACGGCGCTCACGCGTTCGCCGGCTTCCACTTTCCAATAAAACTCACCGAGGACGTTTTCCACCGTGGCCGGCGCGTCCTGAAAAATCTTGAAACTCTTACCGCGAAAGCTCGCCGTCCCGGCTCCTTCCAGAACCTCGCCAGGCGGGACGGCCTGAACATAGTTCCAGTGATCGTCACTATGCACTAGCCAGCGAAAACCGATCTGCGGATTGTAAAGAAGATACTCGCTCCAGAAGTATTGCGTCCCTTCGATAGTCACGCTGCGCATCATGGCGCCGATGACCGTCATCTTCCCTTCGGGCAGTTCACCGGTCGTTCCCAGGGGGATCACAGGTTGAAAACGGGATTGTTTCAGTGCCTTCAGGAACTTGAGTTGTCCCTGATTGACGTCCAGCAGCGAGTTGCAGTTGGGACAGGTTACGCGCTCTGTCTTATCCGGCGCGCGCAGCTCCAGCGGGCCGGCACAATTCGGACAGTTCAGCTGGGCTGAGCCGACGCGGCGCTGCTCTCGTTCCGGCGCCCTTGTCGTCGTGATTCCCAGATCGGCGAGCGTGACCTGTTGGCCCAGGAAGATGAGCGGCGGTGTTGCGTTGTAATCGAGCGTGCCGAACCCGCCCTCGGGACCTGAGAGATCTGCGTAGTAATAGGTTTCCCCGGGGGTTAGCAGATAGGGAATCTCGCCCTTCGCACTCAACGCTGTTGCCTTGCCCGTTTCAGCGACGATCAATGTCGCTTGCTGGGGAAGACCCGGGACCCTTTGGCCAAGTTCGAGTTCGTCGAACGAAGGAATCCGCGCGCCTTCGATAGTGGGATACTGGAAGGTGAGATAGAACCTGCCTTGAGCTTCCGCCAGCCAACCCATCCAACCATTCGAGAACGTCGCATACCACTCGTCCCACTGCCCGCCCATCTCATGACCCAACTGCGCGCGACCGGTTAGTTCAAAAGCCTCACCGCGCCAGGTTCCCCGCAGTCCCACATCGAGGGGCGATCCGGTCTCGACCAACTCTGCGACTTTACCCAGGTCTTTCAGGTCGCGATCCGTGCGCGCCACCGCCGAGCGGCAAAAGCCACAAATGACAACGATTGACTGGCCACTTTTGAATTCAATGGGCGCGGCGCAAGCGGGGCAGTTTGCCTGAAGTACACTCATCCGGCCGCCTCCGCGACAACCCTTTGCGCCTTATGCATTTCATTTCTTTGCGCCTTCGCGTGAAACCGCTTCACCGCCAGCCACAAACAAACAAAACCGCGCAAAGGATTCGGGATTGGCATAGCAGTCTTCAACCCGCGCATTGGTCAACCAGCATGTCATTCGCCGCATCTTCCGAAACTAATCGTTCAAACACACGAACATTCACGCTCGTCGCCCCGAGCGTCTCTATAAGCATTCGTTCCCAGGGCCACTCAGTACGGCTGCGACAACAGTAAAGATTGAAGGTAGCTGCGCCAAACTCCGGATAAGTGTGGCAGGCGAGATGTGACTCGGAAAGCAGCGCCAGACCACTCACGCCGCCCGGCGCGGCGAACCGGTGCCAGGCAACTTCACCCAGCACGCGCAGATCGAGATCTTTTATGACGCGCTCGAATAACGATCGCAGCCGCTGCAGGTCAGACAGGGACGCTGGATCGCATCCGGCCGCGTCAATCACCCATTCTGTGCCAAGAATCATATCGGTTGTTTGCAATAGCAGTGCGCCGCTATAAGTTGCGCGAGAGGATATGTCAGCGCAACCACAAATTCAATCTTAGAAGTTCGGCAATCTCATTAACGCCTGGCTTCAGCCAGGTGGATTTCGGCTGCTCGTTCCTCTTCAACCGTTTCAACGGTTTACAGTTTGAGGTGAAACCGTTGAAACGGTTAATAGCAATATAGACTTCCTAATCACCGCACTGAAGTGCGGTGTTAATGAGATTTTGAACTGTCACTTCCAGTTGACTGGATCCCCCTTGCGTCAAAAGGCTGGAGTGCTATACACTGCGCCTTCTCGTCCAATCGCTCTTCACTCGCACGAGAAACCGAATAAAACAAATGCAGCCTCCTCTGGGCCAGCCTGACTTGTTGTCCGCGGCAGCACCCGCTACGTGTGCGCCTCGGGTCAATCAATTTCATTCGCTTCCTTATCATCAAGGCCTTATCGTCTCCGCTGATCTTCTCGCCGAAGCGGGCGGCACTCACCGCCCAAAACCTACCACCAACCTTAAGGAGAAAAGAGATGAAGAAGATTGCTGCGTTACTAGTTTTGATCGTTCTGACCCTCATGGCTCTTGCTTCGAGTTCAACTCGCAGCCAGGGCCGGCAGGACAAACTCCTCAGGAAGGCAAACAAAATTGCCAACCACTACATCGTTGTACTCGATGACGCAGTCGTGGGAGAAAGGGGAGCATATTCAATTGCCCCTTATATCGCTGAAGACATGGCCTCCAGCCACAAGGGCAAGGTCGGCCATGTTTACAAACATGCGCTGAATGGCTTTTCCATCGAAATGTCTGAAGCGGAGGCAGAGACCCTGAGTCAGGACTACAGGGTTAAGTTTGTCGAAGAGGACGGCGTGATGGAGGCCATTGCCACGCAGACAAATCCGCCGTGGGGCCTCGACCGCATCGACCAGCGCAATCTTCCGCTCTCCGGCAGTTACACCTACAACTGGACGGGGTCGGGGGTGCGCGTCTATGTAATAGATACCGGTATCCGCACCACGCACAGCCAATTCGGCGGGCGGGCTTCGAACGTATTCGACGCTTTCGGCGGCAGCGGCGCTGATTGCAACGGTCACGGCACACACGTCTCCGGGACAGTGGGCGGATCGACCTACGGCGTGGCCAAGAGCGCGCTGCTGCGCGGAGTGCGCGTGCTTGACTGCAATGGTTCCGGCTCAACGTCGGGCGTTATCGCCGGCGTGGACTGGGTGCGAAACAATCACATCGCGCCGGCCGTGGCGAATATGAGTCTCGGCGGGGGCATCTCGACGGCGCTCGACACCGCCGTAAACAACCTTTCCAACGCCGGCGTCACCATCGCCGTCGCGGCCGGCAACAGCAACGCAAATGCGTGCAACTCGTCGCCGTCTCGCGCGGTGAACGCAATTACAGTTGGCTCAACCACCAGCACGGACGCGCGTTCGTCGTTCTCCAACTTTGGCACCTGCGTAGATCTTTTCGCGCCGGGCTCTTCAATTCTCTCATCCTGGTTCACGTCGAATACGGCTACGGCTACTCTGAGCGGGACCTCCATGGCCTCGCCGCACGTGGCCGGCGCAGCTGCTCTTTACAAACAGGCTAATCCGTCGGCGTCGGCCACAACCATCCGCAACGCCATCGTTAACAACGCGACGGCGAATGTGGTGACGAATGCCGGCACCGGTTCACCCAACCGGCTGCTGTATTCGCTGTTCTTCTAGGCTGTAGGGGCGGCACTCCGTGGCCGCCCCTCTTTAGGGTAAGGGGCCTCACGCATTACACGAGGGGCGGCCACGGAGTGCCGCCCCTACAATCCCACCGCATTTGAAATCCTTCTGGTTAGTTTGTACCATCCGTCGCTTCCATAATTTCCAGAGAGGGATGTAATGAATGGCGCTGATCGGAGCCAACGAGCTCAAACGCAAAGTACTGATCTCAGTTGACGGACAACCCTTCGTAGTCCTTGAAGTTTTCTTCGCCTCACCAACCGCGCGCGGCGGCGCCACAATGGTTCGCACCCGTTTGCGACAACTGTTGACCGGAGCGGTGCTGGAAAAAAGTTTTCGCTCGAGCGAGAAGTTTGCCGAGCCTGATGTGGAAATGGCGCCGGCTTCCTTTCTTTACAGCGATGCGCACGGTTTTCATTTCATGGACGAGAAGAATTACGAACAGTTTACTTTTTCCGCCGAGGCGGTCGACAGCGATCGCGGGTATCTGAAAGAGGGCGTGTCGCTCCAGGTCTTGAAGTACAACGGTTCGCCTATTTCCCTGCAACTGCCGCAATACGTCGAACTCGCAGTCAGCTCAACCGAACTGGGATTGCGCGGCGACACCGCCGCCGGCGGGGCGTCAAAGCAGGCTACTCTGGAGACCGGTCTGGAGGTGCGCGTCCCGCTTTTCATTAAGGAAGGCGAAGTCGTCCGCGTCAACACTCAGACCGGCGAGGTGGCAGGCAGGGCGTGACCGAAGTGGGTGTTTAGAGTACCGACTTCAGTCGAGCTTTTATCAAATAACCAAAATAAAGCCCGACTAAAGTCGGTACTCTAAACGCCCACTCTTGACTGGATCACCGTTTTGGCATAGAACCGCCGGAAAAACCTATCCACAACGAGAGGTGAGTTATGAAACGCTTAGCCCAAGCGTCGGGACGCACGATCTCTTTCATTTGTGTCCTGGCTTTGCTAGTAACGGTTCTGAGTAGCGGACCCCTCGCATCATTCCCTACTGCCGCTCACGCTCAGCAAGTAGCCACTAGCACCAAGCGTCCGTTGACTCATCAGGACTATGATTCGTGGCGCTCCATCCAGGCGCCGCAGATTTCGCGCGACGGCAAGTTCGTTGCCTACGCCTCTATGCCGCAGGATGGCGACGGCGAAATTGTCGTGCGCAACGTTGTCTCCGGCGCCGAGTGGCGCGCGCCGCGCGGCTATCGTCCGCCGGTGCCGCCGCCCGACGATCCCGGCGTGAATGCTGGTGAAGTGCTGGCAGCCCAGGCCCGCCTGATTCGTCCTGTTTTTACTGCCGACGGTCGTTTCGTTGTTTTCAGCATCGAGCCGACTAAGGCCGAAGTTAACAAAGCGAAGAAAGAGAAAAAGAAACCCGAGGAGATGCCCAGGAACTCCATGGGCATCATGGATGTGTCTAACGGGACAATTACGCGCGTTGAGAAGGTGAAGAACTTTCAGGTTCCGGAAGACGGTTCAGGATTCATCGCCTACTTGATGGAGCCAAGCGGCACCCCAAGCGGAAGCCCGACCGTCAGGGAGGGCTCAAAAGAAGCAACTCCGACTGAATCTCCGGCCCCATCCCCAGCTCCCGGGACATCAGCCTCGCCCGAACCCGAACCCTCCCCTTCGCCGCGTGGGCCAATGTCAGGCAGAGGCTCAAAGAAAAAAGAGTACGGCAGCGATCTCATTCTGCGAAACATGACAAACGCCAGCGAGCGCAAATTCAACGACGTGCTCGACTACACTTTGAGCAAAGACGCCCGGACGCTGGTCTTTGCTGTCTCTGCCAAAAAAGAAGAGACGAACGGCGTTTTCACGTTCCCCACCAACAGCGCCCCCGCCGGTGGCCCCGTCGTCTTGATTATCGGTAAGGGGAAATACCTGAAACCCACCTGGGACGAAGATCAAACCCAGCTGGCTTTTATCAGCGACAAAGACGACGCTAATTCCAGGCAACCGAAGTTCAAGGTCTATCACTGGAATCGCAACAAGGACCAGGCGGCGGAGATTGTCTCAGTCTCTTCTCCGGACTTCCGCAAAGATTTTGTCGTTAGCGAAAAGGCCAACCTGGGCTTCTCGCTTGATGGCAGCCGCCTGTTCCTCGGAGTTGCGCCTCCGCCCGAACCCGAAAAGAATGCTGACGAGGAAAATCCTGCCGACGAGAAAGTCCTGGTGGACCTTTGGCACTGGAAAGACGACTACGTGCAAACCATCCAAAAGGTCCGCGCTGAGCAGGAGCGAAACAAATCCTATCGCGCCGTCTATCACCTGAAAGATAAAAAGTTTGTTCAGATTGCCGACGAGACGATGGAAACGATCTCGCCTGCAAACGACGGGCGTTATGCCATCGGATCCGATAATCGCGAGTTTCGCACAATGGCTGACTACAATCCCGGGCTCACGGATTATTACCTGGTCAACACATCGACCGGTGTGCGCAAGTTAATTGCGAAAAAGCAGCGCTCGGGCGTTTCCCTTTCTCCCAACGGCAAATACGCACTCTATTTCGACGGCAAAGATTGGTTTACGTATTCCGTTTCTGACGGGCGGGTGGTTAACCTGACCAGCAGCCTGCCGGTTCACTTCTTTAACGAAGAAAACGATACGCCGTCAACGCCGGGATCTTATGGCAACGCTGGTTGGACCAGGGATGACGCCTACGTTCTGCTCTACGACCGCTTCGACATCTGGCAGGTTCCGCCCGATGGTCGCAGCGCAAAGAACCTCACCGATGGGCTCGGCAGACGAGAAAAGACCGCGCTGCGTTATGTTCGACTCGATCCGAAAGAACGCTGGATTGATCCAGCCACTTCCATGCTGCTGCATGCCGAAAACGAGGAAACCCGCGACTCGGGATTCTATCGCGACAAAGTCGACGGCGGATTGCCGGAGAAACTGGTGATGGGCGCGAAGGACTTTAACAATCCCACCAAAGCGAAGGATGCTGACGTAATGGTGCTCTCCGCTTCGCGCTTCGACGAGTTCCCCGATCTTTGGACCACCGGTCCCGGCTTCAGGGACTTGAAAAAAATCAGCAACGGGGACGAGCAGCGCGCGCAATTCAAGTGGGGGACTGCCGAGCTGGTCAGTTTTAAGAACGTGGATGGGGTTCCCTTGAAGGGCCTGCTGCTGAAACCGGAGAACTTTGATCCCAAACGCAAGTACCCAATGATCGTATATATCTACGAAAGGCTGTCCCAGGGCCTGCACGCCTTTCGCAATCCCGGCCCGGGCACTTCCATAAATCCCACCTTCTACGTCAGCCACGATTACCTGGTCTTCATGCCTGATATTGTTTACACGATCGGTTATCCGGGACAGAGCGCGTTAAAGTGCGTGCTACCGGGAATTCAGGCCGTGTCTGATCGGGGCTTTGTTGATGAGAAGGCAATAGGAATCCAGGGACATAGTTGGGGCGGTTACCAGATCGCATACATGGTCACGCAGACGAACCGGTTTCGCGCAGCTGCCCCGGGCGCGCTGGTTTCGAATATGACCAGCGCCTATAGCGGCATTCGCTGGGGCACAGGCTTGCCCCGCCAGTTCCAGTATGAGCAATCGCAATCGCGCATTGGCGGCAGTCTTTGGGAATATCCCATGCGCTTTCTGGAGAACTCTCCGGTGTTTCGCGCCGACCGCGTTGAGACTCCCATCATGATGATTCATAACGATGAAGACGACGCGGTGCCGTGGTATCAGGGTATTGAGTACTATCTGGCGCTGCGGCGTTTGGGCAAAGAGGTCTACCTGTTTAGCTACAACGGCGAGAAACATGGCCTGCGCAAACGAATCAATCAGAAAGACTACACACGGCGCCTGCAGGAATTCTTCGATCACTACCTGAAGGGGGCACCCGCTCCGGAGTGGATGGAGAAAGGCATACCTTACCTGCAACGCGAAAAGGAAAAAGAGAAGTACCGCATCGCTGATAAATAGCGCTGGCACAGGTCAGAACCACCTGGGGTAACGGGCGGGCCCTCGGCGGATTCCCGGTTTTCAAAGTCTCGATGTTGAGGTAAAAATGCGAATACTCAGCCAGGCCGGACGAGTGATTCTTTGGTCGTCGTTATTGTTTGGGTTAACTCACAACAATCTTGCCGCTGCCGCATCGGGAACCTGCCAACAACCGTGGGCGGCATTGACCCAGCAGCCTGCTGATGTATCGGCACAGAAGATTGAAGGCGTTTGGGAAGGGACGCTGGATGCCGGCGTCGCGAAGCTAAGATTAATCCTACACGTCGTCAGGAAAGATGGGGCCTTGAAGGCAAGTTTGGACGTTCCTGAGCAGGGAGCTACCGGCCTGGTAATCGATACCATCAGCGTTAGCGCAGGCGCTGTGCGCTTTGAAATAAAGGCGTTCGGGGCCGCTTACGAAGGCCGGCTAAAGAGTGACTATTCGGAGATTGAAGGGGAATGGAAACAAGCTCAAACGTTTCCCCTGGTCTTCAAACGCGCCGGCCAGGCTGGCCCCACACAGAGTTCTTTGCAGCTGCAAAAGGTAAACGCCGGCGGCCATAGTCTGAACCTGCTGGCGGGCGGCAAACGCCCCGGTGATCACTGGCCCGCGGTGATATTGGAAGGAGGATTCGGCGCGGGGATCGCATCGTGGACTACGGTGCAGGCCGAGATTGCGAAGTTCGCGCAAGTAGTTTCGTATGACCGCGCGGGCCTGGGGCAGTCGGAACCGGGCCCGAAACCTCGTTCCGCGAAACAGATCGCACTGGAATTGCACCAGGCGCTGCAGGCAGCGGGCATCAAGCCGCCGTACGTGCTAGTCGGACATTCATTCGGCGGCCCATACATTCGCGTCTTTGCCAACATGTATCCGAGGGAGGTCGCGGGCATGGTTTTGATCGACCCGTCTCAGGAAACCTTTGATGACTGGATGAGAAATCGTTCCCAGCAGAAGTTGAACGAGTCAAAATCGAAAAATGAAGAAGCACAACTAGCCAAAGCACCTCAAGGCGTGCGCGACGAGTCGGCCGCGGTGAGTGCTACGTACGAGCAGGTTCGATCCGCGAAAGTACCGCCTGGTATCCCGGTCATCTTAATAACAGCCATGCAGGATCCCGACATGCCGATTGAGGTGAGGCGCGTCTGGCAGCAGAAACACAAAGAATGGATCGAGAAGATTCCCGGGGGAAGACACATTCTCGCAGAGAAAAGCCGTCATCCAATTCAACTGGACGAGCCTCAGTTGGTAATCGACGCTATCAAGCAGGTGGTTGAACAAGTTAGCCACAAGCCGGGTGCCCCGTGATGCGTTCCGCTTTTGTCGAAGAAGGTGTCGTCGTCTGCTTTATTAGGACTTGATCGATTAGAGGCGGCCCACGTCACGTCATCGTCAGAAGCCCGACCGTCAGGGAGGGCTTAGCTGGAATCACTAACCGTCGGCCTTCCCCAACATAAAAACATGATCATCACACGCCGGCTTCGCTTTTGGATTCTCCTGCTCGTCCTTTTTGCCGGCCACGCGACATTGCCCGGTGTGCTTCCCGTTCACTCACAGGGAAAGCAAACGGCGACTTACTATCCCGCGTCCGGTGATGGTTGGCAGCTGCGGCGACCCGAAGATGTTGGGATGGACAGCGCTTTGCTTGCGCAGGCGGTGGCTTATGCGAAGACGCAATCCAGCACGATCCCGGCGGACTTTTCCACGCAGGTTGAAACATTTGGTCGTGTGCTTGGGCCTTTGCCGAAGACGCGCGGCGAGACCAATGGCATCATCATTCGCCATGGCTACATCGTCGCTGAATGGGGCGACACAAGCCGGATCGATCCGACTTACAGCGTGGCGAAGAGTTTTCTCTCCACCCTATGTGGACTCGCTATCGATCGCGGAATGATTAAGAGCGTCCTTGATCCGATGAAGCAGTACACGACTGATGGCGGTTACGACGCGCCGCACAACGCGAAGATCACCTGGGAGCAGCATTTGCAGCAGACAAGTGAATGGCAAGGTTCGATGTGGGGAAAGAACAGCAACTTCCTTGGCGTCGAAGAATTCGGCAGGGGCCAGCGTCGGCCGCGCGCGATTCAGGAACCGGGATCGTACTGGGAATACAACGACGTTCGCATCAACCGAATGGCGCTCACTTTGTTGCAAGTGTGGAAGAAGCCTCTGCCGCGCGTGCTGAAGGATGAAATCATGGACCGCATCGGCGCTTCCCACACATGGCAATATCACGGCTACCTTAATTCGAAGGTTCTCATCAACGGCAAACAGATGGAGTCAGTTAGCGGCGGCACACGCTGGGGCGGGGGCTTGTGGATCAATACTCGTGATCAGGCTCGCTTCGGTTACCTGATCCTGCGCCACGGTAAGTGGAAAAACAAACAGATCATTTCTGCGAACTGGATCAGGATGGCCACGACGCCGGCAGCGATTGGCCCGGACTACGGATATCTTTGGTGGCTTAATACCAAAGGCAGATACCCGAGCGCGCCCGTGACGAGTTTCGCCGCCCTCGGCAACGGCTCAAACACGATCTGGATCGACCCTGAGCATGATCTGGTCGTCGTGTGGCGCTGGCACCAGGACAGGAGCGCCGATGAACTATTCAAACGAATCATGGCGGCGGTCAGGACCAACTAAACCGCCGGCTGCCTGGAGGGTTGCATGACCACCAAAATCCGTTTAGCAAAAATCATGACCGATGAAGAGCGGCACACGCTCTTTGAGTGGGACAAGAATATCTTCGGCGTAGAGGATATGGCCTACCAATGGCGCCCGAAGGTTTGGCACTTCTTCGTCGAAGACGAACGTCGAGTCGTTAGCCATGTCGGGGTTTTGGAAGCGGTGGTGCGGACAGGCGATCAGGAGGTCAAAGTCGGCGGTATTGGCGGCGTAGTTTCCGTTCCCGAAGCCCAGGGTCACGGACACATTCATGCGGCCATGGAGCGGGCGGTGGAGTTCATGCGCGACGAGCTTAAGGTCGAGTTCGGCATGCTGTTTTGCCTGCCGCGCCTGGTGTCCTTCTACGCCCGGCAGGGCTGGCAACTCCTGGAAGAGACCGTGGAGTTCGAACAGCCTTCGGGACCAGTCATCTCGCCTTTCCGTTCCATGGTTCTGGCGTGGGACGCGCGTGAGTGGCCTGCGGGGAAGATCAACGTGGGTGGCCTGCCCTGGTGAACGCCGGAAGACCGGGCTGGTTTTGGGCCTGAAGCGGCCTTGCAGTGATTCACAGACTGAAGTCTGTGCCACTTTTCTTTTGCAACCTCCGCCCCGGCGAATTCGTAATGATGGTTAAGCCGGGCGCGTAGCGCGACCCGATCAAGTAGCTATCACCTGTTTATGTTAGAATTGGTTTCCGCGAAACGATTGGTACTGAACGAGCTTTAGCCGTTCGCGGGGAGGGTTCAAATATGCAAGAAGAAAAAGACCCGCGTTACAATACGGGTGATCCGCTTTGTGATGCTTTTAGGTATATCAACGACGCCACCTACGCCGTGCTGCCGGCCGACATCGCCCACAAGATTGGCGATTTCGAGAAGAGCCTGTGGAGCGCCGTGCGTACCTTCGCGGAAAAGGAACTGGGCTGGATTGACGAGCACGTCGAGAACAGCGATCGTTTGCGCGAAGAGTGGAAAAAGTCGTGCCAGCGCGAGGACACCGCGCCGACAAGTGAGCCTGCCAACTAGAATAGCGGGGCTCCGGTTAATAGATGGAAGTTTTACTAGCTGACGAGTACGGATTCTGTTTCGGCGTCGAGCGCGCCGTCGAGATGGTCGAGGACGCAGTGGACGAAGGGGTACGCCCCATTCGCTCACTGGGCCCGCTGATTCATAACGCCCAGGAGATGGAACGACTGGGAGTTATGGGTGTGTCAACAATTGACTCGCCTGAAGAGGCCGGCGCCGACACCATCGCAGTAATTCGCGCTCACGGCGTTACCCCACAGGTGCAACGGGAACTGGAAGGACGCGCCGCCAAAGTTATCGATGCCACCTGCCCGTTCGTCACGCGCGTGCAGCACCTGGCTGAACGGGCCGCCAAACAAGGGCGCGATGTCGTGGTCGCAGGCAATCCTGACCATCCGGAAATGATCGGCGTGGTTGGCTACGCGCCTAAAAACACTTACGTTGTGCGTGACGCGGCGGCGGTCGAATCCCTGCCTGCTTTGCGCGCTCCCCTGGTCGTTTCTCAAACCACTATTAAGCTCAAGACTTTTCTGGAAGTCGCGGAAGCTGTCCGTGCCAAGTCAGATACGGAACCTGAGATCGTCAACACGATTTGTTCAGCGACCCGTGACCGGCAAGACGCCGCCCGCGGACTGGCAGGCCAGGTAGAAGCCTTTTATGTGATTGGCGGCCGGCATTCCTCGAACAGCGTCAAACTGCTGGCTGTATGCCAGGAACAGTGCCCGAAGAGTTTTTTGATTGAAACTCCTGCCGAAATCAATCCGCAGGATCTGGAAGGTGTCGAGCGAGTCGGCCTTACTGCCGGCGCCTCAACGCCGAACTGGCTGATCGAACAAGTGGTCGATCGGCTGCGAGAGATTGGTCAGAAATTCGCCAGCGTTCCGGCGTGACCGAATTCCAACCATAGGGCCAATACGACCTATCATGATCCTCCGGCCTTTAGTCTCCGCTCAATTCCGACTGATCTAAATAGTTAACAATTTGCCGTGCTTCTTCCGAGCCGTAATCCGCCGCCTGTCTCTCCAGAACGTCGCGGGCGATGCCGGCGTCAACCGGATCGCGTAGTAACCCAACCAGCACGGAAGTGGGGGCGGCTACCAGGCATTCGTGCGCCAGGGCCCGAATAACGACGTTACCTGAGCGGGCCAGCTCGCATATCTCAGCCGGCGCCAGCCTCTTTGCCAGCGCATCCGCCAGAGTATCAATGCGGGCATAGTCGCGGCGCGCATGTGCTCGCTCAACCAGTTGGGCAAACACTTCCGCAGACTGCGTCCGGTCCAGCAGTACCGCGGCGCACGTTTCCGCCATCTTCTCCAGATTGCTGGTTTGCTCTTTGCTCAACGACTCTCGAGCTTCGGCCGCGCGGTCGTCCAGCACAGTCAGCAAACGGCTTAGTTCCCAATCAGCCCGCGCATCATAGGGCAAGGCCCGGGCGCTGGCGGCTGGTCTTGAGGTGTTGGACACCAGCGCGCTTTCAACCAGATCACGCGTGGTCGAGCGCAGCCCCTGCCAAACGCTCGCGACACTGCCTCCAAAATCGTCAACGGTGAACGTCAAATCATTTAACTCCTTGCGCCGGGATTGTACTACAAAGCGAAGCGGGGTCAGTACCGCTTACACGTACGCCGGCGTCAGGGCGCGCTCCTAACGGCTGGATTGTGATCGATGATTTCAACGATCGAAGTAAACGGGATCTTTACGATTTCCCCGTCAGCGCGCTCGATTTTTACGCTCGGTCTGGTCAGGGCCTGCGTTGTCTTCAGGCTTTGCACCGTGCCGCGAACCCGCGTGCCGTTGTCGGTGACTATCTCGATATTGTCTTTTTGATAAAGCGGCTGAAGGGCCGCCAGAGCTTTGGTTACTTCCAAGTTGGTTTACCGCGCTTTCTTTGCAGACCGCTTTTCCATGGGCGCTTTCAGTTAGGAGGTTGTGCGCTCTTCGATCGCACGTTGATACCGGTATTGCCCAGCACCAGAATAGGACGAGCATCCCCGAAAGGGACACCGGTAGCCGCGTAGGCCAACACGTAACGATTCTTGCGCAGTTCGTCGCAGATACTCTTCGCCGCCGCCCTTGGTTCTTCAATGGAGAACACGCGCCCACCCGTGCCGGCCGCCAGCCGATCGATCACCTGCACCGGCTTGGGCTGATCCCGGCGCATCGCCCCGCGCGTGCGATCCGGCGCCTGCACCGCGTACACCGCGATGTCCAGCTCTTGCAGCACTCGCAGGACCTCATCGAATTTGGCCTTGCTGCCGCGATCCAGCCCATCGCTAATCACCACGATGACCCGTTTCTGGCCCGACAATGGGCGCAGCGCTTCTTCAGCCACAGCATTTAAGGCGTCAAACAGATGCGGGTCCCCCTGCTTGCGGAAACTCTTCAGTGATTTCTCAATGTGCTTCGCATCATCAGTCCAATCCGACACGATCTCCGCCTGGTTGTCGTAGCCCACGATCAGTAGTTTGTCACCCTCGAATATTTCGTAGGCAAATTCGCGTGTGGCCTCTTCTAACTTATCCACGTCAGCCCGAATCGACAGCGAATTATCAACAAGTAGGACTACCCGGGCGGGCGAAGGATCCACCGAAAAGCTTTTGATGGCTTGCTCCACGCCATTGTCGTAGAGGGCTATCTGCTTGCCTGTGATTGGCTCACCAGCACCATCTTCGCGGGTGGCAACGATGTTGAGTAAGGACGTACCCTCATTGGCCGAATGCGCCCGCCGGCCCGCCTGACCCGCTGCGGACAGTCCCGAGGCTATTAAAGCCAACCCCAGAAGGCCGGGCAGCGCCCGACGGCGAAGCCAAAAATTGCGGGTACTTGTTAACATCAAAGTCTTATCTAAACCCTCGCGAATGCCTTCTAGCTTCCGGATGATTTGCTGGAAGGCGCGGAATCTGAAGCAGCCGGCTTCCTGGTAGCTCCCGTAGTCTTTGCTGCATCACCGGTGCCGGCGGACTTGGTGGTCCCGCTATCCGCGGAGCTGCTCGCCTTCTCTTCGCTACTATCAGTCTGCTTTCCCTTGGCCGCATAGTCCGTTACATACCAGCCCTTGCCCTTAAATCGTATCGCGGAAGCTGACATCAATTTCTCCAGGCGACCTTTGCATTTGGGGCATCTGGTGCGCGGTTTATCGTTAATCTTTTGAAAGACCTCCGTATGGGCTTTGCACTTCCGACACTCGTATTCATAGATTGGCATTTAATAGTTTCTTACTCCAAAGGTTGTTGATGGGCGCTGACGAATTATACGGAGCCCGGCACGATACTGACAACCTGACCGTGCCCTTATGATGCACTTTGGGGCCTGGAAACATCCCCGCAAAAAAAGTTTCTGATTCGCAAGATTTATCGTAATGAACCGGTACAACGAGGCGCCTCAAGCTTCAGCCCGGAAGTGTTCATGATGAACGAATTTGGCTCGAACTCGTTGCATACAGTGCCTTAGCTGCGGTTGGTTTAAGTACGTCAGGTTCAATGAGTTAGCGTCGTTGCAGATATAGCGAAAAGCAACCATTGCAATGAGTTCTCCATCAGAGTCACGGTCCTGATTTACAGCTCTTTGTTAATCGGTTCCACCATGCGCAGCCCCCAAATTCTGCACGGCAGAATGTAGTTCAGATGGCCCCCCGGCCGTCGCTCACATGGAGGAGAACATACTATATGACGTTTCCCCGAAGTATTCCCCATTTGCACTTGGGGTCTTTCAAGTTTGCACCCTTTGCAGTTTTTGCTCTTTTCCTTTTTACGAATCTAACCGGCGTTTTCTTTAGCCACGCCTTCGCCCCCAATGCGAATGCCAGCACAGAAATCGAGTCGCTGCCTTTCGACATTCCGTCCTCAGGCGACGCTGCCACCGATTGGATGATTTTTCGCGCCGCAGAGCGACAGGGACTTGATCCCCGTTTCGTACATGCGGTCATCTGGCAGGAATCCAAATACAAGCCGCAGGCATTGTCCCACTTGGGCGCCCAGGGCCTGATGCAGTTGATGCCGGCCACGGCGCGCCGCTTTGGTTGCAAAGATGCCAACGATCCGGCCGCGAACCTCGAGGCGGGCACAAAGTACCTGGGTTGGTTGCTGAAAAGGTTTGACGGCAATGTCGCGCTGGCGCTGGCCGGCTATAACGCAGGCGAAGGCGCGGTGGACAAATACAACGGTGTGCCTCCTTACAATGAGACTCAGAATTATGTGCGCAAGATTACCGCGCGCTACGGCAAGACCTTCCACCCCGTTCCTGTACCGTCGGCCGCCAAGCTGGCAATGAATATGATTAAACAGGGTAGCCTGGCGGAGGCCGCCGCAACCGAATAGCTCATCTCGCCCTCACATACCGAATCCTCCTCCGCCGCGCGCCTGCTTGCTTTGCATGTTGGCGCGCGGTTCGTTATGATCCGCGGCAATTAACTTGATCCGGGCGTGAGTTGCTCGCGCATCCAACCAGAGCTCGCTGGCCGCAAAGTCCATGTCCAACACCGCGCAATCGCTTTCACTCGAACGCAAAATCAAGATGGCCGAGGCGCGCGAGTCGATTATCGAGCGGCTGGCGCTGGACCTGCCCACTACGATTAATCTCGATCGGTTCCTGCGCGTAATCGTTTCCGAGCTGGGTCGCATGATGAACGTGGATCGGTGCGATGTTATTCAACTGACATCCGAAAGCGAGCTGCGCATTAGTCACGAATGGCGCGCTGATGATGATGTGCCTTCGAGCCTGGGCACGGCGATTCCGCTGGATCTCAAGCAGCTGGCGGATCTGGTGGACATCACGCAGCCAATTCGCCTGGACGACACTTCGGCGCCGGGACTTAATCATAAAGTGCGCTTTCTGGCGAAAAGCCTGGGCACGCGATCGCTCCTGGTAGTGCCCGTCATTCAGGGCAGTGAGGTGCTGGGCCTGGTGGGGCTGCATCACACGCGCACGCCGCGCGCCTGGCTGGATGAAGAGGTTGCCTTTCTGCAATCCATCGCTCGCCAACTGGCGATTGGCTATCAGTACACGCGGCTCTATACCGACAAGAAACGCGAAGCGGATACAACTAATGCGTTGCTGGAGATTGCCAACGCCCTGAACGCGCGATCGGACTTCGGCGAAGTGACTTCCGTCGTGCTCGAACGCGCCATCGCGCTGGTGGGCGCCGACTATTGCGCGCTGGGGGTGCTGGATCCTACTGGCGGGCGCATCAGCCTGGCCGCATTCAAGGCCGCTCCACAAGCCGAAACCGATTCTGTGCGCGGGCTGATCGAAGCGCATGGCCAATCTCTGGATATCACCGCGTTTCCGGAAGTAATGGAAGTGCTGGGTGAAGGAAAAACCCTGCGCCTGCTGGAAACTGATTTGCCCTTCCCCATCCGCCTGATTTTCAACGCCACTTTGGGTGGGCGCGCGGCGCTGGTCGCGCCGGTGCGTATCGGCGGGCACACCTTTGGCTTGCTGGGATTGGTCTGGAGCGAAGCGCGCGACGGGTTTAAAGATCATGAAGTAGCGCTGGTAGAGGGCATTGCCGATCAGATAGGCACGGCGCTCGAACGGGACCAGCTTTCCGCCGAAGTAATGCGGCTCAAGAGCGCTTTGCACGAACGCTACGGCGAGGATCGGATTATCGGGCAAGCGCCGGCTATTCGCCGCGCGATGGAACTGGCCCTCAGCGTTGCCGACACCCAGACTTCGGTGTTGATTCAAGGCGAGTCGGGCACCGGCAAAGAGCTCCTGGCAAATTTGATTCACTATAATTCCGGACGCGAAGACAAGCCGTATATCAAACTGAACTGTGGCGCCATTCCGGAAACTCTGCTGGAATCAGAACTGTTCGGGCACGAGAAAGGTGCCTTTACCGACGCTCGCTCGCGGCGACAGGGCCGCTTCGAGGAAGCGAATGGCGGCACACTGTTTCTGGATGAAGTGGGCGAGATGAGCTTGTCGGCGCAAGTGCGCCTGCTGCGCGTTTTGCAGGACGGAGAGTTTACCCGCGTCGGAGGCAACGAACTGCTCAAGACCGATGTGCGCGTAATCGCTGCTTCCAACGTCGATCTTGATCGCGCGGCCGAACTGGGCTCGTTCAGGCGCGATCTTTTCTACCGGCTTTCCGTTTTTCCCATTCAATTGCCGCCGCTGCGCGAACGCCCCGAGGACATTCACCCACTGGTCATACATTTCCTCGAGCACTACAAACAGAAGACCGGCCGTTTCGTGTCAGGTATTTCCCGGGACGCTCTGGCGGCGCTTATGAGTTATGACTGGCCCGGCAACGTGCGCGAGTTGGAAAATGCGATCGAGCGCGCAGTAATCATCGCTTCCGGCCGCCAGATCGAGCTGGACGATCTTCCGGTCGCAGTTAGTAAGAGCACCCTGGAAGAGAAGGGCCGCGTTCGCGGCGAGCGCGCCAAAGCGGCCAACGAGGGGCGCACCACCAGTATCGAGATCGACGTTCCCAGCTCAATGGAAGAGATCGAGCGCCAGGTCATCGAAGCCACGCTGGATTACACCGAGGGCGACAAGACAAGGGCTGCGCGTGAGTTGGGCATTGGACGCAAGACGATCTATCGCAAGCTGGAGCAGTACAACGGCAAAGGCCGCAAACAACCAAGCGACAATGATTAGCAAAACTTTCGGCATGTAACACCATAGTAGCCCGGTCGACTGAGACTAGAGATGTTTCGTCCCGCGCGCAATAATGGAACTGCTTATTCTTCAGGGTTCCGCCGGAGATGTTCTGATGGCTTTGATTAACACATCACCGCTAGTTAAAACCTATACCCTCGAAGAGTTTTGGGAGCTGCCTGATCCTCCAGATCGGGCGAAACTCGAATTGATCGCGGGGGTTCTCTACATGTCACCACCACCAGGCTACATTCACGACGACATTGTTACGCGTTTGATTCGGGTTTTAACAATGGAGCTAGTTCGCGTTAGTGATCGCGGCAAGCTTCACGCTCCTCGTGCCGCCATCTGGACAAGCCCGAATACATACCTGGAGCCCGACCTCTTCTATATTTCGGCGGAAACGCGAGCCCGCCTCAACCCCGCTCATCGCACCACGGCCGACCTCGTAATCGAAGTCATCTCGCCAGGTTCTGCTATCTACGATCGCAATACGAAGGCTGACACCTACGCTGCCCTTGGAGTGAAAGAACTCTGGTTAGTGGATGAGGTTGAGGAGAACATTGAGTTACGTCGTTTGACGGATGTACGCTTTGGCCCGGGAAAGGTGTTTACGAAAGGTGAGACGGTGACATCAGAACTCCTGTCCGGCTTGACTGTGGATGCCTCGAGCATTTTTGCAGACTGAAAGGCTCTTTCTACAGTACGACCAGCTTCTATTCCGACGTTTGTGAGTCTCAAGTTGAGGTTTCCAGCAACCCTACCAAGTTGCTATGGTTCTACTATCTGCGCTCGCAACTTACGCGACTGTCTTGCCTCGACGATCATGTGACAGATGATTGCTGCGATAATGATCGACCCTCCCAGTATCGCCCACTTGGTTGGTCTCTCGCCGATCACCAGAAAGACCCACACCGGATTCAGCAACGGCTCGACATAGCCAACGATCCCGGCGTCCAGCGACCGCAGGCCCCGCGCCATCCCGGCGGTAAACAAAGTGTAGGCCAGACCAATCTGCACCACGCCCAGGTACAACACACTGAGTGCATCATGCGTGGTCATCTGCGGCAAGACTGCCAGGCCGGCCGGCGCCGCTATCAACACGATCAGAAGGTTTCCGTAGATGACGGATGAAGCCCGGTTAACATCACGCGCTGTGGCGTGACGCAACAACAGAAAATAAAAGGCAAAACAGACCCCGGAGGCCAGGGCCATCAGGTTCCCGGTCACGTCCTGCGGGCGCAGCTTGCCCACAAAAAACAGCGACATCCCTGCGACGCAGGCCACCACCGTTATCAGATCGCGGCGGCGAAACTTTTCCTTGTAGAGCAAGGGTTCGAAGACGAGGATGTAAACCGGCGCCGTGTATTGCAGGAAAATCGCATTGGCGGCCGTTGTTTGTTTTGTGGCCAGAACGAACAGCAGTAAGAGGACCGCGTAGAGCAAGGCGGCCAGGGCTGTAATACGATTCAGCCCAAATCCTTCATGCCTGGTAAGCAGCGCGACGATGATAGCCGCAGTGAGTGAGCGACCAAACGACAACTCCAACCCGGAAATCGAAGTCCATTTGATGAAAAGTCCGCCCGTGCTCCAGAGCAACGCGGCGGCGAGCACAAACAAGAGAGGGGAATAAGATCGGACCGGGTCAGAAGATTGTGAATTGAGTTTCGGCAATACTCTGATGGGCTTCCACAAGAACTCTTATTTCGTGTTCGTTGGTGTAGTTAGTGTGATTTCATGGATCGTGTCGCTACGAATCATGAGCACACGATCCGACCAATCCTGATCCTAGTCCGGGCGCGACGGCTAGTTGTTCTCCGGTTCGCCGGTCGCACGATCTCGCTCGCTGAGGGTTTTGCCAAACACTCCGTTCCAGGGTGGAATGACAATCGAAACGGCCCCGTGCGCCTGCGCCTGGCAGGCGAGGCGAATCAACGGCTTTGGCTCAGTCGTATCGATATAACCGAACTCTTTAATCTTCTTGCCTTCGCGAGCAGCCACGTCTGCCAGCTTCTCCGCGCCGCCCAGCACGCCGACCCAGCAGGTGCCACAGGAGGCCGAGCGACACTCGACCGGGATGGGGCCTTCGATGCGCCGCGGGTCGATCTCGCGCCAGTCGCGAGTTCGGTCATCGGCCGCGCCCCAGGCAAGATCCTGCGAGTCGTTTAGTTTGTATTTCGCTTTGTCATCGTTCTCGTCGAAGGTGACGGTCCACCGCTTATCCACAGTCCGGAGAAAACCAAACAATCCCTGGCCATCGTCCTGCGCGCGCTCCCGGATGATTTGCTCAGGGGATTTGCGAACGTGTTTCCTATCGATTTGCACTGCGCCTTTGGCAGCCTTGAAGGCCGCCAGACCCGCCTGTCGCACAGTCATAAAAGCTACCGCGGTAATGCCTACTACCAGCGACTGATCTACTTTCAGAGTCTGACTAACCCGGCGTGCCACTTCCAGAATCTTATCGGCCGGAGCAGTGGCATCGGATTCCGCCTGGGCTTCCTCGGACAAGGATTCCGCAGCGTGCTCTTCGACCGCTTTTTTGACCGCCGGCCAGTAGCGGTGGCCGTAAATAAACTTGTGCGACGAGTCTACCTGATCTCTGAGATGGTAATTCCCCTGCAGCAGTAATTCCCGGGCCAGTTTGTCAGGATCGCTTGCCTGCTCGAGGGCCTGGCACAGGGAAAGTGGGTAGAACGCAAACCAGATTTGCGTCGCAGCCTTGTCCACTTCATGAATCGATCGCAACAGCCTGGTCAGGGTTGCGGCCCAGGCTTCTTCGTCGTAGCGGTTGAGAAAATCTTCGAATGTATTAGCTGAAGCCATTTTGCTTGCCGTGCTGCTCATAATGTTCTTATCGTTAGGACACAATTAAACCACAGAGTCTCTGAGAATGCAGAGCGGCTGGGCTTCAGTTCTTGAAAAAGTTCTGCGCGTAGAATATTGACAATCCCCGAGCGAGCAGAGTAAAAGTCGTTTTCGTCATACCCTTAACGCAAACTGTCAGTTTGCAAACGCGCCGAGGCTGACTCTGGCGTGTTACCAGGTCCGGCAAAGGAGATATGAAAAATGGACGCGAAACCGGTTGAACCGAAGAGAGAGAAAACCTTTGACGCCGCCTATGGCTTTTCGTTTGCAGTCGCGGTGGGGCTGATCCTCTTTATTGCCGGCCTGGTGATCACACTTACCCTGGGCGAAGGGACCAGCATCGGCCTCATCTTTGGTATTCCACTCCTGATCGCGGGGCTGATTGTGCCGCTGTTCATGATGCGCGACCTGTTCAAGAAGAATGAGATTAACGCTCCCTGCCCTTCGTGTGGCACAACTATTAAGACCTCCGACGCTACCCTCCACCTGACCTGCCCTAACTGCAATCGCCTGATCACCGTGCGAGAGATGAAGCTCGTTTTGGCGGAGACAGAACATCCTCAGTAGTCTCCATCCTCGCGGAGGAATTGTAGGGGCGTCTCTCCGTGGGCGCCCCTCTTAAGCGCGTTGGGCAATAAGGGGCCGCCACGGAGTGCCGCCCCTACAGTGCCGCATCAATGCGGACCAACCGGCGGCGGCAACCAGCCTCGAGACAGGTAGTCACTCAACGTTAACGCAAACATTATCCCCAACCAGAACAGTCCGGATCCCACTATCACCCAGGTCAGGCGCGAGCTGTAGCGCACGTGCATGAAATAAAGCACCACCAGCGTAGCCTTGATGACGGCGACGGTGAGAGCGACGATGGTGTTAAATTGTCCGCCGAGATCGATGAAGGCGACCATTACAGTCACCGCCGTTCCGACCATCAGCGCGGCGAAGATCGCGAAGTAAACCTTCCGGGAAACAATGTGCTCGCTCATAACTCAGTTCATGTAACGCAAACTGTTAGTTTGCGGTCTTTGCCCTACCCGTGATGCTCCAGGTGCCGCCCCAACAAGTACAACAACGGAAACAGAAATATCCAGATGATATCCACGAAGTGCCAGTAGAGCCCTGATATCTCCACCGGCGCATGGTATTCAGGACTGTATCGTCCCCTTGCCGCCGAAAAGATCAGGAACGCCAGCAAGCCTATCCCGACGATCATGTGCAACGCGTGGACGCCGGTCAGCGCGAAGTAGATCCAGTAGAACATCTCTACGTGCCTTACAGAGGTGCCCGGCGACAGATGTAGCTTGTGCTCGTCGTAGGGCTCATGCGGCCCTTGCACCGCCGGGTTGAATGGCCGCGACGGCAGCAACTTTCCCGGAATCAAACTGTCGCGATACTTTTCGTGATACTCGACGCCCTTAATACCCAGGAAGGTGAGACCCAGCGCCATCGTCGCCACCAGGAATATGACTGTCAGGCGGCGCTGACCCACCTGGGCGCTATAGACCGCGAGCGCCATGGTCAGACTGCTGACAATCAGGACGCCGGTGTTGATTGCTCCCAGCTTAATGTCCAGGTGATTGCTGGCGGCGGCAAACGCTTCCGGATAAGACGAACGGTAAAGCACGTACGCCAGGAACATGCCGCCGAAGAACATTATTTCGGTGACCAGAAAAACCCACATGCCCAGCGTGCCCGCCTCGCGCTGCTGCTCCATGTTCTCGAAATGGTGCTGCAGCGCCGGATGGTGCTCGGCGTGTTCTATGGCGGCGTGACCTTCGGGCAAATGCTTCTCCGTAATCATGTAACGCAAACTGTTAGTTTGCGTCTTCGTTTTCAAGTTGCGCGCATCTCAGGACATCCACGGATTACGCAGATTTCACAGATTCAAAACCAATTACATCCAGGGGCGGTAAAGAGAACCTCGCCACTGACATGTTCTCTCGCCTCTGACATGTTCTCTCGCCTCTGACATGTTCTCTCGCCTCTGACATGTTCTCTCCTCTGACATGTTCTTTCCCCTCTGTGTAATCTGCGTAATCTGTGGATAACCGCTAAACCTTCTCGACTTCAGGGCGGAACTTCCCTATCACTTTCATTTCCTCAATCGGCGCAAACTCATAAGCTTCCCAGGTAACCACCGGCGTCTGCTCGAAGTTTTCCGTGGGCGGGGGTGAAGACGTACGCCACTCCAAACCTGGCAGATGCCATGGATTTGCTTCTGCCAACGGACCGTAGCGCAGCGTCCAAAGTAAATAAAACAAGGGAATCAACAGGCCCACGCCGAGAATCGATGCCCCGGCTGTCGAAAGCACGTGCAGCACCTGAAACTCCGGCGGATAAACATGGTAGCGCCGCGGCATTCCCATGTAGCCAAGCACGAACTGGGGTAGGAACGTGAGATTGAATCCGACAAAGACTACTAAAGCGGAAAACCTGCCCCAACCCTCCGGATACATGCGCCCGGATATCTTGGGCCACCAGTAATGCAGGCCCCCGAGATAGCCGAAGAGCGCCCCGCCTACCATGATGAAATGGAAGTGGGCAACAATAAAGTATGTGTCGCTCACATGAACGTCCACCGCCAGCGCCGCGAGAAACAACCCCGTCATGCCGCCGACCGTGAAGAGTCCGATGAAGCCCAGGGCGTAAAGCATCGGCGTGTCGTATGAGATCGAACCCCGGTATAGCGTCGCGGTCCAGTTAAAGACCTTTATCGCCGACGGAATCGCGACCGCAAAGCTCAGGAATGAAAAGATCATTCCCGCGTAAACGGACTGGCTGGCGACAAAGAGATGGTGTCCCCAAACCAGAAAGCCAAACACCGCGATAGCCAGACTGGAGAAGGCGACGAACTTGTAACCAAAAATGTTCTTGCGGGAAAAGTTGGCAATCAATTCACTGACGACACCCATGCTGGGCAAAATCATTATGTAAACGGCCGGGTGCGAGTAAAACCAGAACAGGTGCTGAAACAATACCGGATCGCCCCCCAGGGCGGGATCGAAAATTCCTATGTGCGCCAGCCTCTCAAAGGCCAGCAGCAAGATCGTAATGGCAATCACCGGCGTGCCGAGCACCATGACCAGGCTGGTGGCGTAATGCGCCCAGATAAACAAGGGCAGGCGAAACCAGGTCATGCCGGGCGCGCGCATGGTGTGTATGGTGACAATAAAGTTCAGGCCGGTCAGAATCGAGGAAAAGCCGTTGATGAAAATCCCCAGACCGGTGGCCACCACGTAAGAGTTGGAAAAGGTCGTGCTATACGGCGTGTAGAAGGTCCAGCCGGTGTCCACTCCGCCGGCCAGCAGGGCGTAGATCGTAATCACTCCGCCCAGCATGTAGATGTACCAGCTGAGAAGGTTCAGGCGCGGGAAGGCCAGATCTTTCGCGCCGATCATCATGGGCACGAGAAAGTTTCCCAGCGTCGCAGGAATGGACGGGATCAGGAAAAAGAAGACCATGATGATCCCGTGCTGGGTGAACAGCTTGTTGTAAGTGCTGGACTGGACCAGGTCCCCCTGCGGGGTCAACAACTCCAGGCGTATGGCGATGGCATAGAGGCTGCCAAGCATGAAGAAGAAGGAGATCGAGCCCAGGTAAAGTATGGCGATGCGCTTATGATCTTTAGTCAGCAACCATGACTTCATGCCGTGTTCGGCATTGAGATAGTTCACGCGCGATGCTGCTGGTTTAGTAAATGTTCCCATACTGGTTTAAGACCCGCCCGATCCCGTTTAGCAGCGGGCTACTGCCCTCTTTCTTCCGCTTCCGCTCCGATCTGCTTCCTTCATTCTCGCGCTCCCCAAGGGCGGGTTGTAGCCCGCCGCTAAACAGATCATTTGGGGCCAGGGCCCGCCTGGGGTGTCATCGCTGCCGGATTTGCTGTCGGCACAGGGGGTCTGGCGCCCGGTGTTTCCGGTCTATTCGCACTCAATGATTTAACGAACGCGGTCAGCTGCATCAATTGCTCTTCAGTCACCTGGCCCTGGAATGACGGCATGATAGGACCAAAGCCGGATACAATTTTCGCCTGGGGGTTCAGGATCGATTCGCGAATGTAATTCTCGTCCGCTTTAATCACCTGACCGTTATTGAGCTGCGTCTGCCCGTTGAACAATCCCAGCAGGGCCGGACCGCGGCCGCCTTCTCCGTTGGCTCCGTGACAGGAAACACAGCCCAGCGATTGATACACTTGTTGGCCGGCGGTAGAGGCGGACTGTTGATTGGCGTTTCCCGCCAGCCAGTTATCAAAGTCGGTGGGCTCCATCACGATCACCCAGCCACCCATGCCCGAATGATTCATGCCGCAAAACTCGGCACAAAACAGGTGGTAGCGGCCGGGCTTGGTGGCTTCGAACCAGAGGCCCGTGTAGCGCCCGGGAACCACGTCGGCCTTGATACGAAAGGCCGGCACAAACAGATCATGAATGACGTCTTCGGTGGTCATGATCAGTTTGACCTTGCGGCCGACCGGCACGTGCAGTTCGTTGATCTCGCGCTGGCCGGTGGTGTGCTGAAACTTCCACATCCACTGCTTGGCGACCACGTAGACTTCGATGGCGTCCTTCGGCATACGGTACTGGGCGAAGTAAACCTTCGCGCCCCAGACGAAGAAGCTCATCGCGATCAGGAATGGAATCACCGACCAGAGCGTTTCCAGGCGGTGCGAGCCGGCAATGGGGCGCGGGATTTCGAAAGGGGAGCGACGGCGATACTTGATTACGAAAAAGGTCAGGACGCCGGAGATTAGCAAGGTAAAGAAAATTGTTACGCCGGAAAGATAGAAATAGAGTGCGTCCACCCGGCCGGAGAGGGTGGAGGCACTTTCAGGTAAAAATGGCATCCAGGATTGCATTTTTTTGATTTCAGATTTTTTTCAGATCCCAAATTTGAGATCTCAGTTAATCTCAGTTAAGAGAATCCCCTTCCGTCCCTGATTTGAGAATCTCAAATTTGGAAACCCTCCCAATGAAGAGCTTTGAGCTTCCGATTCGCCCTTTTTTTTGGGATCTCAAATTTCAGATCTCAGATCAGAGACTAGACTTAACTCCCTCTGCAACTGCGGGACTCTTCCACCTGACATTTCCCAAAAACACCAAAAACACCAAAAGCCCAACCATCCCCACCAGCATGACCACCCCGCCTATGCGCACCATATTCATCACCACCGCACCATATTTTCCCGTGGCCGGATCGTAGTGATAGCAATAGAGCAATAGCTGATCGACCGGCGAGCCGATCTTGTTGGCCGAAGCTTCTACCAGGCCCAATCGCAGATCCTTGGGCGAATACTCAATGCCATAGAAGTAGCGGGCAATCTTTCCTTCAGGCGTCATCACCATAATGCCGCTGGCATGGGCAAACTGATTCGTGGCCACATCGAAGTTGTAACGAAACCCGACCGCCTCAGTCAGCCGCCGGATATTAGCCTCATCGCCAGTCAAAAAGTGCCAGCCATTCGCCGCCTGAGAGCGTTTGGCCGCCGGCAGATAATCCAGGTAAAGCTTTTTCTTCTCTGTCGCCAGCGCCGGCGTCTCGCGCGCATCGAAGCTGACAGTAACAACGTCGAATTCGCTACCCGGTGTAAACGATAGCGCCCGGAACGTTCCCACCATCCCATTGAGCACCTGCGTACAAAGCATGGGGCAGGAGTAATAGACCAGGGAAAGCACTACGGGACGCTTGCCGAAGTACTGGCTCAGTTGCACCGTGTTACCGGCTTCATCTTTGAAAGTCGCATCCAGCGGCAGTTGCGCATTCAAACGCTGGTCGATGCCAACCTTCTGCAGGGCGGGCGGCAAACCGGTCGAGACCTTCCCGGTTTCCGGCCGCGCGCCATAAAGCGGCGAACTCGGTCCCGGTCCCCCGGGCTGGGCCTGGACTGGAAGGCAGAAGGCGAACAGCAGAAGGCAGACGGCAGACCACAGACGGCAGGAGACAGACGGCCGGCTGTTCGCCGTTGAAATCGCTCTTTTTCGAAGTCGCACTCTCATAACCTTCACTGGCTACTCCTGCCTTCTGCTCCTGCCTCCTGCCCCTGCCTCCTGCTTCCTATTTCCTCACGGGCAACCCCTGCTCGACTATCTTCTTCTTCGCTTCCTCGATTGGCATGCCATACCGCTGGCCCTTTTCATCTATTGGGCCCTTCTCCAATACGTCTTTCCATTTTTCCTGCACTACCTTTAACTCCGCCTCCGGCGCTTTCAGTTCCAGGTTCTGACCTTCGACCGAGTAGCCGGGCGCCGACTGCAGCCGGGGCTCCGGAGGCAGGCGTTCTTTTTCCGTCAAAGCCATCGGCCCCGGATTCGGATTTTCCTGCGTATCAAGCGCGCGAAACATTCCCCACATCAGCAGGTAGACCGCCACCCCCATTACCAGCAAACCGATAATGAACTTCAGAATGCCGCCAACACTGACATCGCTATGCTCGTATGTGACGTGAACATTCTTTATGTGCGAGACATCCGGCGTCTCAGTCACATGTTGTTTGCCGTTGCTGCCGTTTCCGGTCATCCCTTAACTTCCTCTTTGCCGCACTAAATCCTCGGCGCTCGGCCCTTTTTTTACACCTCGTGTGCGACCGGGTGCCGGGCCTGTTCCAGTACTGATTCCAGCTGCGGATCATTCAGCGGCACCAGCGGCCGCTTTTGCAGTTGCCACGAGAACGCTGCCACCCAGAGGCCGCCGATCCCCAGCGGCGCGACCACGTCCATCCAGCTCAAATGAAAGTGGTGCTGATTGAACTCAGGTTCGATCAGCCAGAACAGATCCACCAGTCGCATGAACAGCAGAAAGGCCGCCAGCATCGCGAGCTTGTGCGCATTCCGCTTCAGATCCCGGGACAGCAACAACAGGAATGGCAGCGCAAAGTGCAAAACGATCACGGCAATTGCAATCCAGCCCCAGCCACCGCGCGTGCGATGCAGGTACCAGGTAGTCTCCTCGGGCAAGTTTCCCGACCAAATAATCAGGTATTGGGAAAACGCAAAGTAGGCCCAGAGCATCACCAGCGCCAGCAGCAGTTTTCCCAGATCATGGAAGTGTGAAGCCCGCACAATATTAATCATCGGCTCGCGGTTTGCGAGCAAAGACATGGTAGCAATCACAAAGGCCATCGCGCTCAGGGCCCACGAGGCGACGAAAAGAAATCCAAACATCGTGGAATACCATTCCGGATCCAGCGACATCACCCAGTCGATGGAAGCGAAGGTAGTCGTCAGCACAAAGAACGCCAGACCCGGGCCACTCAGATTCTTCATACGCCGGGTGAAGCGCGGGTCGGCAGTCCGATCCTGTTCGCGCGACCAGAAGTTCAAAAGGTACGCGAGCAAAAGCCAGAGGGCGAAATAGACTGCCGTCCGGCCGGTAAAGAACGCCGGATTGAGATAGTGTTCGCTCTTGCTCATTAGGGCCGGGCTCTTTCCCATCTTTGGCGGGTCCGTCCAGGGATATATTTGCTTCATTCCCAGGATGACCGGAACAAACAAAATGAGAATTAAGGGAATCGTTCTCGTGGCCGCCTCCAGCACGCGGCGAATCACCAGTCCCCAATTACCACCCGTAAGGTGCTGCAACATCAAAAGCGCCAGGGCGCCCAGTGATACTCCCGCCCAGAACACAATCCCCACCAAATAAGAGTGAAAGAACTGCGGGCGATCAACGAAAGCTCCGATCAAAAGCAGCCCGAGCAACACCGCGCCAACCATCAGCGCGCGTTGCTGAACGCGTCGTAGTTCCGGCGGTGCAATGTATTGGCCTTCGATCACTTCGTGTGCTCTTTTCCACCGGCGGCGTTGCCGGCCGGGGCCGGGGTCGGTGAAGTCCCCGGTTGAGCCGTTGGCTGCTGACTCAATTGCAGCGCCCGGATGTACGCAATGATGGCCCAACGATCCGCCGCCCTTATCTGTGCCGCATAGCTCGGCATGGCTCCCCAACCGTTCGTGCTAACGTCGAAGAAGTGTCCGACCGGAGCCTGTCGCAAACGTTCCTCGTGGAATGAAGGCGGTTTACGGAAGCCACGCCGGACTACCAGACCGTCACCAATACCGGTCATGCCGTGGCACGCGGCGCAAAAGATTTGATAGCGTTCCTGGCCTCGATTGACCGTGTCCATCGTGATCGGAATGGGAAACGTCTCAACATCGTCGGGATAAACTGCACTTTGCGCGTTTGCCCCGCTCGGTCCGGCGGGATTCGGACCTGCAACACCCGGCTGCGGGGTGGCGCCGCTCTGCATTCCAATCGCGCCCTGAACACCGCCCGGCTTATTCTTCTTCCCCGTGTAGAACTCTCTGTCCGCGCGCAAGTAGCCGCGCGGCACAGTGCCTTCTACTAACTGCCTGGACGACAATCCATCCCGGAAGAACCCGCTGGATTGGTAAGCCGTGTACTTTGGCTGGTCCTGCATGTCCTGGCGACAGGCGACAGACGGCAAGAGGCAGGAGGCAGACAGCAGGAGGTAGACCAATGACCGGCGCGGCCGAAGACGTTCTCCTGCCCACTGCCTCCTGCCGACTGCCTCCTGTTTTCTACAGATCCACATCGCAAACGTCCTTCGGCTCCAGACCCTGTATAAAGCTAACCACCTGGTCGTGATCGAACTTCTCGTCCTTTGCCTCGATCACGAGGAAAAACCGATCGCGCGTCGCCAACGCGAAGTTGGGCGCGTTAAAGACCGGATGATAAGGCTGCGGCAGCTTGTTCAGCGCCAGCATGCCGAACACCGCCGCCAGCGCCGCAGCCAGGATGGTGCATTCAAAAGTAATCGGAATGAAGGCCGGCCAGCTGTTGAATGGTTTGCCGCCGACGTTCAAGGGATAATCGATTACCTCCATCCAGTACTGCATAAAAAATCCGCCCAGCCCGCCCAGCACTCCGCCGATCAGAACTATCAAAGGCAAACGCGTGTGATGAAAACCGATGGCCTCCGATAACGCTTCAATCGGAAACGGCGAGTAGCCATTGATTCTGCGATAGCCGGCTTCATAGGTGCGCCGCGCCGCCGCCACCAGTTCGGTCGGATTATCGAACTCGGCCATTACGCCGTAGAGCTGTGGCGTCTTCGCTTTCATACAAACTCAGTCAAACTGTTTCCATCTATCATTTTCTAATGTTCAATGCTGTGACATGAAGTCAGTACCACCACGCGGTAGCGGGTGGGTCTGCTCGCAATTGCGCGAGTCCCGAGCTCCGCATCAACTACCCACCCGCTACCGCGTGGTGGTACTGACCTCATGGACACTCCATTGAGTGAATTGAATGACATATGGAAACAATCATTTACTCCTCCACCACCTCAGCCTCCGGCAAAATGGTGCGCATCTCGAAGATCGAGATCATCGGCAGAAAGCGTATGAACAGGAACAACAGCGCAAAGAACAACCCGATGGTGCCGACGAACATCGACCAGTCCCAGCCACTGGGCTGATACATGCCCCACGACGAAGGCATAAAGTCGCGGTGCAGGCTGGTGACCACAATCACGAAGCGCTCCAGCCACATGCCTATGCTAACCACGATGGAGATTAACCAGAGCAGCAAAAGGTTCGAGCGGATGCGCTTGAACCAAAGCAGTTGCGGCGCCAGACCATTGCATAGAATCAAAGCCCAGTAGTAACCGGCATACGGCCCGTGCATGCGGTTGTAAATCATGTAGCGCTCGTAGGGGTTGCCGCTGTACCAACCGAAAAATGCTTCCATCAGGTAGCCGTAAGCCACGATCAACCCCGTCGCCAGCATGACCTTTGCCATGTTGTGCATGTGGCGCATGGTGATGAAACTTTGCAAACCGTAAAACTTGCGCAGCGGAATCGTCAGAAACAGCACCATGGCAAAGCCCGCATAAATAGCGCCGGCGACGAAGTACGGCGGAAACATCGTCGCGTGCCAACCGGGAATGATGCCGATAGCAAAGTCGAAACTAACGATGGTGTGCACTGAAAGCACCAGGGGTGTCGCCAGCCCGGCTAGCAGCAAATAGGCCATCTCGTAGCGATGCCAGTGGCGGGCCGAGCCGCGCCAGCCCATGGCCAGTATTCCGTAGATCATGCGGAAGGCTTTGCTGTTCGCGCGATCGCGCAGCGTGGCAAAGTCAGGAATCAGACCAATGAACCAGAACAGCGCGGAGACCGTGGCGTAAGTGGAAACCGCAAACACGTCCCACATCAAGGGACTGCGAAACTGCGGCCAGACGCCCATCGTGTTCGGGAGGGGGAACAGCCAGTAAGCCAGCCACGGCCGCCCCAGGTGAAACACGGGATACATGCCGGCACACGCGACCGCAAACAACGTCATGGCCTCAGCGAAACGATTGATTGACGTGCGCCATTGCTGGCGCAGCAGCAGCAGGATTGCCGAGATCAAAGTGCCCGCGTGACCGATGCCGATCCACCAGACAAAGTTAATAATCGGCATGGCCCAACCCACGGGTTGGTTGGTGCCGAAGATACCGATGCCAGTAAACACGAGGTACGTGATGGTCATCAGCAGCAACTGGGCCAGCGCAAACGAGATGGCAAAGCCTATGAACCAG
Organism: Pyrinomonadaceae bacterium; assembly: GCA_039933315.1. Taxonomy (GTDB): domain Bacteria; phylum Acidobacteriota; class Blastocatellia; order Pyrinomonadales; family Pyrinomonadaceae; genus DASXRU01. The sequence continues at coordinate 32,223 of JBDTOI010000022.1, forward strand.
CCAATCGGCGTCTTGCGCTTCAGCACAATGGCGCTGATCTTGTCGGTGACCGAGGCAAAGGTCAGCTCACCGCCAACCACCGGCGTGGTCACGTGAATCGATGCTTTGCTATGTGGTTCTTCCGGCATCTAGCGAATCAATAGTTGCAACCGTTATCTAGTCCGCGAAGCGGACGCCTGAAAATAGCCCAGCACTTCAGTGCTGGGTTTCGAAACACGACGGCTCGCAGTCCGTGAAACGGACGGCTGACCATTCCGGCTCGCCAACTCAATAATCATCTTTTCAGTCGTCCGTTTCACGGACTCTATCTGTTCGCTCACTAATCCCAGCACTGAAGTGCTGGGCTATTTTCATTCGTCCGCTTCGCGGACTTACCGTGCAAAGCACTCTACTCAATCTCCTTGTTCGGATTTCGCAGCGCCGACAGGTAAGTCGTCCGCGGGCGTGTGTTTAGTTCCGCCAGCAAAGAGTAATTGCGCTCTTCGGCCTTCAAACGCGAAACGCGGCTATTCGGATCGTTGATGTTGCCAAAGACAATCGCCTGCGTCGGACAGACTGACTGGCAGGCGGTCACGATTTCGCCGTCGCGGACTGGCCGTCCTTCGAGTTCGGCATCGATCTTCGCGGTTTGAATTCGCTGCACGCAGTAAGTGCACTTCTCCATCACGCCGCGGCTGCGCACGGTCACCTCAGGGTTGCGCATCAACTGGTAAAGCGGCTGCTCCCAATCCTGGTAAAGCAGGAAGTTGAAACGGCGTACTTTGTAGGGACAGTTGTTTGAGCAATAGCGAGTGCCGACGCAGCGGTTGTAAACCATGTCGTTAAGGCCTTCAGCGCTGTGCGCGGTCGCGTGCACGGGACAGACCGGCTCGCAGGGGGCGTTCTCGCAATGCATGCACGGCACCGGTTGGAAGAAAGGCCCTTCCGGATTGTTCTGATCGCCTTTGAAGTAGGTGTCTACGCGCAGCCAGTGCATCTCGCGACTGCGCACGATCTGCTCCTTGCCCACAATGGGAATATTGTTTTCTGACTGGCAGGCCACAACGCAGGCGTTGCAGCCCACGCAGCTATTCAGGTCGATCGCCATGCCCCAGGCGTAGTTCAAGCCATTGCCCTGGTCTTTGTAGTCATACTCCGGATACATGGAACGCTCGCGCAGCTCGTGGTCTTCGTGCACCTGCTCTTCGCGCAGGTGCTCCTTTTCTTTTACATAATCTGCGAGCGAGCCGGAACGCAGCAGGTCGCGGCCTTCCATATTGAAGTGAGTCTGTGTGCAGGCGAGCTGATAGACGCCGGGAGCTTTACTGACCTGCAATCCGGTGCCAGACCATGGCGCGTTGGAAGTGCGCAGGTAGTAGGCATCGAATCCCTGTTTGGTGCCGACACGACCCGCGCGTTTGCGCCCGTAGCCGAGGTGAATCGTGATCACGCCGTCAGGTTGGCCCGGCATAATCCAGGTGGGCACAGTCATTGAGCGGCCTGAGTAATCCAGCTTCAACTGATCGACGTAGATGTCGCCGCCTTTGCGACCCAGCGTGCTGCCGATTCCCAGTTGCTGCGCCGTGTTCGGGCTGATCAGTGCAGCGTTGTCCCAGGTGATTTTCGTGAGCGGCTTTGGCAGCTCTTGCAACCAGCCATTGTTGGCAAACCGGCCGTCGTAGATTGTGGGATCAGTGCGGAAGACGAGTTCATATTGGGAGGCCGGAGCAGACTCTCCACCGGTACTGGATTGAGAAAGACCTCCGGACTGTAGCGAAGGGGTTTTCGGCTGCAGCGCGCTATTCGGTACAAACCCGTCGTGCAGACACTTGCGCCACCACGATTCAAAGTCGGTTGCGGCGGTTGATGGTGTAATCGCCGGTGCGGCTGCTGCCTTACCTCCCGCCGCCGCCGTGCCAGTCCCTGTTGCGACACCGCTGGCCG
>JBDTOI010000023.1:0-33760 GCA_039933315.1 Pyrinomonadaceae bacterium
TTAGTCGAACAAGAGGGGGGCGGCCACGGAGTGCCGCCCCTACAAATTTAGCGGTTGCTGTGCCAGACGTTTTTCCTGGCTTTCTTCTTCCGGCGCTGAGCGCGGGCGCGGCGAGGCAGTTTTTTGGGATCGCCGGTGGCCGCCTTCTTCACGTCACCGCCTTCATCCTCGGCGATCTCGGCCAGGGTCCGTTTGGTAAATACGGAGTAAGGCGCAGTCTCTGCTATTTCGCCCTCTTCGGCATATTCATCGCGATGCTTGATTAGCAGCCATTGCCGGCCGCGAGTTCGTATGAGCGCGAACGATCCCTTTAACTTCTTGCCCAGCATGACGAACTTCAACTCGCCTTTGGCGATGGCGGCGGCAACGGTCCTCGTGTTTTCGGGCGCGTAAACCCCAATGTCCCACACCATCACCGTGCCGCCGCCATACTCGCCTTCGGGAATCACACCTTCGAACTCGGCGTAGTCAACCGGGTGATCTTCAACCTCCATGGCCAGACGCTTGACGGAGGGATCCATGGAAGGACCTTTAGGGACGGCCCACGACTTCAACACTCCGTCTGTCTCGAGACGAAAATCGTAGTGCAGGTGACTGGCGCGATGTTTCTGGATCACGAAAAGCTTGCCGGTCTCGGAGGTTTTTTTCTCCGGGCCAGGCTCGGGAGTTTTTTTGAAGTGTCGTTTCTTTTTGTAGTCGCTGAGTGAGGCCATTGTTACCTATCCCCAAAACGGTTGTAGGGGCGTCCCTCCGTGGGCGCCCCTCCTTTTACAACCAGGGGCGCCCACGGAGCGACGCCCCTACAAAGTGGACTGGACCGGTAGCAAACTAACAGTTTGCGTTACAGTTTCTGCAAAAAGCTCAACCTGGACTGGATCGAGTCCTAACACTTCGCGCACGCGGGCAAAGCTACGACGATGAATTGGTACGGCGCCCAACTCTTTCAACAGACGACAATGTTCCGGCGTGGGGTACCCTTTGTGTGAAGCAAAGTTATAGCCCGCGTACAGCAGATCCATTTCCAGCATAAACGCGTCGCGGGTCGTCTTAGCGATGATCGAGGCCGCCGCGATACTCGCCGATAGCATATCGCCATGAATAATTCCTCGTTGGGGCGCGGGACAGTGCGGGATCTTGCGCGCATCTACCAGGACAAAATCAGGGAGTAGTCCGAGGCTGTTTACCGCGCGCTGCATAGCCAGCAAGCCGGCATGATAGATATTTATTTTGTCGATCTCTTCAACTTCGGCGAAGCCGACACCCCAGGCGACGGCGTCTTGTTTGATCTGGCAGGCCATTTCGCCGCGCATGGCCTCATCAAGAATCTTCTTCGAATCATTGAGGTTACGAAGTTTGTAGTTGCGCGGAAGAATTACGGCCCCGGCCACGACTGGTCCCGCTAATGGCGCCATGCCGGCCTCGTCCACGCCGGCAATCAAATTCAAACCCTGGCCCCACAGCTCCAGTTCGAAACGCAGGAGGTTATGCAGGCGCTGCCCTTCGGCGCGGTTCTTGTGCCGGCGATCGCGGATCTGTTTGGCGAGTCGATGAGCGCCGTGGCGCGGATCGGTCTCGAGGGCCTCCACCAGTCCGCGGGGCACGGGGCGGCAACGATCGACAAAACGTTCTTTAAGTTCGGGGATGGATTTTTCGAGAAGTTGCGCGAGAGAGGGCATAACAAAAACGCGTGCTCAGAAAAACATTTGATTAGAAATTCGTGCGCATTGGTTTTAAGAGAAATTGCGCTACAAGTCAATCAGAAGTTTTGTGTGGTGTTCTTTAGTGAAACTTCTCAACGGCTCAACATTCGTATGCCCCACTCTTGTTTCAGAATTTGAGTTGCGCGAGTTGAGGTTTCACGCGAAGGCGCTAAGAAAGGAAAAGCAGAAGGCGCAAAGAGTTGAGTCTTTCCTTTGCGCCTTATGTCCTTACTTTCCTGGCCTCTTTGCGTGAAATGAAAGTGCCCCGGCGAGAATGTTGGGACACGACTTACAGCCGAAAGTTCTCAAATCAAAGCCCGCACCTACAATAAACAGTCTTGCAGATGCGGGCCCTGGTTAACCTGACTCCTTAATCTACGGATTCATCCAGGTGTCGGCTTCGATCACAACTTTAGTGGCGTACTCTTTGCCACCGACCGAAAGCTTCAACAGATAGGTGCCGGGTTCGAGCACGGGACCGACGTTAAAGAGCCCCCCGAAACCACCCCCACCACCCCCACCGCCGCCGCCGCCGCCGCCGCCGCCGCCACCGCCACCGCCCAAGCCAGCGGGCAGGTTAGCTGGGCGCGGTGGGGGATCGCCGCGCAGGTTCCACTGCACGCGATTCAGGCCAACCTCCTTCGTGCCGTTGATGCGTCGCACCACCTTGCCGGTGTAGTCAGAGATGGCGATCTTCACATCATCAGCCGGAACAGACTTCAAGTAATAGGTGATGGCCGTTCCCGAAGGAGGATTAGCCCCACGAAATATTTTCGCCCCACCAGTTGACCGGCTCAGCCGCACGTCGTTGAGCCATTGCGTGCCCGGTCGCACGTCGAAGAGATGCACGTCCTTATCCAGGGCTTTGCTGGCGGAGAGCTGTTGCAAGGGAGTGATGTCATCCAGGATGAAAATCCCACGACCATGCGTGCCCACCACCAGGTCATTGTCGCGGGGGTGTACGACGATGTCATCGACCCGAATGGTAGGCATGCCCGACATGAATCGCTTCCACTCGCCACCGCCGTTAAACGAAAGGAAGAGGCCATATTCGGTACCTACGTAAAGCAGGTCCTTGTTCTTCAGATCCTCGCGAATGACGTTAACAGTGCCGATCGTGGGCAGGTTGCTGGTGATGGGCGTCCAGGTGGCGCCATAGTCGCGCGTGACAAAAGCGTATGGCTTGAGATCATCGAAGCGATGGCCATCCACCGACAGATAACATGTAGCGGCGTCAAAGCGGGAAGGCTCAACGCGCGAGATGTGGTACATCTCCCCGATGCCGGGCACATTCTTCGAAACGTTCGTCCAGGTCGCACCGCCGTCACGGCTAACCTGAATGTTGCCGTCATCAGTGCCTACCCAGATAATGCCGGGCACTTTGGGCGACTCGGCTATGGTCACGATGTAACTAAAGCTCTGGTAGCCATCGTTCTTGGAAGCCATCGGGTCTTTCCCGGAGACTCCCATGATGGAAAGCGTAGTCCGATCAATCTTCTTCGTCAGATCTTCACTCGCAGTCCACGTGTCGCCGCGGTCCAGTGATTTAAAGAACCTGTCGCCGCCCGCATAGATGATGCGGGGATTGTGTGGCGACATCACCAGCGGAGTACTCCAATAGAAACGATACTGCGTCCCAGGAGGGGGCGCCGGCACAACGTTGGAGGGGCCACCCTGCCCGCCAAATCCGCCAAAGCCCTGCGCGGCGGCGGCTGCGGCCAGCGCCGCGAATGGATCCTCTGGCGTAGGAGTAGGCGACGCTGAGGGTGATGCGCCGGGAGTTGGCGATGCCGAGGTCTCTGGTGATCCACCTGCTCCGGGACCTCGACCCCCGCCCGGACGTGGGCGAGGCGTGCCGCGGGGACGAATGCTGACGCTCCGACCGGTGCGCATGTCCAGGCGATTCATGGCTCCGCCCTGCGATTCGGAATAAATAGTGTTGTGATCGGTGGGATCGGCGAGCGTGTAGAACCCGTCGCCGCCGCCGACGCGAAACCATTCGGCGTTAGTAATGCCGGCATTGCTGCGCGTCTGGCTGGGCGCGCCCCAGGAACCGTTATCCTGCAAACCGCCATAAACATAGTATGGCTTGCGCATATCAACGCCAATTGAATAAAACTGTGCCGCGGCAATGGTGTTGACGAACTCCCAGGTTACGCCCTGGTCGTAGCTGACATCCAGGCCGCCGTCGTTGCCAATAATTAGGTGATCGCCATTATTTGGATCGATCCAGATGGCATGGTGATCGACGTGGGCAATACCTTGTTGCAGCGACTTGAAGGTTTTCCCGCCATCGGTTGATATGCTGAAGTTCAGACCTCCGACAAAAACATTCTCCGGGTTCCTGGGATCTACCCGAATCTGGCTGTAATACATCGGACGATTGTTTTCGTTGCTGACGACGCGCCAGGTTTTGCCTTTATCGTCCGAACGCCAAAGTCCGGATTTTTTTGGATCGGGTGGTGTAGGTGTGGGAGAAGCAAGGGGACTGGCTGAGGGCGTTGGGGTCGGAGTTGGAGAGGGAGTGGGAGTAGCGCCGGGCACGGGTTGTTCTTCGCCGCCCGTCCCCTGGCTGGCGCCCACTTCCATTTGCGCGTAAACGATGTTTGGGTTAGAACGCGCGACATCGAGGCCGATTCGTCCCAACACCCCGGCCGGCAGTCCATTTCCGTCGAGTCTCTTCCAGGTCTTGCCCGCGTCCACCGTTTTCCATATTCCCGAACCCGGGCCGCCACCATTGAATCCCCATGAAGTCCGGCGGCGTTGATACGAGGCCGCATAGAGTGTCTTGCTGTCTGAATGATCTATTACGAGGTCGGTGATTCCCGTATCTTCATTGATGAAGTGGACATTGCTCCAGGTCCGGCCGCCGTCAGTCGTCTTGTATACACCGCGCTCTTTATTTGGTCCAAACAGATGGCCCAGTACCGCGACATAGACGGTGTTGGCGTCTTTGGGATCGATGACAATTCGCGCAATGGTCTGGGAGTCCCCCAGTCCCATTCTGGTGAACGTCTTGCCGGCATCGGTTGATTTGTAGATGCCGTCACCGAAGCTCGAGCTCTGGCGATTGTTGGGCTCCCCGGTTCCGACCCAAACGATATTCGGGTCCGACTGAGCCACTGCTATGTCGCCGATCGATGCGGTCGGATAAATATCGAAAACAGGTAGAAAGGTGGTGCCATTGTTGGTTGACTTCCATAGCCCTCCAGTAGCAAAGCCGACGTAAATCACGTAGGGATTGCTTTCCACGACCGCGATATCGTCGATGCGTCCGCCCATGCTGGCAGGACCTATACCGCGCCACACGAAGCGCTTCAACATTGGATCCTGAGACCAGTTGACGGGCGTCGGAGTCGGGCTGGGTGTCGGCGTCGCGCTGGGGCTCGGCTGTTGGCCGGTGGTTGCGGCCGGCGTTGGGCTGGGATTCTGGGCATGAACTGCGACGCCGATGAATGCCAGAGCACACAAGACAACACCCAGGAGGATGAACGCGGTTAGGGCATCAGACCTTTGTTTCACGGGGAGATTTTCCTTTCTAAGTTTCGCTAGCCATTAAGGGTTGAAGGGCTGTCGGACAAGTCGTGGTGTAGTGTTACGCGAATGCCGCTTAATTGTTTCGCAGCCTGACGGTTCGGGTAGATCCAAACCCCAACGGGGTTATGTCCTCCAGCCCAGGGTTGCCGCTTCGGCTACCCTGGGAACACGTGGGAAATATCCAATCTCAACCCCAACGGGGTTGTGTCAAATTCAGGGTGGCCGATTCATCTCGCGAACAGCGACGCGGACACAACCCCTTCAGGGTTGAGAAATGTTTGCCTTCATCGTTTCCCAGGGTAGCCGAAGCGGCAACCCTGGGCTGGAGGACACAACCCCTTCGGGGTTGGACCCTGAGGCGTCAGGCGCAAGGGGTACGCTCCACGTTCTCAATTCTACGTCTGCCGTTTCCACCCTGGTATCTGCGCGCCCCAGATTATCTGGAGTGCTTTGCGCGAAATCTCACGCGAATTCATTTTAGAATAAACAGTAATCTCGCTCACGATCGCGTATCTGCCGGAAATGCTGTGGGCAAAAACTGTGGTGGCCGCCGGGTTTTGGTGGCCTGCTCAAAGACGAAGGCATATCTCAGGAGCTGCCTTTCACTATTAGCTCGACCGAAAAAGGAAATGCCGACTGGCATGCCAAAGGCGTAGCCGGCCGGGACCGTGATGTGCGGGTAACCAGCTACCGCAGACGGCGACGAATAACCACCGGTAAAATGATCGCCATTGGCCCAATCCGTCGTCCATGACGGGCCGCCGGTAGGTGCGATCATCGCATCCAGCCGGTGCTGGTTCATAACCAGGTCGATGCCTTCTTTGCGCGACAGGCGATGGTTCTTTGCGAGTGCCGCCAGATAACGCTTTTCAGTCAGCGGTCCTTTGGCCTCCGCCTTGATGAACAGATCCTGACCAAAGTAAGGCATCTCACGATCACGATGGCTCTCATTGAACTCGATGATTTCTTTCAAGGAATGGACTGGCGCCCGCGCGCCTAGCGCTGCCAGATACTTGTTCAGGTCGGCCTTGAATTCGTAGAGCAGGACCTCAAGCTCCGAGTCATCGAATTTTCCAGCCGTGGCAATGTTCGCCGGGTCGATGATGATGGCGCCCAGTCGCTTTATCACGTCCACTGCCTCATTGATTATCTTGTCAACCTGATCGTTAAAGCCGAATGACTTTCGCACTACTCCGACACGCGCGCCGCGCAGTGCGTTCAGGTCCGGGGGGCCGGTATAGCCCCCGCGAGATTTTCCAGGGCGCGGTTTGGTAATTGGATCAGTTGGGTCAAATCCGGCAATCACGCTTAATAGCATGGCTGCGTCGGTAACGGTGCGGGCCATCGGCCCGGCAGTGTCCTGGCTGTGGGCGATTGGGATTATTCCCGACCGGCTTACCAGACCGAGAGTGGGTTTAATTCCCACCAGTGAATTTGCCGACGAAGGGCAGACAACCGAGCCATCAGTTTCAGTGCCGATAGAAGCCGCACAAAGGTTGGCCGCTGTTGCCGCGCCGGAGCCCGAGCTGGAGCCGCACGGGTTACGATCCAGGGCATAGGGATTTCGCGTTTGACCGCCCCGGCCACTCCACCCGCTACTTGAACGACTGGATCTAAAGTTGGCCCACTCGCTGAGATTGGTTTTGCCGAGGATCACCGCGCCGGCTTCGCGCAGCCGCTTGACCACGTAAGCATCCCGGGCTGGACGAGAGCCCACCAGGGCCAGGGAGCCTGCGGTCGTCATCATGCGATCGGCCGTGTCGATGTTGTCTTTAATCAGGATCGGGATGCCGTGAAGCGGGCTCCGGGGACCTCTGGCCTTGCGTTCCCGATCCAGTTCCGTGGCAATGGCCAGCGCATCCGGATTTACTTCGATGACTGAATTGATTGCCGGACCGCGGCGGTCCACTTCGTCGATCCGTTTCAAGTATTTCTCTACCAGAGACTGGGCAGTGAACTTGCCCGAGTGCATCCCTGACTGCAGTTCCTCGATCGTCGCTTCTTCGAGTTCAAAAGGCTCTGGCGGCGGCTCCGGATAAACTACAGCCCCAGCGTTGCCCGCGCCAGCGAGCGTATTTACCATTGCGTGTGAGCTTACGGCAGCAGCCACAATCGCTGCGCCTCCGGCGATGCCTTGCTGCAAGAATTTCCTGCGCTTCATAAGCCTGTGGTCTTCGCCCTGGTTGGTTAAATACCGATCAAAGACAGGATTAACAGGATTGACAGGATAGACTGAAAAAACAAGAAACGGACGCCTGAATCAGGAGGAGACTAATAGCTGCCTCCTCCTCCTCTTCTCATCCTGTTAATCTTGTAAATCCTGTCAGATCTGTCGCTGCCGCTAGCCGCGGTTTTCGCCGTTGCGAACGCTCTCGGCGAGCCGCTTGGCATCAGGTAAGGCTTCGAGCGCCCGCAGTGTCTGCGGATCACTCTCCAGTAACACCCGCGAGCCGGCATCACTCGAGAATGCCGCGGTGACTATTTCTTCACGCAAGCGCAGTTTTACAAAGTCGATCTCGCTCTCCAGCTCAGCGGCTGGTAATCCGCTGGTGGGATCCTTCTTCACGAAGTTGCGAAAGGCTTCCAGCACTTTATCGTTGATTGGGAAATCGGAGGCGCGCGGGCTGCGGCCAAAGTCGTTTTTTTCCACCCGGTAGGATTCCAGGCCGGGCACAATCCCCGCCGCCATCTCTCGCGTGAAGTAAAATGCGGCCTCTGCGATACGGGTGCGCGTGGGCGTCCCCGGCAGCGGCTTCACGTCAATGTCGGGCGTAATGCCACCGCCACCATAGAAAATGCGACCGGCCGCCGTGCGCACGGCTGGACCAGTTGGAGTCCGGGCCGGCGGTGTGGCCGAGGTGGCGGGTTGCGCCGGCTGGGTGCTGTTGTGTTGTTGGGGCGTTTCCTCTGGATCATGACGAACGTAATAGTCGTAAAGCGAACCATTTGAATAATCGCGCTGCAACGAACGACCGTAGGGCGTGTAGTAGCGTGCAGTTGTCAACGTCAGCCCGGTGTTGTAGGGCAGTTGAAAGACTTTCTGGACCAGTCCTTTGCCAAAACTGGTTTCGCCGACGACCAATCCGCGGCCATGATCCTGTATGGCGCCGGCAACAATCTCGGATGCTGATGCAGTATTGCGATTAATCAACACGACAATGGGAACGTCTTCCGGATCGCTGCCTTTCGATTTGTAAACAATGGGCTGGCTGTATTCGCTGCGGCCCTTTACTGACACAACGACCTGGTCGCGGGCCAGAAATTCGCTGCTGACATCGATAGCTTGATCTAAAAGGCCGCCGGGGTTGTTGCGCAGATCCAGTATCAACTGGTGCATGCCCTGCGATTTGAGAGTCGCCAGCGACAGACGCAATTCGTCGTCGGTGGTGTGATTGAAACCGCCGGTGAGCCCGATGTAACCAGTGCCGGGCCGGAGCATGAACTCGTTGCGAATCGATGGTAGCGGAACGGAATCGCGCACGATCTTGAAATACAAACCGGCTTCCGATCCGACTCGTTCGACTTTGATATTCACCGGCTCGCCGCGCACGCCGCGCACATTTTTGGAAACCTGTTCACTGGTCCACTCGCGCGCATCTTTGCCGTCGACCTCCACGATGCGATCGCCGTAACGCAGACCTGCGCGTGCAGCCGGCGTCCCTTCGACCGTGGATTGAACATAGACGCCATCGCGATGCTGGAGAATGGTGACGCCGATGCCGTAGAAGCGGGAATCCTGGTCCTCTTTAAGTTTCTTGAATTCGGATTGGGGAAAAAAGGCTGAATGAGGGTCGAGGGTGAACAACATGCCCTGAATAGCGGCCTGCGTCGCCTTCTCGTAGTCGATCTCGCCGGCGTAGTTGTTAGAAACTGTAGTCACCGCCTCGCTGTAATCGTTTTCGATAATTTCGGCGGTGCTGGGCGTTCTCCTGTTTATTTCGGCGGCGGGCGTCGTGCCGGTTGGTTGGGCCGAGGCAGTCGGACGGGTACGTTTGCTGGACTGGCGTATACCGCCCATCAGGCTGGCAGCCAGAATAACTGAAGCAGCGATGACGGCAAACGTTTTATTCATTGTGCAAACTTGCGCCGAAGGGGAGCGGGCCAACTACCAAAGATTGACTGCTAAATATAACACACCAACTAACGCCCAGCCGAAAGCGCCCGATCCGGGAAATGGTCTATGTTATAGTCCGCCTTTCGCCAGACATCCGAAATCATCGATCCAATATACTTTTGCGCCGGCAATTCCCAGGGCCAACCTGATTCCAAGTCCTCAACAATGGTGCCAAACCTTTCAATTGTGATTCCGGCGTACCATGAAGCGACTCGCCTGAGCGGAACGATTCAAACAGCCTTAACGTATCTAAACGAGTACCACCCGGACGCCGAAATAATCATTGTGGATGATGGTTCGAGCGACGAGACTACACTCGTTGCCGAGCGCAGCCTGGCCAACGCGGGCCGCATCCAGGGCCGGGTTATACGTAACCAGCCGAACCGCGGCAAAGGCCATGCGGTGCGCACCGGATTGCTGGCAGCGCGGGCCGGCATCGCGCTGTTTTCCGACGCCGATTTTTCTACGCCAATAACCGAGACACCGAAACTAGTGGGGCCAATCGAGCGCGGGGAGTGCGACCTGAGCTTCGGATCGCGCGCGCTCGACCGCAGCTTGATCGGGGTGCATCAACCATGGCGTCGCGAGCAGGGCGGGCGGGTCTTTAACCTGATTGTAAAGATGGTAACCGGCATGCCTTTCTGGGATACACAATGCGGTTTTAAGGCTTTCCGCATGAGCGTATGCCGGCCGATCATCGAGGCCGCGCAAATCGATCGCTTTGCCTTTGATGTGGAACTGATCTATGTCGCGCGCCTGGCCGGACTGCGCCTGTGCGAGATTCCGGTGCGCTGGGATAATTACGAAGGCAGTAAGATTAGTTTCGTGCGCGATAGCTTTAAGATGGTCGGTGAGGTCTTGAGCATTCGGGATCGGGCCAGGCGGGGAAAGTATGATGCGGCGCTAAGCGCCACGCGCCGGCTGGCTGACAACCAACCGCTGACGACCGATCGCTTTGTTACGGAGGAGAACTGAGATGACTGCGAGGCTAAACGTCAACATTGATCACGTCGCTACTGTGCGCCAGGCGCGCCGCGCCCCGGAGCCCAGTGTGGTGGCGGCGGCCATGTTGTGCGAGCAGGCGGGCGCTGACGGCATCACGATCCATTTGCGCGGTGACCGCCGCCATATGCAAGACGCTGATGTTCGCGCCCTGCGCCAAACCGTAACTACCTACCTGAACCTGGAGATGGCGGCGACGGAGGAGATGTTGAAGATCGCCCTGGAGATGCGGCCCGATACCGTGACGCTGGTGGCAGAGACCCCGCAGGAGATTACGACCGAAGGCGGATTGGATGTGCGCGCCAACATCGCGATTGTGCGCGCCGCGGTGAGTCGTTTGCGGGATGGCGGCATTATCGCCAGTCTCTTTATCGATCCTGATCCAGAGCAGATTGAAACCGCGCGCGAAGTGAACGCCCAGCAGATCGAGTTATGCACGTCGGCTTATGCGGAGGCGACCCTGGGCCCGCGGGGTCTGCATGGGGAAAGTGCGCTGCATGCCAACCAGGAGTTGCGACGCTTGGGAGAAGGCGCTGTGCTGGCGGGGCAATACGGGTTGCACGTGGCGGCAGGGCACGGCCTCACCTACCGCAATGTTGGTGCAGTCGCGGCGATGAGCGAGATTACCGAATTCAACATCGGACACAACATTATCGCGCATTCGGTATTTGTCGGGTTGGAACGCGCCGTGCGGGAGATGCTTGAAGCGATAGCGAAGGCAGAAAGTTAGACAGGATTTACAAGATTCACAGGCTTGATTTAAGCGCCGCCCGCCGAGGATAAAGAGCGGGAGGCTTGGCACAAAACTCTTATTTCGTGTTCCTTCGTGAAGCTTGGTGTGATTTCGTGGATCGTATGGCTCCGAATCCCAAGCACACGATCCACGAACCAATGCTGACAGCGTTGAGTCAGATTTCCGCAGCTTGAAGATGAAAGTTCGACTGCGAATACTTTCAGTCAGGAAGGTGGGCTTGCCCCCGCCCTTAGATAAGGCCAAAAGGCGCTTCAGCGATTGGATGATGATGCTAGCTGCAAGCGCACCATTGAACGTTCCAGCTTAGCGCGGGCTTTCTCAAAATCTTCTTCCGTCCCAGTCCAGGCGCTCAACTGTTTCTCCACTCGCTCGCGCTGGAGCCGCGCCCGGGCGGCGTCAATCTCCTCGGGCCGCTCCGCCACTTCAGCCAGTACGGAAACCTTATCGTCCTTCACCTCCACAAAACCGCCGGACACGTGCAGCTGCTGGGCCGCGCCGCCCTGGGTAAAGGAGAGAACGCCGGTCTGCAATTGCGAGATGAGCGGCGTGTGCCCGGGCAGAATTCCCAATTCACCACCGAGCCCGGGAATAGTGACCGCATCGACAGCCTCCGCGACGACGCGCCGTTCGGGCGTTACTACTTCTAACTGGAGTTTCTCAGCCATAAAAGTGGCACAGACTTCAGTCTGTGATTCCTGTAACGCAAACTGTTAGTTTGCGATCAAGAGTAAAGACTCACTATTTCAATGGACGGCCTGGAATGAAAACTAACGGCTGCCGTTACAAGCAACACAGACTGAAGTCTGTGCCACTACTGCTCAGCAATAGTCTTCCCTTGCGCAATCGCTTCTTCGATCGTCCCCACCATGTAGAAGGCCTGTTCCGGCAGATCGTCGTGCTTGCCGTCGATGATTTCGCGGAAGCCTTTGATCGTGTCCTCGAGCTTGACGTATTTGCCTTCGCGGCCGGTGAACTGTGAAGCCACATGGAAAGGTTGCGAGAAGAACCGCTGAATTTTGCGCGCGCGCGCCACCACCAGCTTGTCATCGTCCGACAGCTCGTCAAGACCGAGAATGGCGATGATGTCCTGCAAGTCCTTGTATCGCTGCAGGATCAGTTTCACGTCCTGCGCGGTACGGTAGTGTTCCTCGCCGATGAAACGCGGATCGAGGATGCGCGAAGACGAACCGAGTGGATCGACCGCGGGATAAATTCCCAGTTCCACGATTTGCCGCGACAGCGCCGTAACCGCGTCCAGGTGCGCGAAGGTCGTGGCCGGCGCGGGATCGGTATAGTCGTCCGCCGGCACGTACACCGCCTGGATAGAAGTGATCGAGCCGGTCTTGGTTGAAGTAATGCGTTCCTGCATTTCGCCCATCTCGCTGGCGAGGTTGGGCTGATATCCAACCGCCGAAGGCATGCGCCCTAGCAGCGCGGAGACTTCGGAGCCTGCCTGAGTAAAGCGGAAGATGTTGTCGATGAACAGCAACACGTCCAAACCTTGATCGCGGAAGTACTCGGCGACCGTCAAGCCGGAAAGAGCCACACGAAGGCGAGCTCCTGGCGGTTCAGTCATCTGGCCGTAGATTAGCGCCACCTTCGATTGGCCAATGGTCTTCATGTCCACCTTGGTCATGTCGAACTCGCCGGTTTCCTTCAGGTGTTTATTGAAGACCGCGCCAAACTGAATGACTTCCGACTCGACCATTTCCCGCAACAAGTCATTGCCTTCGCGGGTGCGCTCGCCGACTCCGGCGAAGACCGAGAAACCGGAGCGAGCCTTCGCGATGTTATTAATCAACTCCATCACGATTACGGTCTTGCCCACGCCGGCGCCGCCGAACAATCCAATCTTGCCGCCGCGCACGAAGGGCTGAATCAAGTCGATGACCTTGATGCCCGTCTCGAACATCTCCAGCTCAGTTGATTGCTCGTCAAACGTCGGTGCGTGGCGATGAATCGGGTAGCGCTGTTCATAGGTAACCGCGCCCAGGGTGTCCACCGGCTCGCCAATCACATTCATGACGCGGCCCAGAGTGCCTTCGCCGACCGGCACCGTGATGGGGCCGCCGGTGTCGATGGCTTTCATGCCGCGAACCATGCCGTCGGTCGGGCGCATGGAAATCGCGCGCACGCGGTTTTCGCCCAGATGCTGTTGCACTTCGGCGATAACATCGACGGGTTCAGGGACCTCGAAACCCTCCGAGACTATGTTGAGGGCCTGGTAGATGGGTGGCAGTTTGTTCTCTTCGAACTCAACGTCAACCACCGGGCCGATAATCTGCACGACGCGGCCAAAGGTGTGACCGTTCGTGTTCTTTGCGTCAGGCGTAGCCATACTGTCTTCAACTCCTCGTAGAGCCTAATCAAGGCGAAATAATTTGGCGGGATAAAAGCCAGACAACATAACATAAACATTTCGCGCAGGGCAAAGAGCGGGATGTAGCGGCAGGCGGTGGTCTTTCTGAACTTTGAGGTATTCGGTAATTGAGGTTTCACGCAAAGGCGCTAAGCAAGGAAAGACGTAAGGCGCAAAGAGTAGACTTAACCCTTTGCGCCTTCTGATTTTCCTTGCTTAGCGTCTTTGCGTGAAAACGCGAGTTCCCCAGCAATCCTGTTTTGGCAGAACCAGGGGATTGTTATTGTCAGGGACGCGCAGGACGCCCATTAAATTCTTTTTTCAGAACCGGCGGACCCTGCTGGCCCGGAGTCCCTTGAGCTGTAGCGTTGCCGGTCCTATCGAAAACATAACTATCGCGGGCGCGTACCACAACGCTGGGTTGGTTTACCCGCACCTTGATGTGACGGCGTTCGCCGATTTGCGGTGGCGACTTTGGATAGTAGCCCAGGCTGTATTGCCGCCTCAGTTCTTCCGCGACCATACCAAAAGCATATGAAAGATTTTGGTTGTCTGCATTATAGAGTCGCGCTCCAGTCACGCGGGCCAGGTCATTGAGATAAGCGTCGGCCCGTGCATACTCTGCGCGAGTGCTTCCAGCGCCGCCACCGCCGCCGCCGCCTTGGCGGCGATTGTTACCGCCGCGATTGTTGCCACCATTTCCGCGGTCGTTCATGATGTCCCCAAAAATGCCGATGATGTCACCCAGCACCACGTCGATGTCCGAGTTGCGCCGGTTACGCGGATTACGATTGGAACCGCCGCCGCCGCCACCCGGCCATGATGTGCCACCGTTCATGTCACGGTACGTGTCGTACTGCACCGGATAAATCAGCGCATCAAGCTCTTCGGCGTCCCGCACGTTGCTTTCGTAGCTGGCGTTCTTACTGATGGTATCTACGCCATCCGTAAACAGCACCACAGCTTTACGACCCTCAATCCGGTTGAGGTACTGGTTGATTACCAGGTCAACTGCGTCGTAAAGCCGCGTGCCGTTGCCCACACTGGTGCGGCGAACTGCGTCCCGCAGCAGGTAGCGATCGTTAGTGGGCTGCGCCAGTACGTTGATTCTTTCATCAAACGAGACCACCATCACCCGATCATCTGGTCGCAATTGACCGATAAAGGCGATGGCCGCTTCCTGAATGTCGTTGAGCCTTTCCCTAGTTGAGCCGCTGGTGTCGATCACCAGCGCCACTGTGAAAGGTTTTTCCACGGACGCGAAATAGGCGACCTGCTGCTCCACGCCTTCTTCCCAGAGACTAAAGTTTTCTTTGCGCAGGTTGGGAATATACTTGCCATCTCGATCCATGACGCTAACGGGAATGCTTACCAGGGTCGTGCTGACTTTGATTACGTCCCCCGCCTCTACTTCTTCCGGCCCGGTTGGCTGCTGTGGAGTTGACGGCACTGGTTGGCGATTACCGGTGTTTGCTCCGCCCAGCACCGGCGGACGCCGCGCGGCGTTGGGGACCGAAGTCCCGGCCGCGGGTTGCTGCGGGTTGTTATTTGATCCCACTCGCCGTGGACGTGTCTGGGCGTTAACCGTATGCGCCAGAACCGCGCAAAGGCATACGAGCAGGAAAGGAACAGAGATTTTTCTCATGAGCAAACTCCGGTCGGATTTCAAACCAGGGAGAGGTTTGTTGTCAGGGTGGCATTTACGCCGCAAATTGCGCCGCGTAACACTTTGATGCGCCAACCTGTAAAGAGATGCTTGGCCGGTCCCGGCCAATAAACAAGGGAGAGTAAGAACGGTTGAAGATTAGCCTAATGACGTCGAGGGCGCAATGTTAAGGGGCTGATGCGTACGGATGCGTTTTTGAGGTTGTTGATTTAGTTAGTGCCGTTTCCAATCAGGGGTCTGGCCATCGCAGACGAGCTGGGTGCAACAGCCGGGAACCCCAACGGGGTTCTGTCCTCCAGCCCAGGGTTGCCGCTTCGGCTACCCTGGGTAGGCGTTTTGAAATGTCAATACTCAACCCCAACGGGGTTGTGTCAATTCATAATGGGCATTCCATCCAACGAACGTCGACACAACCCCGTTGGGGTTGGAAACGTTTGCGTTCATCGTTTCCCAGGGTAGCCGAGGCGGCAACCCTGGGCTGGAGGACACAACCCCTTTGGGGTTGGGCCGAGCTAATTGGAAGTCAGCGCGTTCCAGATGAAAGGGAAAGTGCCCCATGATTGTCCGCGATGCTGAGGGCGGAAGCCAAAGAGCACGACACGCCCTTTGCCAACGCCGACCTCGGCCAGGGCAATCTTATCCTGGATACGATCCTCGCCCAGCAGCCAACCCGATCGCAGCACTTCCTGGTTCGCATATCGCGCAATCACCCGAACCTGAGTGGGATCGTTTGCTTCGAAGGCCGAACTGTTGGCAAAGTAAGCGTCCACCTCCTTTGCCATCGTGCGGGCAATGGGATGCGAAGTGTCCACGTCAAGCCGCAGCACCGATCCGGGACAATAGAACTCAGACGAACGCAGGCCGTCGAGCACATTCCTGAGAGGAAGTTTCAGCTGCTTGATGGTTGGCCCACACGAGCCGTCGAAACAGATAAGTGTGCCGCCTTGATCAACGAAGGCGCGCAGGGACTCCATGGCTGCCACGCTCAAACCACTGGGGGCCGCATCCTCCGTCGCGTCCGCATCCGCTCTTCTTCTTTCCGAGGGCAGCACAATGACATCGAAGTTACTCTTTAGATTGGCTTCACGCAGGCCGGCATCGCGCACGGTTTTGAAGGGCACGTTGAAAGTGTCGAAGACGTAACGGGTCCAGCCCTCGTCCATGTTGCCGCGTGCTCCCTGGTAAATTCCCACGCGCATTCCCGCCTTGACGGGGTTAACGATAGGCGACCGGTCGTCAGTTGAAAGTGGCAAGCCCAGATCGCGGCGCACGTCGTTTTCCGACTTTATCAATGTCAACTGTCTTTCGTTGGCACTCTCGCGAATGGACATCACTGCCAGACTTTCAACTCCCATCTGCATCGGTAGCGTCCAGCCGGCAACATCGTAAGGCCGCTCCGCCTCTCCGGTAGCCGTAAGCCGGTTGGGATAAACCTGTGGCTCAAACAGCGCGAGTACGTTCTGTCGATACGGCTGATTCAGGAAAATGATGTAACTGCCGAGGGGAACTTCCGGATGGTTTTGCACTGGCCGGACGCCGATACCGGCGATTGCGTTTGGGCCCGCATTGCCCGCGGTCACTGAGGAGACTCGCCGTATTACCTGTTCGCCAAGCGTGGCGTGGAGCTCCCGTTCCAGGCGAAAAACTTCCACGCCCTGTTCCACCAGGGCGCCAATCATTTTCGCGACGTTTTCATCGCGGCCCTGCCCGGCGTGGATAACGTACCCCAGGGGAAGCTCAGCGACAGGCTCAGCGTACACTGCGGTGCGACCCAGTTCGTAGAAATTGCGCAGGTATCGTTCGCGATACCTCGCAGCCAGTGACAGCACGGATCGCGACGCACTGAGCTCAAGGGCCAAGATGTCGCGCGGGCGCCAGACACCACCCGGCCACGGATCCGGGAAGTTGGTTTGCGGCGATGAAGGTAGCGCCGAAGTCAGGCCGCGGGTCGTTGCCCGGGCGAGCTGATCGCGGGTCACGCTGGTCGGCGACATCAGTCGAGCACTGGCCGCTTCGCTGAGAATGCCAATGGAATTGTGGTAGTACGGCGCGGTGCGGAAGCCTCCATGCCACCATGTGTCGTACACGGCATTAGTAACTACACCCTTAAAACCGGCGGTTTGCAGATCAGCGGCGATCTTATGCCCTAGCAAGCCGACCTCGCGCAGCAATAGTGGCGCGATGTGCGGGTTTGGCGGATCGTAAAAAGGCGGAATAAAGAAACGTGAGCCGTTAGGACCCTGTTGATGAACGTCGTAAACGATCTGGGGAAACCACTCCTTCCAGAGCAGCCGCGTGAGGCTTTTCGTTTCCTTCAGATTCAACATAAACCAGTCACGATTATCATCGTGGCCCGCGTAGTAGTGATAAAGCTCGGGCGGTTCAGTTCCCTCGGAGCGCGTGCCCAAAGTCTTGCGATACCAGTTGGCCACGATGTCCACCCCGTCGGGATTCGCCGCCGGCACCAGAATCAGAATTGTGTTCCGGAGGATTTCGACTGTATTCGGATCGGTAGCCGTGGCCATTTCGTAAGCCAGTTGCATAGACATTTGCGAGGCCACTATCTCGGTCGAATGGATGGAACATGAGATAACGACCACAGTCTTACCTTCAGCAACAAGTTGGTCGCGCTCCTGCTGGGTCTTTATCTTCCGCGGGTCAGCCAGCCGGGCTTGAATGCTTTTGTACTTTGCCAGATCGCGTATATTCTCTGGCGCGCTAATAAAGGCCGCAATCATCGGTCGCTGCAAAGTAGTGGTACCCAGGTTTTGCACCAGCACTCGGTCACTGGCCCGGTCCAGACGTGAAAAGTAATTAGTGATTTGCCGCCAATCCGCAATAGTGCGATCGTCGCCGGGCGAGAAACCAAGCACTGCCGGCGGTGAAGGCACGACAGCAGTTCGCGGGACCTGCGCGCGCGATGGTGCCGGCGCCAAAACGAAACTGATTATGATGGCGAGGAGCAACGCTATCTGCCCGCCGAGAAACCGCGGCCGCGGTTGGCCCCGGAGTGGCGAAGGGCTTTTGGATAGGACGGACTTAGTGGTTGATTGAGCCAACATTCGGGTGAGTCCTTCCACTGAAATGATCGAGCGAGATGCGACAGAATGAAGAGCGCCGACGAGTCTAGCATACGCCGCTATCCCCATTTCGTTGGTCGCTTGTTTTTCTGGTGGTCCATGTTTGTGGCTGCCATGTTGCTGCTAATCATCGCCCCGCCGGTGCTGCTGGTAGCGCGGCTGGCCGGGCGAAACGACTGGGTCTATCCGTGGGCGCTCTTTGGCGCGCGCACCTGGCTCCGGCTAAGCGGGATGAAAATAGAAGTGAAGGGCCTGGAGTTGCTCGATCCAGCTCAGACCTACGTCCTTATTTCCAACCACCGATCATATCTCGACACCGCCACGCTTTTTCATTATCTGGGACGTCGCATAGGGGTCATTGCCAAGAAAGAATTGCTCAAGGTGCCAATCCTGGGCTACGGGATGGGCTTTGTGAATGTGATGGCGATCGACCGCACGAATCGTGAGCGTGCAGTCCAGACCATGCAGGCTGCCACCAGAAGAATCCAATCAGGCGTGTCCTTCGGCGTTTTTGCAGAGGGAACCCGCGCCTTACCGGGACAGATGCTGGCATTCAAGAAAGGCGCCTTCTACATGGCGCGGGATGCCGGCGTTCCCATTGTTCCGGTGGCAATCAAACACACGGACAGGTTAATGGGTAAAGGATCAGGCGGGGCGTGGCCGGGCATGATCGAGATGGTGATACTCCCCCCGATCGAAACAAAAGGAGTTACCAGCGATAAGGAGATCCAGGTATTGATAGACCATGTCCAGAGGGCGATAGCAGACGAGTTGGGAGTCAAAGAGATTACTTCGCGGAAATAGCGGTATCTCAGTCAGGCGGCTTTGCACAAAAACTCTTATTTCGTGTTCCTTCGTGAAGCTTGGTGTGATTTCGTGGATCGTATGGCTCCGAATCCCCAGCACACGATCCACGAAATTACACGAAATCTCACGAAGTAACACGAACGAATGCTGATCTTAGACGTTCATAGCGGTCGGCTTCGAACCATTCGGCGACTTTATGCGAAGCTGAGCAGGCATCTCTTCAGTCTTGACCTGGCTTTTGTTTTGGCGACGGGGAGGGTTTGGGCTTGGCCTCAGTCTTTTCTCCCTCGAAATCAATGATCCTCAGCTTACCGCGGGCCTGCTGGTAATCGGCATACTTCACTCGGATGCGAATGCGCAAAACGTTGCCGGCGTCGAACACCAGCTCATCATCAGCATAGGAATACGTAGGGAACCAGTACTTGCCATCAATCTGCTCGCGATAAGTTTCGACATTCGGAAACTTGTTTTTTTTGGTCTCCGGAACGCCTTTGCCTTTCGACTTCACGATCTGCAGGTCCTTGTCATCCACCCAGACTCTGCCCAGGAAAAGCCGATCTTTGATCTTCTTTGGATCCGGCATTACCTTGGGCGTGACATCGAAAACGTGAAGGTCAAGCTCATCTATCCGCTCCTTGCCGACATATTTAAAGTCGTACAACCCAGCCTTGGACGAATCCAAAGCAAAGGGATTCACGCCACCAAGGTCTTCGATGTCTTCCTGGGTTACCCCTTCAAACGAAGCCAGCGGGAAATAGTCGATTTTTTCGTAGCGTTCCCCTGAATCAGCAAAGGTGAAGTGAGATACGCGGTGATATTCGCCCACCACCTGGCCGCCCATGCCGACTTCCTGAATCAGGGCATCGCGCTTAAATGCGTACTGGATCAGGGCTCTGCGAAACTCGGTTTCCTTGGTGGTGAAGGTCTGAATGATGCGTTCTATCTCCGCCGGACTGGGGTTGGCGCTCTGAGCAGTCACTGGTTGCGCCGAACTCTGAGTCAGGGAAAAAACAGACCCAAACGCCAGTAGCAAAAACGGCAAGAGTCCTTTTGGAAACAATCTCATATTTCACCTTTCGCAGAGGCCGGGATTATAAACCATTAATCTCGCTAAGCAGCGTGTCAGATGCGTACCAGCTGGTCTTTGTTGCCATTCCTGGGCTCGGTTCGATGGGCCTTAATTGTTGAAATGGCTCGGGGGTTCAGACGACGTCAGATTTGCCTTGCAAGAACCTATGCATCTGAAGTAATGTAGCCGCGCTTGAGTGATTTAGAGCCACCAACGAGGCCATTCAAAGGCGAGATTTCCGGGAGCGGACCCAGTGTTTTGCTGGGTCTGGCACGGGATACCAGGGATTGATCGACGGCGCCTTTAAAGATTGAAGCATTAACAACGGTCCTCATATCGGCTACAGGCGTGGCCACAACTCTGGGCAGCGCGTATGTGTACACCAAATGATACTGACCGTGCTGTTCCGGGAGGTTACGCGGGCGGGCAAGTTCGTGGGAGGCTTGTGCGCATCAGTTAGTCGATACAAGGCGGCGGCCGAAAAAGCTCTTTCTGGGCAGAGCCACGGCCGCCGCACAAATCAGTAGACTGGCCCGCGGGCAGTAGGAACAGGCTATTGGTTCGAATTGAAATCAAAACTCTTCACCCCGGCAGCCATACAGCGAAACTCGATTGCTGGATGGTAAAGTTCGGGGACGCCGGCTTCCTCTTTAAGCCGGCGTCCCCGATTGATTCAACCAAAGCCTTCCAACAAACTTATTCCACGAATTGGACATCGATCTGATGTGGAATGATTCGGCGCTCAAACCCTTCCTTGAGTAAACGTCTGACGGCCTCGCGGCCACGGTCGGTGTAATCCAGGGTCAGATCGTTCACCCACATGGAAACAAATCTGTCGGCCAGCGATGGATCCATATCGCGGGCAAACTGCATCGCATATTGCAGCGCATCATCGCGGTGGTCCAGCGAGTAACGAATACTCTGCCGCAGCAGATCCGAAACTTCACGCATTGTCTCGGCCCCCAGCTCGCGGCGGATGGCATTGCCACCCATCGGTAGCGGTAGCCCGGTCTTTTCAAACCACCACTCTCCCAGATCCAATACTTTTTGTAGCCCCTTGGTTTGATAGAAAAGCTGGCCCTCATGAATCAGCAGGCCGGCATCGCATTGTCCATCCACCACCGCTTCAATGATCTGATCGAAGGGAACGACTTCATATTTGAAATCCGGGTTGAAAATGCGCAACGCCAAAAATGCGCTGGTCAGGGTACCCGGCACAGCGATCCTGGCGCTGGATAGCTGGGCCGGATCCAAATCTTCTCGCGACACGACTATCGGCCCATAGTTATCGCCGATGGAAGCCCCATGAGGCAGCAGCGCGTACTTGTCGGCGACATAGGCGTAAGCATGAAAGCTAATCGCAGTTACGTCGTAAGTACCTTTGGTCGCTTCTTCGTTTAGGGTCTGGATGTCCTTCAGCACGTGGGTGAATTCAATATCACCCGTCTCGAGTTTGTTGGTCGCCAGCGCATAAAACATGAAGGCGTCGTCTGAGTCCGGCGAGTGGGCAACACTGATGGTGGTGGTGGTGGTTTCAGCCATATCTTAAATAACGCAGTCGGTCGCTTAAGAATACTCGCTTCGTTGCCCTTCGCAAGTTCAAGCGATGGTTGGCGCCCTCTCGACGCGATTGTAAACGGTGTCGCGTTCGACCGCTTCGAACCCGGCCTCCTCAATTAATCCGACCAGTTCCGGCCGCGTCATACGCACCTCGTTGTTAGCCTCGAGCGAATAACTCTCCGTCAACTCGCCGCCATCGGTAATGGTGCCGTCGATATCATTGGCGCCGTAATGCAGCGCCACCTGAGCCAGGCGCTTGCTCAGCATTACCCAGTAGGCTTTGATATGGGGGAAGTTGTCGAGCATTAGACGCGACACCGCCATGGTTTTTAACGAATCCACACCTGAAGGTCCGGGCAGGTGGGCCAACTGAGTATTCTCCGGATAAAACGCCAGGGGAATAAAGCACTGAAAGCCGCCTGATTTGTCCTGTTGTTCCCGCAGCCTGACCATATGATCCACACGGTCCTCGATGGATTCAATGTGGCCGAATAGCATGGTGGCATTAGTTTTCAAGCCCGCCGCGTGCACCTTGCCGGCCAGATCCAGCCAACGTTCTGCCTCGCATTTATGGGCGCAAATCATGGAACGAGTTGGTTCCCGAAAAATCTCAGCGCCGCCTCCCGGACAGGAATTAAGGCCGGCCTCGATCAGTTGCTGGATAACGTTCTCGTCTGCCATTTTGTAGAAGCGGGCAAAGTGATCCAGCTCCACCATCGTGAAGGCCTTCAAGTGAAGCTGCGGGTATTCACTTCGCAGCGCCGAAAGCAGATCGGTGAAATAACTGAAGGGAAGTTTCGTGTTCAGCCCGCCGGTGATGTGCAGCTCGGTAGCACCTTCGCTAACTGCCTGGCCCGCCACCCGCAAAGAATCCTGAATGTTGTGAGTGTAGGCATCAGGCTGGCGCGGCGTGCGATAAAAGCCGCAAAACTTGCAGTCAACGTAGCAAATGTTGGTCGGATTCAGGTGGCGGTTGACGTTAAAGTAGGTCGCCCGGCCATGACGGCGGCGGCGCTCGTTGTCGGCCAGTTTGCCGAGCCCGTTCAGATCGTCTGTGGCAAAGAGGGCGACGCCATCGTCGAAGGAAAGCCGCTCGCCGGCGTCGACCTTGACTGCGATATCATTCAGCTGTTGGTCGTTTGATAAGAACATAAGTAAGAGCTAGCGACGCAGCAAAGCAGCAGCGCCAAAAGTTGCAAACAGAATCACGCTCACAAAAGCGTTAGTGGTAAAAAAAGCTGCATTCAAACGGCTCAAATCATCCGCCCGCACCAGCGTATGCTGGTAAACCAGCAAAGCTCCGGTAGCAATTGTGCCGGCGAGAGCCAGCGGACCAAGATTCGTTACAAAGTATAGCGCAAGCAGCGCTGCAAAGGCTCCCGCGTGCAGCAGGCGCGCCACCCATAGCGAACGTGCCACACCCAATTGCGCCGGAATCGAATGCAAACCCTCCCGCCGATCAAAGTCGTAATCCTGGCAGGCGTAGAGTACGTCGAACCCCGCCGTCCACAACAACACGACCAGCGACAGCAGCAAAGGCTCCCAACTGTCGAGCGCGCCACGCACCGCAATCCACGCCCCCGTGGGTGCAATTGACAGGCACCAGCCGAGAATGATGTGCGACAAGGTTGTCCAACGCTTGCTGTAAGAGTAAAGCAGCACACTGGCAAGCGCGACTGGAGAGAGGATGAGAGTCAAACGGTTCAACATGGCCGCGGCCAGCAGGAAAATGGCAGCCGCAATCAGCGTGAACGCCCAGACAAAACCAATGGAGAGAATGCCGGCGGGCAGGGCCCTCATCTTCGTCCGCGGATTTCGCGCGTCATAATCCCGGTCAGCAATCCGGTTAAAGGCCATTGCGGTCGAACGAGCACCCACCATGGCCAACGCGATCCAGAAAAGTTGTGGGCCGGTCGGGACTCCACGGGCCGCGAGCACGGCGCCAAGCAGAGCGAAGGGCAATGCAAACAGGGTGTGCTCGATCTTAATCATCTCGAGCGTCGTGCGGATGTTGCGGGTGATGGTGGGCATTGCCAGTGAAGTTCTGAAATCTCAAATTTGAGATCTGAGATCCGGAAAGCAGGTTCATCCCAACGTGCGCAAGTACGAACTCAAACTGCTCTTATCCGTTTCGCTTATTTCCACAATATTCGCCGCAATAAAATACTTGTTAGCAGTTTTGCCTTCGGCAACCCGTTCATGACGCACCGCCCTGACCGTGAAATTTATAGGGCCCGTCGGCAGTTTTAGCTCAACCCAGACGGTGTATTCGGCGCTGGTGAGGTAGCGATCAATGTTTCGGGCTGAGATAACCAGACCGACGCCATTCTCGCTGAGGTTGTTGGTCGCGCCCACCATCGTCAAGCCATGGCCCACACTTTTTACGGTGAACTTCGTGGCCTGCGGTGAAGCTTTGAACAGGACTTTGGCGTCCAGCCTGGTGTCGTATCGCTTCTCAACCCGTCGATCAGGCAAATATGCAGACATCGCCACTACGATACCTTATCGGAGGAGTCATCTTCAAAAGGGGGCGGCTGGCGGCGTGACCAGATCCAGTAAAACGGCAACCCGAGCAGAATCAAACCGAGGCCGGCCAGCGGAGGATTGCGGGCGATAGTTTTGAAACCGGTGAGCAGATGTCCCTGCAAGATGAGCGATGCTCCACTGCCTGCGTCGCCGCGCACGGCCCAAAGGGTCGATCCCAACAATAACGCGGTCGCGAGCAGAAAAAGAACCGGCACCACGGGATATCCCCAGGCGCGATAGGGGCGTTCCGCGTCCGGCATTTTGCGCCGCAGGATGAAAACGCCGGCAGTCACCAGGCCGTAGAAGATCCACAAACCGAAGATCGCATAGTCTGTCAACGTGTCGAACGAAGACGAGAACGCAATAACCAGCACACAAGCCCATACCGCCTGTACGATCAAAGCGCCGGTGGGAACATGACTGCGCGGTGAAACGCGGGAAAGACTCCGCAGAAACAGACGGTCGCGGGCCATCGCATAGGGAACTCGAGCGCCAGTCAAAACAGAGGTGTGCAGCGTGCCGAAGGTTGACGACAAGAGCGCGGCGGCTATCAGACTAATCGCCAGTGGACCAAGAAACGTGCGGGCGACTTCCGTGGCGACCGACGAGGCTTTGGAAACATTCGCTATCTCAGTTGGCGACAGTGCATAGAAGTACGCCAGGTTAACAAAAAGGTAGAGTCCCATGATCAGCAGGGTGCCGCCAATTAGCGCGCGCGGCAGATTACGCTGCGGGTTCTGCACCTCGCCGGCTACCAGTGTGACATTGTTCCAACCATCATAGGCCCACAACGCACCCAGCATGGCCGCGATCAAGCCACCGAAACCAAAACGCGCCGCGTCCGCCACGCCTTCGCATGCGCCGCCGGAGTTCACCATCGCCAGATGAGACCAATCCGCGCCGCGCGCCAACAGGAATGCTCCAATTCCGACCAGCAGGACGAGCCCAACTTTGACTCCCGAAAGAACAGCCGCGACGATGCCGCTTAACCTGACCGCGGCGCAGTTTATTAGCGTCACGATCAGAATGGAGAGCAACGCGACGACCTGAAGGCCGCCAAAGGCGACCGGATTGCCGGAGATCGTGACGGAAAAATAATCACCACTAAGCCGGCCACCAATCATGATGTTCAGGAATAACGCGAACTGGACACCTAGCGCTGCTTGCGAGCCGGCTTTGCCGATAAAAAACGACATCCAGCCGAAAAGAAACGCCCAGGGGCGGCCATAGGCTTCGCGTATGAACACGTATTCACCGCCGGCCTTCGGCATCATCGCAGCCAACTCGGCATAGGTAAGCGCTCCGGCAAGGGAAAGCAGACCGGCGACAAGATAAACGCCCAGCACCCTGCCCGGTGTACCGACGTTACAGGTCATCACGCGCGCTTTCAGAAACACGCCGGTGCCGATTACGTTGCCGACGACGACGGAGATCGCCGCGATCAAACTCAAGCCACGGACTAGTTGGGGTGAATCAGGGTATCGCATTGAACCTCACCAATAGAGAGAGCCGTTGTAGGGGCGTCACTCCGTAGGCGCCCCTTCTTTAGTTTGCGCACCATCGCTGTCAAAGAAGGGGCGCCCACGGAGTGACGCCCCTAGAATATTCCACCGCGCCTCAAGCTGCTCGTCTGCCTCGTCTTCCGCCCACAAGCGCTTTCGCCGCTAGTTCGCCGGTAACCACGGCGCCTTCCATGAAACCCTGCCAGTCCGCAAGATGCTCACCAGCGAACAGCACCTTTCCATGCGGTCGTTGTAAGACTGGACGCAAAGTAAACCATTGTCCGGGTCGATAGAAAGCATAAGCGCCCTGGGTATAAACATCGCGTTGCCAGGCATAGGATTGGAGGTTCAACGCGAGTTCCGGCGCGCGCTGATCCAGCGGCAGCAGATCCCGCGTGATGATGTCGCGACGGCGCTGGCTGTTTTGTGATGCAAGTACGTCCGCTTTCTCACCAACGGCGTAGCTGCAAAGGATGCCCTGTTTCCCAGCCTGGTCTTTTGTACTGTGAAAATAATAGTGAGACGTCACGTCGCTGACGAGCGAAAAATCTTCCGCACCCCAGAAGCGCTCATTAAAGAGGACCGAGTTCTTAATGATGCGCGCGTATTGTAGTTTCTCAGCGGCGGTTCGCTGCACATCCGGAAGCGGCGGATCGAAAACTATCTTATCAAGCGTGCGCGCGGGCACAGTACATACACATGCGTCCGCCGAGAAGTTCCTGCCTCCTGCCGTTACGGTTACTCGCCCGCGTCGTTGTACGATCTTCTGCACCGCCATGCCTGAGTGGATGGCGGTTTGTCCGATCCTGGCTGCCAGCGCCTGCACCAGACGCGAGTTGCCGCCTTCCATCTTGTAATCCATCTCATTGGCCGGGCTGGACTCGAAATACTCTGCCGCCGCCGTATAGGCAGAGACCATGCGAATCGTTTCGCCGAAATCCGTGCTGTCCTGCAGGTCTCGTAAGAGAAGATCGTCTTCGCTAAAGCCAATCTCTTCCAGCCAGGTCCACCAGTCATACTGATCCAGACGCACGCGATCTCTATCGGTGTAACTGTGATACTTCTTCCGGAAAGCTTCGAAGCTTTGCTTCGCCCGAGGTGAGAAGTCCCACTGGCCTGGCCGTTTGACCACAGCGTCACGCATAAGCGAGGCCTGGAAACGATGATCCTTGAGCGGGATGCCAAAATCGTGACAGAGCGCTTTCATGCGCTCGTGACTATCACCCACCCATTCGCCGCCCTGTTCGCAAACAAGATCCGGGTTCTCCTTGAAACTGAAAGAAAGCACGCGTCCACCGGCGCGTTCCCTGGCTTCCAACACAGTCACTTCCCAACCTGCTTGTTGGAGCGCGTGCGCCGCGGCCAGTCCAGAGAGACCGGCGCCGATGATAATGCACGAGTAGGCCCGGCGTTGAAAAAATGGAATGGATAGAAGGGGAAGTCCGGCGGCCGCAACTCCCGCAGTCTTGAGAAAGTCGCGACGGGCAATGGTGCCGGTGCTATGCAATTCGCCACTCACCAAATATCACCTTGTAGCAGGTCTTCGTATGTGTCGCGCTTGCGAATGACGTCTGCCTTGCCGCCCTCGCGCACCATGACCGCGGCGGGCAACGGCCGCCCGTTGTAAGGAAACATCTGCGCCAGGGAATATGCGCCGGCATTGAGCAGGGCGAGCACTTCGCCCGGCTTCACGTCCTGCGGCAAGCGACGGTAATCCGGCAAACGCCCTTCGCGTTCAATATCGAAATATACATCGCCGGAATCACACAAGGGCCCGGCCACTTTGTATTCCGCGTCATGAGGACGGCCGGCGCAACTGGCCGATATCAGGTGGTAGTACCACTTGTAATTGTTCATCGAAAGCAAAAGGTTGTAACCGGCGTCGGTCAGCAACCAGACGTCGTCAGTTTCCGGCCGACTCTTGATGTTTCGTACGGTCGTCAGCAACGTGCCGGCGTCGGAAATCACGCTGCGGCCCGGTTCCAGCAAAATGGTTATCTGATCCAGCAGGTGTTCAGCATCCACTTCGCCTGCTGAGGCGCGCGCGATTCTGAGGGCTGCAGTCAGGACCGCGGCGGGTTCCAGGTTTGCCCCCAGCATTTCTCGTTCGTGCTCGGGAAGTTGGTCGGCCTGGGAGCGGTCGCGCAGGTAATTCACGGGAATGCCACCGCCGAGATTTATGTGTTCAAGGGTGTGTCCGGTCTCGCGCTGAAGGGCTACCAGATGCTCCCACATGCTCTTGAAGGCGGCGGCGAAGGGCTCAACGTCGGGCGTCTGCGATCCCACGTGAATGTGTATGCCGCAAACATGGACCAGATCCGGGTTCTGCAATCCCCGGCGAAAAGCCGGCAGCACATCTGACGAGGAGATACCGAACTTCGAAGTAAGCAGCGCGGTTTGCAGGCCAAGATGGGAACGAGTGCCAATCTCCGGCACCAATCGCAAAGCGATTCTGGCTGGCGGGATAGCCGGATCCTGGCGACGCAGACGGCGCACGGACTCTTCCACGAGCTCGATTTCGTAAATCGAGTCGACATTGATTGAGTAGATTCCGGCGCGCACTGCCTCATCAATCTCGCCATCAGACTTGCTGGTGCCGTTGAAGATAATCTGGTTCGGACGAAACCCTATTCGCAGCGCTTTGAACAACTCGCCGCCGCTGTTGACCTCGACATCGATCCCCGTGTCGCGCACAGCCTTGAGCACGCTCATGTTCGAGTTAGCTTTTGAGGCATAGCAAAACTTGATTGGCCGTTCCACGGCGGCGGCAGCGCGCTGAAGGCGATCGATGTTGGCGCGGATGCGGGGCTCGGAAAAGACAAAGAGCGGGGAATCGTATTGCTCGATCAGTGAGACGGCGTCAACACCATTGATGACAAGACGGTCGTCTTTGATCTCCAGGTAGTCGGGGATGGCCCATGCCGGGGAACTCAGAACGAACTGGGCTGACATATCGGCTCCGTGCAGGTAATGTTAATCGCGAGCGAAGATAGTCTGTGTGGATTAGAGCGTCAAGTTTGGAAGCGTGGATTGGCGCTCAATCACTTGGAGTGCGCCGCCAGAGCGAAGCGGCGTCGGCGCTTTGGATTGTCTTCTAAAATCTGAGATCTGAAATCTGAGATCTGAAATAGCCTGAAATAAGAAAAGCAATCCAAAGCGGCGTCGCCGCTTCGCTCTGCCGCCGCACTCCAAATTAGAACTGCTTCTGGTAGAGGGACCTTGGCAGAAAGGCTGCGATGATCAGTGCGACGCCGGCTATTTCTCCTGTTTGTAGGGGTGGCACTCCGTGGCCACCCCTCTCCCGGTTGCGACCTGTACGGGAACCTAAATGAATGTGGCGGAAGAGAGGGGCGGCCACGGAGTGCCGCCCCTACAATTTCTTCAGCGTTTCGCGTATCTGTTTGAGATGCCTGAGCTCATGGTAGCCGACGAAGGAAATTGTGGCTAAACCGGTGATGTCGCCGAGGAAGGGATGCTTGAAGATGACTTGCTTAAGCCGAGCTGGACCGTGCGTCTCGTAGAGCGCCTTGAGCCTGTTTCGGGCCGCATCATAATTCGCAATGATTTCCTCTCTACCGGGCGGCTCCAAAGGGTTCATCCCCCGCGGCGCCTTCACGCGCACCAGCCGGATGGACACAATTGAAGTAGGTATCAAGCGGCGGAGAAAACTAATCCGTTGCGGAGGCCGGGCCAGTCCCCTCTCAAGTTCGCCTATGACGGCGTTCTCCACCAGAGAGAGGTGATGAACGATCTGGGCCACGCTCCAGTGATTGTCTGCAGGAGTGCGCGACAATGTCGCATCATCGAGCGCGGCAATCGTGTTCATCAGTTTCTGATGAATTGAGTCCAGCCGTTGTAATGATCTGTGCATGAGGTGGCACAGACTTCAGTCTGTGATCTAACTAAACCAGAAAATCATATGCACCGCCAGGGTGGGGCTGGAGCAGATTGAGTACGCGACTGACATCACAGACTGAAGTCTGTGCCACCCGCTAGCGGATGAAGTTGTAGGTAAGCACGCCCTGGACCCTTACCGGTTCACCTTTCAGTCTGGTCGGAGGGAAAGTCGCCTCACGTGCGGCGCTAACGGCAGCATCACGAAGAGCCTGCGGTCCCGACACGACATTGGCCTGAATCACACTACCGCCTTCATCGATTAGCACATGTACTACCACCGTGCCTGTTGCCTCGACAGGCGGATACTCCGGCTTCGGCAAGGTCAGGGCTTTCCCGTTCAAGACTCCACCGGAGATCGCTGCTGGTTCAGGCGGTTTGGTCTTTCGCGGTTCGCTTTCCGGTGTCTCCGGATCTACCGGTTTAGCTGGGGCGGGCTGGGGTTCAGCCTTCACTGGTGCGTCCGGAGTCTCAGGCTTGGCAGCGACCGTTACTTGCGGCTCTGAACTCTTCTCTGGAATCACCAACGAGCTGAGGAATGTTTCCTGCAGCGGCTCCTCTTTCTTTGTGCTCAAGGCCACGATGGCGTACAAGCGCCTTCGAGTGACATAGAACTGGGCCGTGCCGTTGAGGTCGCCGATCGTCAGGCGATATTCCCGGCCGGAGTGTCCGTTCAATTTTTTCTCTCCCGCTACGGTCAATTTAGCAATGGCCCCGGTTCCCCGCACCTTTGAGGGAAACCAACTCTTGAACGCATCGACATAGGAGTTCAGGCGCTGTGCTTCGGAATAGAAAGCGGGATTGGATTTGATTCCGGTCATCGTCGCGACAGCCAGCACGGGCCCAGCTTTTGGGCTCGAGAGGAAGAGATGAGTCTTCAGGGTCCTCTGATGATACAAGTGTTCCCCGTCCTCTTTGGTAGAACCGATAGGCATGAGGACGGTGAATTCCTCATCAGCCCTCAACGTCTCCCATCCTGCGGGTGTTTGGGCTGACCCAACGACAGTGAGGCCGGCAATAACCAGAGTGATGGCAAACAGTAGATTGCGGGCGCAGATAGTTCGCATTGATTACGCTCCTTTCTGTTTCTTCTTTTCGCGTTCAGTTTGCACCAGAACGCGGCGGAGGATTTTGCCGGAAGCCGACTTGGGAATAGTATCGATAAACTCAACTTCGCGGATCTTTTTATGAGGCGCTACTTGCTGCTCGACAAACCCCATAATCTCGTCAGCGGTGGCCTGGCCTTTCAGCACAATGAAAGCCTTGGGAATTTCGCCCGCTTCCTCGTCAGCCAGGGGAATCACCGCGGCATCGGCGATCGCAGGGTGCGATAGCAGAAGTCCTTCAAGTTCCGCCGGGGCAACCTGAAATCCTTTGTACTTGATCAGTTCCTTGACACGATCGACGATGAAAAAATGGCCTTCGTCATCAACGTAGCCGATGTCGCCGGTGTGCAGCCAGCTGTCTGCGTCCACCGTACGCGCCGTGGCGTCGGGCTGGTTCAGATATCCTTTCATGATCTGCGGCCCGCGGACACATATCTCGCCCTCCTCGTTTGGTCCCAGGGCAGCGCCGGTTTCCGGATGCAGCACTTTACACTCTGTGTTCGGTGCTGGTGGGCCGACCGATCCTAATTTGATCTGTCCTTCACCCGCCGGCGTGCTGTGCGTTACGGGGCTGGTCTCGGTCATGCCATAGCCCTGGCGGATGGTGCAGCCGATCCGCGCAGTGCAAGCCTGCGAAATCTTCTCGCCCAATGGCGCGGCCCCGGAGAAAATCATTTTGAGTTTCGAAAGGTCGTAGTTGTCCACTTCCGGACACTTGGTCAATGCCAGCACGATTGGCGGCACCAGGTGGGCCAGCGTCACTTCATATTTTTCCACGATTTGCAGGAACTGCTCCAGGTCGAACCGCGGCATGGTGACTATTGTGGAGCCCATGCGCATACCCATGTTCAGAATTACGACCAGGCCATAAATGTGGAACAGCGGCAAGACCGCGATCAATGTGTCTCCGCGATGAAAGTAATCCAGCCCATCCATCTGGCAAAGGTTTGATACAAGGTTGTGATGGGTCAGCATCACGCCCTTGGGCAGACCGGTAGTGCCGCTAGAGTAGGGCAGCGCTACAAGATCTTCGCGCGGATTAATTGTGACCTGCGGTGGTTCGCCGTTGCCTTCCAATAACACGGCAAAAGGGGTAGCGCCTTCGGCTTCGCCAAAAACGAAGAGCTCTTCGACATTTGCTGCTTGGGCCGCCTCGCGGCCCTTGTCCACAAACGCCGGCACCGTGACGAGAAATTTTGCGCCCGCGTCTTTAAGTTGATGGCCCGCTTCGTCGGCGGTGTAGAGCGGATTGATGGTGGTATTTATTCCACCCAGGGTGGCGACCGCATGAAAGGCAATTGCATACTCCGGCAAATTGGGACTGAGAATGCCAAAAACGTCGCCCTTGACGAAGCCGCGGTCCGCCAGACTAGCCGCGACCCGCCGCACAGCATCCGCAAACTCAGCGTAAGTAATGACGCGACCGGTGGGGCCTTCAATGAGTGCCGGTTTGTCGCGAACTTCGTCCAGGTGCTCCAGGACAAACTGAGTCAGCGAAACTTCGGGAATGGTTACTTCGGGGTAGGGGCCGCGGAAGATCATGATTTTTAAGTGGCACAGACTCAAGTCTGTGATTCTTGTAACACAAACCGTTAGTTTGCGCGCGCTCGAAGCGTATTAATCGTCGGGGCGACTTAAAGACGCAAACTAACAGTTTGCGTTACAGGCACAGACTGAAGTCCGTGCCACTGGGCGCATACCTTATCAGGTGACCGAATATCTGCAAAAGGTTATAGTGAGCCCATCTTCGCACGGGCACTTCGCCGAACCAGATGCCGCCAACGTCGTCAAAGTCCCAAAATATCCTTTGCTTCGCCACTTACTTCAAAGGGGGCGACTTCCTGCGTGAGTGCAAGGCGCAGGGTAGCCAGGTCACACTCGTCACGAAGGAGAAGATGCTGGGCGAAGACTGGCCACGGGAGAGCCTCCATGATCTGGTGGCGTTGCCCAACGACGCTACGACGGAACTCTTCCTCGATTTTGCCGCCCATGTTTCGCAAAAGGAAAAGCTGGATCGCGTAGTGGCGCTGGAAGAGTTTGATGTAATTACCGCAGCGCTGGTGCGGGAACATCTTTGCCTGCCGGGTATGTCCACCGCGACCGCCAAAGCTTTTCGTGACAAGTTAATCATGGCGCTGGGCGCGCGGGCGGCGGGAATTGGTGTCCCCGAGTTTGTCCCGCTGATCAACCGGGACGACATATCTGAGTTCATGCATTGGGTGCCGCCGCCCTGGATTATCAAGCCTCGGTCCGACGTTTCGGCAATCGGGATTCGTAAAGTGGAGACGCCGGAAGAGGTATGGAATGGCATAGAGGAGATGAATGCCCGCCCTATCCTGCGCGAAAGAGCGTCATACCACTTGCTGGCGCAGTTTATTCCCGGGGCAGTTTTTCATGTTGACTCGCTGGTGGATCGGGGCAAGGTCCGTTTCGCCGGCGTCAATTGCTATGGCCGGCCGCCCATGGAAGTTGCCCACCTGGGCGGCGCGTATGTGTCGCACACTATCGAGTATGGCTGCGACGATCAGAAGCAATTGTTGGAGGCGAACCGCAAACTAATCAAGGTACTTGGATTGGAAACGGGGACGGCGCACGCTGAATTCATCAAGAGTGATGCGAATGGACGGTTCTATTTTTTGGAAATCGCAGCCCGCGTGGGCGGCGCCTATATCGCCGACGTGCTCGAGGCGGCATCAGGGATCAATCTCTGGCGCGAGTGGGCGCGGCTGGAGGTCGGCGTGAACCATCGCGCAACCTCAGGCGATAGAGACACGCGTTTGCGCCCGCGCAAGCATTACGCGGGCATAGTGCTCTCGCTGGCCCGCCAGGAATGGCCCGACACTTCCGGCTATGACGATCCCGAAATCTTCTACCGGGTGAAGAAACGCCATCATGCGGGATTGATTGTGACAGCCCCGAAACTGGGCCGCGTGACTGAGTTGATCGATAACTACGTCAAGCGCTTCGCTGATGATTTCAGTGCGGTGCTGCCGCCATTGGAGCGCGCGGAATAATTTGTAGGGGCGGCACTCCGTGGCCGCCCCTTCTTCATTGCCCAACGATCGTTATTCAGAAGGGGCGGCC
>JBDTOI010000024.1:0-32935 GCA_039933315.1 Pyrinomonadaceae bacterium
AGTTCATCCTTTGTGGCCAGGTTGAGCAGTTCATCCTTTGTGGCCAGGTTGAGCAAGTCATCCTTTGTGGCCAAATTGAGCAGTTCATCCTTTGTGGCCAGGTTGAGCAGTTCATCCTTTGTGGCCAGGTTGAGCAGGTCGTCCTTCGTAGCCATTTGCTCGCGCATAAAGTCCAGCTCATCGCGAATCTTGACGACATCATCCTTCGTCGCCATCTGGTCGCGCATACTCTCAACCGTAGCAGCAATGAACTTAATCAGATCGCCGTTGGATCTTTGGTCGCTCATGAATTGAGATCTTAGCATAGTGGCATCGACTCAGATATCGCTGCGAAGTTTGTCGATCTTTGCGGCCAATACAAAATCGCTTGTAGTCAATCCGTCTATTTTGTGGGTCCAAATACTTATTTCAACCTTGCCCCACCCAAAGCAGATGTCCGGGTGGTGGCCCTGTTCCTCTGCCAGGTAGCCCACTTCATTTACGAAATCCAGCGCTTCGCGAAAGTTTTTGAAACTGTAGCTCTTACGCAAGTGATGTTCATCAATCGCTTCCCATCCCTCCAGCTCTGGCAACAACTTCTCAATCTCATCTTTTTTCATAGGCGGCACCCCGCCGCGACAGGGGACGCATTGCTGACTGGCCAGATCACTCATGATGAATACTCCTGATTAATTTTATTAGATCTACTGAACTCAAGTCGTTAGTCCCGGCAGCTCTCTTCAGAATCGCTAATTCCCAGATACTGTGGGCGCCCGGTACCGTACGCGCCGCAGCCTTCTCCGCCGAAACGCCTTCCAGTGTTTCGCGCACTGACGGACTATGCCAGGCCTCGCCCTCATAGACGCGCTCCAGTTGATCGAGAATTCTCTCAGTTTCTGTCACGGACTATCTGGTCCTTCGTCATCAATGATTTGAGATAACTCTTCGAGCTCGGCGCGGGCCGCCTCACGAGCCGCGTAGAGACGGGCCAGCTCCGAAGTAAGCGCCACATTTTCCGCTTGCGCTGGATCAAATCCCCGCGCCCGCATCTGACGCTCAAATGTCTCCTCCAGCGCTTCCAACCTGGCGGCCGACTCCGACCGCTGTTTGTCCCTTGCATTGGTCATGAATGTTTTTCGCTATGATACACCGGCAACCCCTCCTGCTACGCTCCTTGACGGATGCTGCTTCCGACCCTGAAAGCGCTTTCCCTGACGTCCATGGTTCGGGGGCTTTGCGACTTGGCAAACAGCATTACAAACAGATAGTCTTACCGCTGCCTTATTATTCCAACCCGTGGATCGTAGACGGCCCTGACCGGACGCCATCTTTTCCGACGCGTCACTGCGATCACGACCCAAGGAGAATCTGTAGGTGACTGTCATTCGCGCTTTTAAAGCTCTGCGACCGCCTGAGGAGCGTGCGGCGGAGGTTGCTAGCGTGCCGTACGATGTGGTGAGCACGGAAGAGGCGCGCGCTCTTGCTTCCGGCAACCCTTTCAGTTTCCTGCATGTTTCACGTCCGGAAATAGACCTTCCGGAGGATACCGATCTGCACAGCGATGCGGTGTACGGAAAGGCAGTTGATAATTTTCAGGCCCTGATCAAGAACTGCCCGCTGGAAGAGGAAACAGAACCCAGCATCTACCTTTATCGTTTGCTGATGGGCGAGCACCAACAGATTGGCATTGTTGCCTGCTGCTCAATCGACGAATACGACAACGAGCAGATTCGGAAACACGAGCGGACCCGCCGTGATAAGGAAGACGATCGCACCCGGCACATGCTGGCGCTGCGGGCGCAGACCGGACCCGTTTTTCTAACCTACCGGGCGCGACCGGAGATTGATACCTTGGTTTCGGAAGTGACCGGTGATCCGCCGCTTTATGATTTCGTAGCCAACGATGGGATCAGGCACACAATCTGGCGAGCTCCAGATCCAGATCCTTTTGTCGCAGCCTTTGAGGCCGTGCCGAATCTGTATATTGCTGACGGGCATCATCGAGCGGCCAGCGCCAGCCGTGCGCGCTCCCAACTCAAAGAGCAGGGCTTCGCCTTCATAGGCACTGAAGACTTTAACTTCTTTCTGACCGTGATGTTTCCCGACAGTCAGTTACAAATACTTCCATACAATCGCGTGGTGCGCGATCTTAACGGACTTTCACGCGAAGAGTTTCTGCGCCGGGTGGGCCAGAGTTTCCAGCTGGCGGAAAAAGGAAATCCTTCGCCGCCATCGCGCGGACATTGGAGCATGTACCTGGGCGGGCAATGGTATGGCTTGAATTTACGGAACGGCGCGAGCAAACCTTTGGGAGCGGTGGCCGCGCTTGACGTCAGCATTCTGCAGGAGCTTCTCCTGGATCCAATCCTGGGCGTAAAGGACATTCGCACTGACAAGCGGGTTGATTTCGTAGGCGGCATCCGCGGCCCGGAAGAACTGGAAGCCCTGGTTAATCAAGGCAAAGCAGCTGTTGCCTTCTCGCTTTATCCCACGACTATCGAAGATCTGCTGCTCGTTTCCGACGCCGGCGAAATCATGCCGCCCAAGTCAACCTGGTTTGAACCGAAGTTGCGGGATGGACTATTGATTCATTGCATTGACTAGAGACTAGAGGCTAGGGATTAGAGGCTGGTAACGCGCTACCGGCTCTAGTCTCTAGTCTCCGGCCTCTAGACTCTAGCCTCTAGATTATGCTCGTCCTAGTCGCCGACAAATTTGAACAATCGGGCCACGATGGCTTGCAAGCCATTGGCTGCGACGTTTCCTATCAGCCGGACCTGAAGGACGACGCCCTGGTGGAAGCGATCCGTAGGGAGCAACCCGACGTGCTGGTGGTGCGTGGAACCAGAGTTACCGAACCGATGCTGGAAGCGGGGGCCGTAAAGTTAGTCGTGCGCGCAGGCGCCGGTTACAACACCATTGACGTGGCGGCCGCGTCGCGCCGGGGCATCTATGTTTCAAACTGCCCCGGCAAGAACTCGATTGCGGTCGCCGAACTGGCCTTTGCGCTGATCCTGGCGCTGGACCGGCGCGTGGTTGATAACGTTATCACCTTGCGGCGGGGCGAGTGGAACAAGAAAGAGTTCTCCAAAGGCCGCGGGCTTTACGGCCGGGTGCTGGGTTTGATAGGCCTGGGAAAAATTGGTCAGGAAATGATTCCGCGCGCTAAAGCCTTCGGCATGCCCGTCGTGGCGTGGAGTAGAAGTTTGACTCCGGAACGCGCGGCTGAATTGGGAATCGAGCAAAAAGCCTCGCCAATGGAAGTGGCGCGGGCCGCGGACATCGTCAGCATTCATTTGGCTTTGAACCCGGATACACGCTTGCTTATTGATGCTCATGTTTTCAGCGGAATGCGAAATGGCGCTTACTTCATAAACACTTCCCGCGGCGAAGTGGTCGACCAGAAGGCGCTGATCAACGTGATGCGTACGCGCGGTATTCGCGCGGGGCTGGATGTTTATGCCGGCGAGCCAACCGCGAGCACGGGCGAATTTCCTGACGAGATTGCACAGGAACCAAATCTGTACGGGACGCACCATATTGGCGCTTCGACCGATCAGGCGCAGGAAGCAATCGCGGATGAAACTGTGCGCATCGTTCAATCGTTCAAGGAAACCGGTAAAGTTCCGAACGTGGTTAACCTGGCGCGGCAGACACCTGCCACACACAGGTTGGTAGTGCGCCATCGCGATCGTCCCGGAGTGCTGGCTCAGGTGCTCGAAGCCATCAAGGCTGAACATATCAACGTGCAGGAGATGGAGAACATCGTCTTCGAAGGCGCCGAAGCTGCGGTTGCCAGAATCAATCTCGACAATGCGCCCACGCAGCAAACCCTTGATCGATTGCGCAGTGAAAATGCGGATGTGATTGAGTTGAATGTTCTGGAGATCAGCTAGAAATTTTACAGGGCAAGTTATAAAGAGGACACTTCCGCTAATGCTGTTCGGAAACATAGAGGGAAAGATCCCGTCCTGACACCATATGACATCATCGAAGTTCCTGGGCGTGATGGTGGTCATAGAATCTATAGACTCTTCGACGCACACCAGCTTCCCGTGCGAGTAATTGAATAGGAATGAACACTACACTAATCACCGGTGCATCTTCTGGAATCGGCGAGGTCTTTGCCCGCAAGCTGGCAGCGCAGGGTCACAACGTCCTGCTGGTCGCGCGGTCGGAAGATAAGCTGATGACGCTCTGTAACGAACTGGGCCGCCTCAACAGCATCCGGGCGCAGTATGTGGCGATGGACCTCTCGCAACCCGACGCCGCGGCCCGCCTGTTTGCTGAGACCGAGAAGCGTGGTTTAAATATTAATCTACTCATCAACAACGCCGGCTTCGGCTCCATGGGCGATTTCGCTCAGCTCGATCTGGCCCGCGAACTGAACATGATCGATCTCAATGTGCGGGCCCTGGTCGAGTTGACGCATCGCTTTCTGGCGCCGATGCGCGAAAAAAAGAGCGGCGCTATTATTAACGTCGCTTCGACCGCCGGGTTTCAACCGATCCCTTTCATGGCCACGTATGCTGCCACCAAGGCCTTCGTGCTTTCTTTCTCCGAAGCACTTTGGGAAGAAAACCGGCCCCTCGGGATTAAAGTGATGGCCCTGTGCCCCGGGGTGACTCAGACAGGATTCTTCGAGGCGGCGAGTATCGAGGTGCCGCCGATGCGCTCTGTTCAGACAGCGGAGGATGTCGTTGACACAGCGTTGCGTGGATTGAAGCGCGGCAAGAGCCATATCATATCCGGCTGGGCGAACTTTTTCATGATCGAATCGGAAAGGCTTGTGCCGCGATCATTTGTAGCCCGGATGGCGGGCAAGGTCTTGAGAAAAGAAAGCGGAGAAAGTAAGCGGTGAGCGGTGAGCGGTGGAGTAAGCAGTTCAGATCGAATAACCGGTTTTACTGCTCACTGCTTACTGCTCACTTCGGAGACTCTAATGACGGAACGAATCCACAACTTTAGCGCCGGACCGGCTATTCTGCCGCTGCCGGTTCTGGCAGAAGCGCAACGCGAGCTCGTGAGCTTGCCCGGCATCGGCATGTCGGTGATGGAGATCAGCCATCGCTCGGAACCATTCGACGAGATTCTCCAGGGCGCGGAAAACGGCATACGCGAGTTGATGGGCGTGCCTGATGACTATCACGTGCTCTTCCTCCAGGGAGGCGCAAGTTTGCAGTTCTCCATGATCGCCATGAACTTTCTGTCGCCGGAGGGTAGCGCTGACTATATTGTGACCGGCAGTTGGGGCAAGAAGGCAGTCAAGGAAGCCAAACGCTGCGGGACAGTAAACATCGCGGCCACTATGGCTGACGGCGGCTTCACGCGCGTTCCGGCCCAGGATGAACTGAAACTCGATAGTCGGGCCGCATACGTTCACTTCACGACTAACGAGACGATCGAGGGTGTCGAGTGGAAATCGGAACCCGTAGTAGGCGACGTCCCGCTGATTGCCGACGCTTCTTCCGACATTCTTTCGCGCCCGGTGCCGGTGGAGGACTACGCCCTCATCTACGCCGGCGCGCAAAAGAACATGGGGCCGAGCGGTGTCACACTGGTAATCGTGCGCGACGATCTGTTAAAGCGAATTCCGGATGGCCTGCACACGATGCTGGACTACCGCACGCACGTGGAAAACAAATCGCTTTACAACACGCCGAACACCTGGGGCATTTACATCATCAACCTGGTGTGCAAATGGCTGAAAGAAAAAGGCGGGCTGGCCGCGATGCAAAGAGAAAACGAAGTCAAAGCGCTGCTGCTTTATGATGCCATCGACTCCACTGATTATTATCGCGGACATGCCGATGCGGATTCGCGCTCTAATATGAATGTCACATTCCGTCTGCCATCCGAAGATCTGGAAAAGAAGTTTGCCAGGGAAGCCACGGCCGCGGGGTTGGATGGATTGAAAGGTCACCGCTCAGTAGGCGGTATACGGGCCTCGATTTATAACGCCTTTCCTCGCGCCGGCGTCGAGGCCCTGGTCGGGTTCATGAAAGACTTCGAGACTAAGAACGGCTAGGATATCTCCTGCCTCAGCAGCGGGGGCAAGCCCGCCTTCCTGACTGCAGGTAGATAAAGTGGAATTAGAGTTCCACGTGTTGGACATCAAAGCTCAACTGACAATACTCGCAGTCAGGAAGGCGGGCTTGCCCCCGCTCTTCACAACTTAACTATGTGACTCTTAAGCCTATGAAAATCTCGCTCGCCTTTCTCACTCTTTTTGTTTTGCTTGCCGCCTATGAGCCAGTTTCAAGGTCTGGATCTGCCGCGCCAGTCACTCAGCTTCAGGCGCTGCCGCAGGAAATGCACCTGCGCAACCTGCGCCAGTTGACCTTCGGGGGCGAGAACGCCGAAGCATACTTTTCCGCAGACGGCAG
This sequence comes from Pyrinomonadaceae bacterium, assembly GCA_039933315.1. Taxonomy (GTDB): domain Bacteria; phylum Acidobacteriota; class Blastocatellia; order Pyrinomonadales; family Pyrinomonadaceae; genus DASXRU01. The sequence goes on from JBDTOI010000024.1 coordinate 6,366, forward strand.
AAAGCTCAGTTTTCAATCAACCCGCGAAGGACGCCAGTGCGATCAAATCTACACGATGAATACCGACGGCTCCGGCGTTAAAATTATTTCTAACGGAAACGGCCGCACCACCTGTGCCTACTTTTTGCCGGACGGGAAACGGGTTCTCTATTCATCCACCCATCTGGGGTCAAAAGATTGCCCGCCGCGACCTGACTTTTCCCAGGGTTATGTTTGGGCGGTCTATCCTGCTTTTGACATCTTCACCGCGAAGTCCGACGGTTCCGATTTAAAGCAGTTGACGAAGGCGCCCGGTTACGATGCGGAAGCAACCATCTCAAAAAATGGCAAGATCGTCTTCACCTCGACGCGCGACGGTGATCTCGATATTTACACGATGGATGGGAATGGCAAGAACGTGCGCCGGCTGACGAAGGATCTCGGTTACGATGGCGGGCCTTTCTGGTCTTACGATGGCAAGCAGATCGTCTATCGCGCCAATCACCCGCAGACGGAAAAAGACAAAGCTGATTACCTCGGATTGCTGAAACAGGACCTGATTCGGCCGACTACGTTGGAAATCTGGGTCATGAACGCGGACGGATCAAACAAGCGACAGGTAACGCGCAATGGTAAAGCCAACTTCGCACCGTATTTCTTCCCTGACGGCAAACGCATAATCTTCGCCTCCAATCTGTCGGATCCGAAGGGGCGCGATTTCGACCTCTACAAGATAAACGTGGACGGTACTGGACTCGAGCGCATTACCTACAATGACACTTTCGATGGCTTTCCCATGTTCTCGCCGGATGGCAAACAGATCGTTTTCGCCTCAAACCGCAACGCCAAATCCCGCGGCGATACGAATATCTTCATTGCGGATTGGTTGGACTGAGGGAGATTAATCAAGGGAGAAAATCCCAATTGAAGAAACCTATCCCACCAGCACGATACAGCCAGATTCGTCCTCCCAACGAGAACTACACCTACTTCGAGGACAACGATCACTGCCCCTTTGTCCCCCGGACTGACACATTCGAACTGGTGAATGCCGGTTGGCTCTCAGACTTTGCGTTGGTGGCTTACGGTGATGAAAATTTTGTTCGCGACAAGTTTCAGCGTTCCGGTCTGACTGCCGCCGGCTTTCAATCCAACTTTTTCAGCGGCGACACGACGCAGTGCTTCGTAGCCCATAACGATCAATTGGCGGTGCTCGCTTTTCGCGGGACAGAAATTGACAACTTCGTGGGCGCCTTCGAGGACTGGATGGGCAATTTTGATTTCGCCCAGGTGGACGATGAATCCGGCGGCCGCGTGCATCGCGGTTTTCGCAAAGATCTCGCCGAGGTCTGGGCGGATCAGAGCGGGGGTAAAGGTTTGAAGACCTACCTGGGGGAGGTGCTGGCGAATAGCACGCGCACCCTCTGGATTACGGGGCATAGTTTGGGCGCCGCGTTAGCCACGCTGGCGGCGGAACGTTGCGTTCGCGACGGTGGCTTTAGGGTCAACGGCGTGTACACGTTCGGATCTCCACGCGTCGGTGGCAGCCGTTTCAAGCAGGAGTATGATGCGAAAGGACTGGGCTCACGCACGTATCGTTTCGTAAACAACGTTGACGTCTGTCCGCGCATTCCACCCGGCGATGACTATACTCACGTCGGCCAACTCAAGTTCATAGGCCCGGACGGAAGGTTGCAGGAAGATATAACGAGCAACCCCCATTCCGGTTTGCCGCTACCGGAGACTACCAGCGCACAGCAGCGCTCAGTTCGTATTTCTAACTTACTGGGAACCAGGATCGGGTCAATGCTGGAAAAGATCCTAACGCCAGCCATCCCCGCTCCCTTCGCGAATCACGCGCCGATCTATTACGCTAGTCATGTTTGGAACAACCTGTGATTAAGCACCTGGAGTCTCTTATGAAGCAGTATGATTTGATTAACGTGAGATCTCGCCGCTTCGTCCAGCCGCTGTTACTTCCGTTAATTCTTATCTTTGTCAGCGTTTCCTTCACGCTCGCGCAGCAGACCAGTATCGATGCGCCCAGGGCAGAGCATCTGCGCGAGCATATATCGTATCTTGCTTCCGACAAGTTGGCGGGACGGCGAACGGGGAGCAGTGGCGCCAATCTCGCCGCGGAATACATTGCCAGGCAGTTTGCGCGTTACGGCCTGCGGCGCAGCATCGGTATCGATCGGCCCGGCATGTCGCGCCTGGAGGCGGATTCTCCGCGCCGCTACATGCAGCAGTTTCCCTACGTGGCGGTGGCGGAATTGGGGGGAAACAATCTCTTGTTTGTTAATCCAGGGCGCGCCGACGACATTGCACAGTTCCGCGTTGGGGAAGACTGGATGCCGCTGGGGTTCTCCACAAATGGCTCCATCAATGGCTCCGCGGTCGTGTTTGCCGGTTATGGCATCTCTGCGGCTGAGTTGAAATACGATGATTACGCCGTTTCGGAAACAAAGGATCGAATTGCCCTGGTGTTTGCCGGCTCACCGGATGGCGACAATCCACATGGCCAGTTTACCCGGGCGGGGGAGATTCGTTTCAAGGCGGCGGCCGCGCGGGCTGCCGGGGCGCGGGCCCTCATGATTATCACCAACGAAGAGAGTTTGAAAGACGACCGGCTTGCGCGGCTGGCTTATGACAATGCAGGCGAGGCCGGAATACCAATAGCGGTAATTTCAAGGCGCCTGGCTCAGAAGCTCCTCAGCGAGGGCACGCTGGAGGAGTACCAGGCAGCTGCTGATAGTAGGAGCCTGGGCAATCAGGCTCCAGGTCATTCGTCTAACAGTTCCAACTATCAGTTCTCGCGCGCAGAAACTCTCAGGAAGTTTCCGATCAATAATCTGAAGTTGGATTTCTCGACGAATATTGTCCGGCCCGAGTCGCCCTCCTTTAATGTTGTGGGCATTCTGCCGGGCAGCGATCCGAAGTTGAAGGACGAAGCGATCGTGATTGGCGCGCACTACGATCATCTTGGTCACGGCGGCGAAGGCAGTCTGGCGCCGCGCGAAGGTGAGATACATCACGGTGCGGACGATAATGCCTCCGGCGTTGCCGGCATGCTTGAACTGGCCCGCATCTTTGCTTCTCAACGCCCGCGGCCCAAACGAACCCTGGTCTTTATAGCTTTCAGCGGCGAAGAAGAAGGGTTGCTGGGCTCGAACTATTACGTCAATCATCCGCTCGTACCGCTGGCCAACACCGTCGCAATGATCAATATGGACATGATCGGAAGGTTGCAGGAGAAGAAGTTAATCGTCGGGGGCGTCGGCACTGCCCAGGGCTGGCGAGATCTGGTTACACGCGAAAACCTGGATAATCAACCCATCGCGCTCGCGCAGCTGGCAAATCCAGATCGAACTTCAGGGAAAGTAACTGGTGTAATCGGGGCCAACGGACAGATGACCTCTGCTATCGTGCACTCGCAACGTTTCGCCCTGACCCTCAACGAAGACGGCTACGGGCCCAGCGATCATTCTTCCTTCTATGCCAAACAAATTCCCGTGCTCTTCTTCTGGACCGGCACGCATGGCGACTATCATAAACCTTCGGACACTGCGGAAAAGATAAATTACGAAGGTGAGGCGCAGATAATTCGAATGGTCGCGCAGATTGTCCGCGAGACTGCTCAGAGTGACAAGCGGCCGGTGTTTGCGGTGGCTAAAAGCGAATCCGCGGGGCGCAGCACAGGTTTTCGCGTTTATCTGGGTACGATTCCAAACTACGCAGAATCAAATGATGGTCTGAAGCTTGATGGCGTGCGGGATGACTCCCCGGCGGCCACCGCAGGACTAAAAGCCGGCGATCGGATTGTGAAAATGGCCGGGCGCGAGGTGAAGAATGTCTACGATTACACCTATGCGCTGGGTGAAATGAAAGCGGGCCAGGAGTACCAGGTCGAAGTAATGCGCGGTAGCGAACGGTTGTCTTTGAAGATTACGCCGGCGGCGAGAAAGTAACAGGCGAAGAGGGTAAAAGGGAAAACGGGGGGAATTTAGGTTGCCCCTTTGACCCTTTCCCCTTTGACCCTCTTCCCCTTCACCTCTTTACCAGCGGGGCTCGCGATCGTTGCGGCCGTAATCGCGATCACCTCCGCCACCCCCGCCCCCGCCATAGCCGCCGCGGTCACGGTAACCGCCGCCGCCACGATCAGTTTTGGGCTTAGCCTCGTTTACGGTCAAATTGCGACCGCCCAGATCCTTACCATTGAATTGTTCGATTGCCGCAGCAGCTTCTTCCGGCGTCGCCATCTCGACGAAGCCAAAACCGCGCGAACGACCCGTGTCGCGATCTTCGATCACGGTCACAGATTCCACGGTGCCCGCTTGCGCGAACAATTCCTTCAACTCTTCGCTCGTAGTGCGAAACGAAAGGTTCCCTACATACAATTTTGTAGCCATTTCTAACTTAACCTCGGGATCAAAACGAAGCGCGGGCCATGTGGAATCGCAGATGCGAAGGCGGGGAGCCTTTGGTCCTTCTCGGCGAAACGCGACGCACCCGGTGCTCTAACAAGTCACGAGAGCGGCTTCAAATAGTTAATAACCAGCCTAACTCTCTCTTCAGCCGAACGTCGTCGCTTTCCGATCAATGGCAGGCGCAATCACCTCTGATGCGCGAGAGCAGGAGCCTAATCAAGGCTCAGTATGCCGCGAAATTTTCCCCGGCGCAAGGGCATTAGCAGCAGGGTCGAAATCAGCAACAGGTTGATTAGAACCGGCGCCGCCTTCGCTCCTGCTGTTGCATGGTGGCGCCAAATAACGCGGCCACATCGAGGATGCTAATCTGCTCGCCTTCCCGCCCCAGTACGCCGTAAATGATCTCCGCTCCAGTCCCCTTTACCGGCCGTTCGATATCGCCGGGAAATATCTCAATCGCGCCGCGGCTGGAGTCAGCAGCAATAGCCAATTGTTCTTCGCCACTCAAAGCCACAAAGATGGCCGGCACGTGGAACTGGGCCACTTTCCCCAACAATGGCAGCGGATCGATAACGGTCAACATGCGACCACGAAAAGCAATCACCCCCAGCACCGATAATGGCGCTCGCGGTAGAGGCGCCGGCCTTTTCCCGGTGGCGATCCCGCCTACGTCTTCCGTAAAAACTCCGAGCAGATGTCCGCTGGCCTCGATCACAAGGAGTTCCCGTTGCTCCCGCAGAACGGTGGCGCTGGATTCCGCCTCTGCAACATTATGATCCGGTGCAGGGCGCTTCTGGTCACGAGCTGAGCTTTTTGATTTAGCGAGCATAAGGCTGAGGGTCTGTAGCGACTCGATGAAAACATGGTGGAGGTAGTCTGTCAATCGCCATCAAGCGCCCTGTATTAAGTCTGCCCATCCTCTATGTTAAAGTTAAGAAGACTCCACTACAGCATTGGGAATTAGCTCTGAAAGGAACCGAGTATGGATGAATTCGATCGCTACAGAGCGGAGATGAACGAAAAGCTTTTGGGCAGCGATCATCTCGGCATAAAAAGATTCTTTGCGCTCGACAGCCAGGCTTATGAAGATGGGGCCCTGGACAAACGCACCAAAGAATTGATGGGGCTGACCGCGTCGATCGTCCTGCGCTGCGACGACTGTATCACCTATCACGTCAAGCAGTGTGCAACGGCAGGTGTAACGCGCGATCAGTTTATGGACGCCTTTAATGTCGCGCTGGTAGTGGGCGGCTCAATCACTATTCCTCACCTGCGCCGGGCCGTCGATAAGCTGGACCAGGTTCTGGCAGGATGAAGCACAAGTGAGCTGCCGGAAATTCATGTATGGATGCTTTCTCGTACTACTCGTCGGGTGGTGGGGTTATTGGCCTTCGCAGGCTCAATCGCAGAAAGGTTTTCTTATGTCCGTGCAGGAACGCGCCCCGGTGCGGGCTCCCGAGCTGACGGGAGATCGGGGCTGGTTCAATATCGATCAGCCGTTATCGCTGGCCGCCCTCAAAGGCAAAGTCGTGCTGCTGGATTTTTGGACTTATGGTTGCATCAACTGCATCCACATAATTCCCGATCTAAAAAAGCTGGAACACAAGTATCCCAACGAGCTGGTTGTGATTGGCGTGCACTCGGCGAAGTTCGAAAACGAAAAAGAGTCCGACAACATTCGCCAGATTATTTTGCGATACGAAATCGAGCATCCGATTGTGAACGATGCCGACTTTGTTATCTGGGGCCGCTATGCCGTGAAAGCATGGCCTACCCAGGTCTTGATCGACCCGGCTGGTTATGTTGTCGGTGCGATTTCAGGAGAGGGAAACTACGACGTCATAGATGAGGCAGTTGCGCGGACGATAACCGAGGCCCGGAAACGGGGACAACTTAACGAACAGCCGCTGAAACTCGCTCTGGAGCGCGCGAAGACTGGCGATTTACCGCTGGCTTTTCCCGGCAAAATACTTGCCGATGCCGCGTCGGATCGTTTATTCATCGCCGACTCTAATCACAATCGCATAGTCATCACGCGGCTGGATGGGACGCTGTTAGAAACTATCGGAACAGGCGCCGCCGGGGCCGAGGACGGTGGATACGATCGGGCCGGCTTCTATCGTCCTCAGGGTATGGCCCTGGCGGGCGACAATCTTTACGTCGCTGACACGGAAAATCATCTGCTGCGCCAGATAGATCTGAAGGCGCGCACCGTCAAGACCATTGCCGGCACCGGCCAACAGTCGCACGAAGCCATTAAGACTGCCCCGGCCGCGACCACTGGCCTGAACTCGCCATGGGATTTACAACTCGCCGGCCGCACTTTATACATCGCCATGGCCGGCCCTCATCAAATTTGGAAACTGGATCTTGATCGACAGGAAATATCCACCTTCGCCGGCTCCGGACGTGAGGCTCGCGTCGATGGCTCGCTGAATGAATCCGCATTCGCCCAACCTTCAGGACTGGCCACGGACGGCGCAAATATTTACGTCGCCGACAGTGAAGCCAACATCATTCGTGCCATTGATCTACAATCCGGCCAGGTGCGCACTCTTGCGGGTGGGAACCTGTTCGACTTTGGCGACGTGGATGGTAAGGGAGATGACGTGCGACTACAGCATCCCCTGGGCCTGGCGCTTCTCAATGGCAACGTCCTGATCGCCGACACTTATAACCACCGAATAAAGTTGTTGGATCCCAAAACCAGGACAGTAAAAACTTTTGCCGGCACAGGAAAGCGCGGGCAGGCGGATGGTGCGAACGGATCTTTCTACGAACCGGCCGGACTGAGTGTGGCCAATGGCAAGTTGTATGTGGCGGATACCAACAACCATGCTGTGCGGGTAGTGGATCTGAAAACAAAGCACGTCGCCACTTTGATGACCAAAGGACTACAGCCACCAGCCGCGAATCCAAAGACTGATAGCGTGGTCTCCGACGTCACGCCGAACGCTGAGGAGATACAGGCTGGGCCGCAGAAGCTAAGAGCAGGAACTGAGGCATCGCTGCTTATCAAGGTGTCGCTTCCTGAGGGATACCACTTGAACCCTGCTGCCCCACAGCGATATCGAGTCTCAGTTGAAAAAGGATTGCCGTCGCTTACGATTGATGCGGCGAATGCCGGTCGGACCGCAAAGGATCTGACGCTGCCATTGCGCATCCCCGTGCGTAGCATTAACGCAGGCCACTCCGAACTGCGCGCCTCGCTCACACTTTACTACTGCCGTGAAGACAACACCGGGACATGCCGCATCAAGACCCTCGTCTGGCGTGCGCCTATCGAGGTTACGACAGACCCTGCCGGGCCGCGTGAAATTACATTACAAGGGAAAATAGAGTAGCCCCTGGGAAAGCTCTGATTACCACCAGGCCGTTTAGGTAAGCGGATTAATGAGCCAGCTCAGAATGAAGTTCAGGGGCAGGTTCATCTAACGGTTTAGCAGGAAAATGACTTGATACCGTCAGCGCGGTATCGTCCGGCAAAACCTTTGCCTGGTCCGGCTTGGCTAACAAGGCATTAGTCAGAAGTTTCGCTGCCTCATCGAGCAGGCGCTCATGATCGGGCGTGTATTTATCGAGATCTGAGGAGTAAAGGGTCACAACTCCCAGCAGGTCGTCACCTTTAATAAGCGGGAAGACCGCCAGGGTGCGATAGTCGGAAAAGAATTCAGCTAAATTGGCGGGCAGGTCGAGTCGCGGATCGGAATTATAGAACGGGCTGCGGTTAGCCAGGGCCCAGCCGGTAGCGCCCTCACCCACCGAGATTTCGCGTCCTTTCAGCAAAGCAGCGCGCTGGCCAGCCGCGTGCTCAACCACACACTTACCAGATTCTGGCGCCGCTAGCGCTATCGCGCAGGAATTGAAGGGCACAATAGCCGGCAGGCCATTCAGAAACACGTCAACAACACCAGTTCGATACGGCGCGTTGTTCATTTCTTGTGCCAGGTCGTAGAACAGTTTCAGTTCCTTGTGCGAGAGTTCTCTGGCTTGCTGGACTGAGGCAGTTTGTGCCAGACCTGCAGCCGGAGCGACCAACCGGGCCGCTTCGGAGAGTTGTTCGAGCGGCTCGATGCCAAAGGTCGGCGTCTCATCGCCACGGTGAGCGAGTATCTCAGCTTCAAACTCGGGGAGGTGCGTGATGAAGGTGCCAACTACCTTCGGGTCATACATTGTGCCGCTGCCACTCATGATGAACTCGATTGCCTCTTCGCGAGTCATGGCCTTGCGATACTGACGATCTTCTCGAACAGCATCGAAGCAATCCACTACTGAGAGAATCCGCGCCGTTAGAGGAATCCCGTCGCCACTCAGGCCATCAGGGTAGCCCTTGCCGTCCCAGCGCTCGTGGTGGTGGCGGACCACCGGCACCACGGGAAAGGGGAAACCGACTCGGCCCAGAATCTGTGCGCCTACGATCGTATGCAGTTTCATCTTCTCAAACTCATCGCTGGTGAGTTTGCCCGGCTTGTTCAAAATGTAATCCGGCACGGCGATCTTCCCGATGTCGTGCAGCAAAGCTCCGGCCCGCAGCGCGTCGATTTCGGCGTCGTCGCACTTCAGGAGGCGCGCCACTCCGGCGGCGTAAATCTGCACCCTTAGCACGTGCTCGTGCGTGACCTTGTCTTTCGCATTTATTGCCACCGCCAGGGCTTCGATGGTCTCGCGGTGGGCCTTCTCCATTACCGCGATGCGCTCCTGTTGCGCCCGCTCGATGAGAATAAATTGTTCCTGCACGCTGGTGCTGTAGTGACGATGACCGAAATGGATGGCAAGCAACAACGGGGTGCCAATCACAACCATGGTCAGCGCGTTATGCTGTAGCGCGACAAACATCAGGCTCGCGGCGGCGCTGGTCGGCAGAAACATCGGCGCCGTCCACAAAAGGTTCTGTTTCCAGCTGCGGATAAAGGGAATCTGAAGTCGTACGGAGAAGATCAGGGAGAAGAGGGCTGAATTGACGACAATATGAACGAGGCTGGCTATCAGCATCGCGACCGCTACTGCCAGAAACGTGCGTGCTTGAATACTACCCGCATCACCAAAGCCATAATTCAGCACCACGCCCAGTGTAGCGGCAGCCGCGGCGGCGGCCAGCGACATCATGCTCGATGAGTAGAGATTGCTGTAAAAGCGACGGACCACACGCCGCGAAGAGGTGAATCCCTCAATACCGGCTATGAAGACGCACGCGGGCAATCCATACCAGCAGGCGACCAGAAGTACGAGTGCGTCAGAATAGGTAAAGGTGAGCTTTTCCTTCGTTACCTTCAGCGAGGGCAAAGGAAAAGAGTTTGGAAACATCCCGGTCATGACTACGACCGGCACTAAGGCGAGGATTATGAGTTGGTCATGAACTGAGTAGCCGGTGAGAAGGCGGGCCACAGAGACCAGCCACAGCAAAATGCCCACCACGATTACCGCAGTGGGGTTAACCCGGCTCTTAGCGACAGTGTTCTCTTCAGTCAAGGAAGGCCGCGCCTTTCAGAACCAGAGAGTGAGCGCTGGTTGCGCCCACCCCCCTAATATTTCTTAGCAGCTTAGTGGCGGGGATAGAGTGGGCTGGTGGGTGACAATCTTGTTACACCGGAAAGGCTAGCGTCCTCACCCTGGAGGATCACCTTTGTAGATTTAACGTCGATGCTGGTAGGGTCGACCAGATTAGACCCCCAGACCGCTTCGTTATCGGAAGTCCAATCGGTCGGTCCGCCGGAAGCCAGGACACCATCGGCATAGACAAACTCACTGCCGATAACGACCCCACTCCCAATCACGACTCCACTGCCAATTACAACGCCGCTGCCGATGACTACTCCGCTGCCGATGACTACACCGCTACCAATCACCACACCGTTACTGAAGACATAGCTCCCATCAGACATCATGTAGCCGCCGGCAATGACAAAGCCGTCAGTCAGGATTGAGCCATCCGCCAGTTGATAACCATCCGTAAGCTTGAGGCGGTCGGTGAAGGCTACGCCCTCCACCCAGACAATCCCGTTGTTGAGCGGAATGCTTTCACCGGCGATAGACGAAGTAACGCCGCAGGTCGAGTAGGTTACATTTTTGTTCGTAATCAAGTTCTCGCCAACGTTGGCGTTATTTGCATCTTTGCGAATCGCTTTAGCTACAACTACTGCAGCGCTGGTGTTCAAAGTGCCGGCGCCTTGAGTAATCGCCCGCTCGTAAGGTGACATCCGGCCGTTGGCGACCAGGTTTTCATAGAAAGGCAACCGTTGAGAGGTGCGCATCAGAACCGCTTTCACGAATGCCGGAGTCAGGGACGGATTGGCTTCGAGCATGATGGCGACTGTCGCCGAGACCATTGGCGCGGCAAAAGAAGTCCCGCTGAGAATCTCGTAAGTTCCAGTTGCCTTTGGCTTGTTCGTGCTGGTGTCTCCGACCAGCAGGCCGCCAATGAGACCGCCCCCGCCCGTGGAGTTGTAGCTGTAGCTAGCCGAAGGAGACGCTACCGCGGTTTCGGCTGCACCGGTTTGATTGCCCGGGGCTACCAGGTCCGGCTTTACCAGACCATCAACCAGCGTCGGTCCGCGCGATGAATAGGTGGTCACGACATCGTCAGTACGTCCATTAGTCTGTTGGGTATTGGTAGCGCCCACCGTGATTACTTTGGGCGAGTTCGCTGGAGAGAGTATTCCTCCGTACAGCGTATTGCCGTAGGCATCTTTTCCCCAGTTGCCGGCAGCAACCACGACCACGATTCCGGCGTCAACCGCTTTGGCTACCGCCTGGCACAACGGATCGGTTTTGTAGCTTTGGCTAACCGGTGTACCCAGCGAGAGGTTTATTACGCGAATCTTGTAGGTGTTTCTGTTCTGAATTACCCAATTTATGCCGGCGATTACATTCGACACGGTCCCCGTGCCTTTTGAATTAAGCACGCGCACGCTAATAAGATTTGCACCGGGTGCTACCCCGCCGTAGGTTGCAGCTCCCGGATTGGAAGCAGCATTGTCTTCGCTCGACTGCCCAGTTCCCGCTGCAATCCCGGCAGTATGTGTACCGTGGCCGTAAGCGTCATCACCATTCGATTCTCCTGTGAAATCAACGCGCTTACGAATGCGATCATAGGAAGCAAGATACGGAGTCCCGAGAAGTCCGGTGCCCAGCAACCCGCTGCTTGTACGCCACTCGTAGCCGACAAACTCAGCTGCGTCGGCCGGACTGATCCCGCTATCCAGGATTGCGATACCGATCTTGTTTCCCGCGCCCCCGTCCGCCATGGCTTTATCAGTAGCGGGTAGAAAGTTGCTGGCGCCTGAGGTCACTTCTACGTGGCTGGTGTTATTCGCTGATGTGGCCAGTGACTTGACCTCTTGATCGGGTGATATCCAGGCGATTTCATCATGGGATGCGACCGCTGCCAGGTTGGCCACTGGCATTTCGGCGACCGTCAATCCCAGCGCGTCCATTTGATTGCTGATTTTCGCACCGGCTGCTTGCAACCTCGTGGATACCTGCGCCGGGTTAATCCCTTCCGTGGCTTTCACGATGACCCGCACTCGCTCGGCGCTTGAGCGTCCTTTGTGCTCGTAGCGGCGCAGTGACGGCGCTAGCCTGTTTGATTCAGTGGGCCGACCACTACTCGCTCCCCGAGTTGAAGGAAGGAAGGCTATTGCGGCCGCAGCTATTGCGACCATTATTAAAACTAAGAGAGGGAATCTACGCATTCGGGGCGAACTCCTTAACTTTGAACTTGCCGAATCCCACAGCGCACAGCCGGGGAACATGGTGAAAACCTTTTAACAAAAAGTGTGCCGAGGCAATTCCGTCTTAAGCTCCAGCGAAAAGTGCCGGAATTACAGCCGAAAAGGATGCATCAATCTGTTTGAATCAAATTCTGTCAAGGCGAGTCAGTCAAACGGACTTAGCTAATCGTTTGACTGGGGAGAACCACATTTCAGCCGCCGACAGCCTCTCAGGCGATTCGCTTTATGACCCCTGCTTGCTCCAACTTCACTGAAACTAGTAATATCCAGGCCTACAGAAAACTAAGTACAGGAGAGTGAATCGTGGGTGATAAACCATTTCTCACTGACATCAAAACTCTGCGCGAGCGCGCGCGCCAGCACATCGAGCAGGGTGCGGTAACCGAGGGTTACAGCGCCGACCGGGAGACCGTGAATAAGTTGCTGAATGAAGCCCTGGCCACCGAGATAGTGTGTGTGCTGCGATATAAGCGGCATTACTACATGGCCACCGGTATTCACGCGGAGAGCGTGGCGGCTGAATTTCTGCAACATGCCAACGAGGAGCAGGGGCATGCGGATCTAATTGCGCAGCGCATAGTACAGCTGGGAGGCGCCCCCAACTTTTCTCCCGAAGGTCTGCTTATGCGGAGCCATGCCGAATACGTCGAAGGCGACACGCTAAACGATATGATCAAAGAAGACCTGGTGGCCGAAAGGATTGCCATCGACAGTTACCGCGAAATGATCACCTACGTGGGGAACGACGATCCGACTACCAGACGTATGCTGGAAGGAATTCTGGCGATGGAAGAGGAGCATGCCGACGACCTTGTCAATCTGCTGGAAAAACTGGGATAGGTTTCAAACAGCAGGTCCTGCTCATTTACTCGTTCAAAGCCCCACTAAAGAATCGGAAACAAGAAATGAACCTCGAGGGACGGCCGTCGCTCTGTCGTAAGTGTGGCGCCATCGTCGGCGCGGGTCAAAACACCTGCACCGTATGCGGCGCAGACGCAGCAGCAACCTCTTCAATATCTCCCAACCAGCCGCGCCGCGCCTACGATCTTGACGCCATGCGCTTTGCGCGAGCGGTGCTCAATCGCTCGTACATCTTCACGATTCTCTTCCTGGTGGCGAACTTTTTTGTCTTTCTCCTGATGTGGCAGTCCAGCGGCATGAATAGCGGGGCGCTGTGGGTGTTTCCTCAGGAAGTATTGCAGGCTTATGGCGCGAAACTTAACTTTCTTATTAAGCAAGATCATCAATGGTGGCGCTTTGTCACGCCTGTCTTCATTCATGTGAATGTTTTGCACCTGCTGGTAAACATGTACAGCCTGTGGATGATTGGGCCATATGTAGAGAAGCTTTACGGGTCAGCCAAGTTTGTTGTCTTCTGGGTGGTCACCGGGGTGGCAGGCGTGGTCGCCAGCTACCTGACTGTGCGACCGGAATGGGTAAAGGGACTTCTGGGCAGCTTTGTTTTTAAGGCGCGTGACGATCCTTCCGTCGGGGCCTCCGGCGCGCTCTTCGGGCTGATCGGGGTTTTGTTCGTCTTCGGCATAAAGTTTCGTCGCGAATTGCCTGAAGGCTTTAAGCGCGCCTTCGGTACCGGGTTGCTGCCTGTCATTCTGATCAATCTGTTCATAGGGTTTATGGCCCGCGGGTTTATCGACAATGCGGCCCATCTGGGCGGGTTGGTTTCCGGCGCGGCTATGGCTTTGGTAGTGGACTACAAACGGCCGGGCGAACGGGCGACCATAACCATTACCTGGAGAGCTCTGCAGGTTTTGTCTCTGGCTCTGGTGGCAGTGAGTTTTTTCATGGTGCAGCGCCACTTCCGCGATCCGTACAGGGCCGGTCCGAATCCGATCCCGCTCGAAGCGAGTACCAACGAGCACGCGGTGGTGCCGTATCTCAACGCGATCAACGAAGGACAGCGAGCCTTTGAGGCGGCAGTAAGTAACAAGATCGACCAGGAACAATTTCAGCACGCTCTAATGCTTCTCGATCAATCTGTGGGCCCGGATCAGACCGGTGAGGCTCTACGAACGGAACTTAAGGCACTGCTGCTTCGCGCGCGCAACCTGAGCGTCGTCCCGGAAAGAAACCGGCGCCAGACCGAGTTCCAGGCACAAACTAAAAAGCTATATCAGGATTACGAGGCCTGGACGGCTCGACGCGATAAATGGATTAACGAAACAGGTAAGACGTACGGCATTGAATTGGTCACACCGGAGGATACAAACACCAACTCCGGAGCAGAAAAACCTGCGAGCTCGCCGGCCAGGTAGCCGGTGGAGCTGGCAAACATTGTTGAGGAGATGAAACGAAATGGAAATTAAGACAGTGGGTGTGCTCGGCTGCGGACTGATGGGAGCCGGAATCGCCCAGACCGTAGCCAGCGCCGGATTTACCACCATAGTGCGCGAGGTGTCTGACGATCTAATCGCGAAGGGCTTCGCCGGAATTGATAAGTCTCTGGGCCGTTTTGCGGAGAAGGGCACGATCACCCCTGAACAGCAAAAAGAAATTCGCGGCCATCTGACCGGGACGACCACGCTGGACGATCTGGCCGAATGCGAGATCATTATCGAAGCCATTATTGAAAACGTAGACATTAAACGCGAAACCTACAAGCGTCTTGACGAACTCTGCAAGCCAGAGACAATTTTTGCGTCCAATACTTCTTCGCTTTCGATCACCGAGATGATGAATGTTACTTCGGCAGATCGCCAGCAGCGCTTCATCGGCATGCACTTCTTCAATCCCGTGCCGCTCATGAAACTGGTGGAAGTGGTGCGCACGATCCTGACCGACGACCAGGTTTACGAACAGGCAGTTGAGTTTGGCAGGAAGCTGGGGAAAACCCCGGTGCGGGCCGGGGACAAGACCGGGTTCATTGTTAATCGCCTGCTGGTGCCTTACCTGCTTGACGCCATCCGCGCTCTCGAGGAAGGTGTGGCCAACACGGTTGATATAGATAACGCGATGAAACTTGGATGCGGTTATCCCATGGGCCCGCTGACGCTCGGCGATTTTGTGGGACTGGACACTACTTACTACATCGCTGAAATCATGTTCAATGAGTTTCGCGAGAAACGCTTTGCACCGCCACCGCTACTGAAGCGCATGGTCATGGCAGGTCTTTATGGGCGCAAATCCGGTCGCGGCTTTTACGACTACACCAGGGATCCAAAGAATCCGATACCAATGAAACTGGTCTGAACTAAACGGGCCGCGGATGAATAGGTCCAATAAGTCCTATAGGCCCTATAGTAACTCTTTTATTCCTGCTTTGCTTTGATCCTTGCTGGTGGCCAGACCCCCCTCTCGATCTACTTCACCCTCATTCCATTTCCAATCTCTCAAACGCCAGCTCCAAACTTTCGATCAGCGTTTCTTTCCCTTTTGCGTCAAGCGGTGAAAACTCGTACCTCACCGGCCAGGCCCGCAGGAACTTCCAGACCATTACGATCTCGGTATGATCTTCGTTTTGCAGTTGCACTGTAACGGTGCGCGCAGACTTTACGTTACCGTTGCGCACGTCGTCCCACCATTGATAAAGATCCAGCGAACCAATTACCCCGCGCTTAAAAATTACATTGCCATAGTGCGCGCGGCCGGGAATCTTTCTTACTCCGGATTCCTTATCGTTGCCGGAGCGATACTGAATCACATCCACCGCAGCATACGGCAGGATAACTTCACAGAAGCCGGCCTGGGGGCTGTTGCTATCGCCGGTGCCGAGGTCGACCAAGAAGTTGTAGTTTGAGTAAGGTTTGTCTCGAAGGACTGCCATTGTTTTTGTCTCCTTTGAGGTAAGGTGTGTAAGGCATATCCACTGGCTGCGTTACCCTTTCGTTTGCAGCACCGGTGGTGCTAACGTCACGGAGAATCGCCCTGCCGTCTTTTTCTGCCTAAGGCCCACTTCAATGCCGGCGGTGTCACCAGCGTTGTCACAAAGACCATAATCACCACCGCGCTGAAGGTGGCCGCATTAACGACCCGCTCGGGAACGCCGGCCGTATTCGGCAGCATTAGAGTCGCGCCAATACCGGCGACAATCAATCCCACTTCCCCTCGCGGAATCATTCCCAGGCCAATAGCGAGGCGATTCAGACCACGCTCAGCAACCGCCAAGGAGCAAATCTGTTTACCGATGATCGCTGCGCCGGTGAGGAAGAATGCAAAGCCGAGGATTGCGGGATTGGCAAAGGCGCGCAGATCAACCTTCATTCCCATCAGCACGAAGAAGAGAGGAACGAATATCGTGGTAACGGGCACGAGCAACTCGCGCAGATCACGCTCGCCGCGCTCCAGAAAGGGCTTAAAGTGGATCTCTTCGAGCACCAGGCCAGCGGCAAAGGCGCCCACGATGGGGGCTAACCCCACCTTTGCCGCCATCCAGGAAAGGAAAAAGCAAAACGCAATCGCCAGGACTAATAATACGCCTTGAGTATTCAGTCGTCCGGCCCCGCGAAAAACCGGAGGCACTGCGTAGTGTCCGATCGCAAACGCTGCGACAAAGAAAATCAAAGCCTTGATCGCAATCCACACGAGGCCAACCGTCGAAAACTGGATCCCGGCGTTGGTAGCTGCGACTACGCCGACAACCACGGCCAGGATTAAAAGCCCGATGACGTCATCGATTACCGCCGCGCCCAGGATGATGCGCGCTTCGCGCGTGGATAGTTTGCGCAGGTCCTTTAATACCCGGGCGGTAATGCCGACACTGGTTGCGCACAAAACGCAGCCAACGAAGATATGAGCGAGTCGCGATTCCTCAGGCAGAAAATAAGCCGAAACACCCCAGCCCATAAAAAAGGGCGCGATTACCCCGAGAGCAGCAACCAAAAGTGATGACCAACCGACCTCGCGCATCTCCGCTAGCTTCGTTTCCAAACCCACTTCGAACAAAAGGAGGATTACGCCGATTTCTGCCAGGGCAGCGATTATCCCGTTGTCTTTAAGATGCTCTAGTCGGCCAAAACCAATTAGCAGGAGATTGCCGAGCAGGATCCCGGCAATCAGTTCTCCGAGAACCGCAGGCTGCTTGATTCTTTCGAATAATTCGCCGCCGAGTTTAGCGACAACGAGCATCAAGGCAATGCCCGCCAAAAGCATTGGATCCAGAGTGTGTTCACTGGCCGCAGCGGAAGCGGGGTTAGATGGATTGGGAGACGACGCCAAAGAGCTGGTCGCCCAGAAAACGAACGTGCTTCCGGCAATAATGCTGGCAGTAAGTCTGGGATTCATAGGGGCGGGTAATTATCTCACAGCACGTTCGCACTGCAAGCTTTGCCCTTCAATCAATTCAAGACGATCTACCAAATCACACAAAAACTCACTAAAAGGTTGGTGTCACGTTTTATGATTTCGTGGATCATTCACCGGGTTCCTCTAATTAGCTTTTCTGTTTGAATCTGCGTAATCTGCGGATACAGCGAACAATGTCAAACATCATTAACGAACCTTGCGGTGAAGGAATCATTCTTTCCGGTAAGTCCGCCGCCCCCTGCACCAAATCACAGGGGCGCTGGATCCTGGCTGCCACCATCCTCGCTTCCAGCATGGCTTTCATTGACGGCACGGTCGTCAATGTAGCTCTACCATCGCTGCAAAAGAACTTGAACGCCACCGTGATCGGAGTGCAATGGGTCGTCGAAGCCTATGCGCTGTTTCTGTCGGCGCTATTGCTGGTTGGCGGTTCGCTCGGCGACCGTTACGGACGCAAACTTATTTTCCTTATCGGCGTCACGCTCTTCGCTCTCGCCTCTGTCGCCTGCGGGGCCGCCGCCAGCATCAACCAACTAATCGCCGCGCGAGCAATTCAGGGAATCGGCGGGGCTTTACTGGTCCCGGGAAGCCTGGCGATTATTAGTGCCTCGTTTGCTTCGGACCAACGCGGCCGCGCCATTGGCACCTGGTCCGGTTTCTCGGCAATAACTACTGCCATTGGACCAGTGGCCGGCGGTTGGCTCATCGAGCATGTTTCGTGGCGGGCCGTCTTTTTCCTCAACGTGCCGATCGCCGCCGCCGTAGTTTTGATCTCATTCTGGCGCGTCCCCGAGAGTCGGGACAAAGACGAAAGCGGGCCCCTGGACTGGCTGGGCGCCGTCCTCGCCACCGTGGGTTTGGGCGGCCTGGTTTTTGGACTGACCGAATCGTCGCGGCTTGGCTTTCGCCATCCGATGGTGATCGCCTCGTTGGTTACCGGCATCGTTTCGCTGCTGGTCTTCATACTGGTCGAGCGGCGCGCTCGCAATCCGATGTTGCCGCTGCCGCTGTTTCAGTCTCGCACCTTCGCCGGAGCAAATCTGTTGACATTGCTTTTGTATGCAGCGCTGGGAGGCACACTCTTCTTTTTTGCCCTGAACCTGATCCAGGTCCAGGGTTACTCAGCCACGGCAGCCGGGGCCGCGTTCCTGCCGTTCATCATAATCATGTTCCTGCTATCGCGCTGGTCGGGGGGGCTGGTCGACCGTTTCGGAGCGCGGCTGCCGTTAATCATTGGTCCCTTAATCGCGAGTGCTGGTCTGGCAATGTTCGCCCTGCCGTCGCGCAGTCCAAACTACTGGACTAGTTTCTTCCCTGCTGTGGTAATTCTCGGATTGGGGATGGCGGTAAGTGTGGCGCCGTTGACCACCACCGTAATGAGCTCAGTCAAAGAGCAGCAGGCCGGAGTGGCCTCGGGAATCAACAACGCCATGTCACGAATGGCAGGCCTGATGGCGATCGCGATCTTCGGCGTTGTGATGCTGCAAACCTTCAGTCGAAGCCTGGATCGGCATCTGGTGCGCATGGGGGTAGGCGAAGATGTACGACACTCGGTTGCAGGGCAAAGCGTAAAACTGACGGGATTGGAACTGCCGGCGAACCTGCAGCCTGAGACACTGGCTCAGCTCGAGCAGGCAGTCAGCGATTCATTCATTTCCGGGTTCCGCGTGATAATGCTAATCGGCGCCGTTTTGGCTATGGGAAGTTCTCTGAGCGCGTGGCTGATGATTGAGAGCAGAGGGGGGAAATTGAAGTGAATTTGGAATGCCTGCACGTTGATAAAATAAAACCAGTAACACCCAGCGCCGACGGATGCGAAGACTGCCTGGCAATTGGCGACGAATGGATGCACTTGCGCCTGTGCCTGACCTGCGGCCATGTCGGTTGCTGCGACTCTTCAAAGAACCGGCACGCCACGCGTCACTTTCATAAGACGACCCACCCAATCATAAAGTCGTTTCAACCGGGAGAAGATTGGGGCTGGTGCTACGTGGATGAATTGATGTTTGATTCGATATGAGAACTATCCGTAAGACTATTCAGCCACAGATGAACGCGGATAAACAGGGATATGAAAAGAGAGCAAGCCTGGTAAACGTGAGTGGAATAGACTTAGTTCGGATCCGCCTTTATCCGTGTTCATCTGTGGCAAAAGTTTCCTGGTCTACCGCTCCCGCGCAATCATCGGCTCTGGCTCATTCTCACGGGAGCGTTCGCGCTTTGCGTCACCACCCCCCGGCAATGGAGGCGGCGGGTTGGCCACCAGCACCTCAAGTGCCGCTTCGAGCGCTTCGCCAATGCGCGACACGAACACGATCTCCAACTCGCCGCGCACATTCTCAGGGATTTCTTCAATGTCGGCATCGTTACGTGCCGGCAGAATGATGCGGCGAATGCCGGCCCGGTGCGCCGAGAGCACTTTCTCTTTAATGCCGCCGACAGGAAAGACCAAACCGGACAACGTAATCTCGCCCGTCATCGCCGTGTCAGGCCGCACGCGCCGCCCGGTGTAAAGCGAAGCCAGCGCCGCCGTGATTGTTACTCCGGCGCTGGGACCGTCTTTGGGAATGGCGCCGGCGGGAACGTGCAGGTGCACCCCATACTCCTTAAACATCTCGGCCCTGATGCCAAACTCCGCTCCGTGCGACCACAGATAAGACTGGGCCGCGCGCGCTGACTCCTGCATCACTTCGCCCAATTGGCCGGTGATGGTGAAGCCACTGCCGCCGGGTAACAAAGTGGCTTCGATGAACAGCACTTCGCCGCCCATTTCCGTCCAGGCCATTCCCGTGGCCACTCCCGCCGGCAACTCCTTGCGGGCCTGCTCCGGGTAGAACCGCGGCGGGCCGAGATACTCTTTGAGCTCCGCCACATCGACCGTAATTTTCTCGGCCTGGCCCTGGGCAACTTTGAGTGCGGCTTTCCGCGCCAGGCGGCCAATCGTTCGCTCCATCTGACGGACGCCGGCTTCGCGCGTGTAACGAGCGGCAATCAAGGCCAGCGCTTCATTGCTGATACTAAAATTCTCCGGCTTGAGGCCGTTCTCCTCGACCTGGCGCGGCACCAGATACTTCAGCGCGATCTGCAACTTCTCCTGATCGCTATAGCCGGAAAGCTGGATGATCTCCATGCGATCCCGCAGCGGCGGCGGAATTGGACCCAACTGGTTTGCCGTGGCGATAAAGAAAACCTTCGACAGATCGAACGGCAGATCCAGATAGTGATCTCTGAAGGTGTTGTTCTGTTGCGGATCCAGAATCTCCAGCAACGCTGACGCGGGATCGCCGCGATAGTCATTACCCAACTTGTCGATCTCGTCGAGCATCATCAGCGGGTTGTTTACGCCGGCCCGGCGAATGGATTGAATAATCCGACCCGGCATTGCGCCAACGTAGGTGCGCCGGTGCCCGCGCAATTCCGCCTCATCACGCACCCCGCCCAGACTCATCCGTTCAAAGTTCCGCCCCATGGCGCGCGCGATCGACCGTCCCAGACTCGTCTTGCCTACTCCGGGCGGGCCGACGAAACAAAGGATGGGACTCTTGGCATCGGGGCGAAGTTTAATGACGGCGAGAAACTCCAGGATGCGTTCCTTCACGTCCTCGAGTCCGTAGTGATCTTCATCCAGCACCCGGCGTGCTTCGTTCAAATCCAGTTTGTCTTCGCTGGATTTCCGCCAGGGCAATTCGAGTATGAAATCCAGGTAGGTGCGGATCACATGATAGTCGGGGGCGGCCGCGGGAAGCTTTTCCATGCGACTCAGCTCGCGCTCCGCTTCCTTGCGCACTTCATCGGGCAAATCGGTTTTGGTCAGGCGCTCGCGCAGCATCTCCGCATCGGCCTGCTCGCCGCTCTCATCGCCCAGCTCGCGCTGAATCGCTTTCATCTGCTGACGCAGAACGTAATCGCGCTGCGCTTTGTCCATTTCCGACTGGGCTTCGGTGGCAATCTTGGAGCGCAAGCGAATTATTTCTACTTCCCGCGCGAGATAATCGTGAGCCAGGTGTAACAACTCGTCCGCGGTATTGGCTTCGAGCATCTTCTGCTCTTTTTCCACGCCCAGATTCAGCATGGAGCCGAGGAAATAAGCCAAACGAACCGCATCATCCGCAGCCAGGACCGCCATACGAATCTCCGGCGGCACTTGCGGCAGCAGGGCCAGCGCCTGCTGAATCAAGGATTGCACGTTGCGTTTTGCGGCCTCAACCTGCTCCGGATCTACGATTACCGGGTCGGGAAGGATTTTCACACGCGCCCGCAGGTAAGGCTCCTCCTGCAACCACTCCAGTATCTGTAACCGTTCTGTGCCCTGCACAATCAGGTGAAGCGTATCCTCTACCCGCTCCATGCGTTTGATCATGACGAGCGTGCCCACCGTGTAGAGCTGCGACGGCCGGACCGGTTCTTCGTCATTCTTGTCGTCGGATTTTTCAGCCCTGACACTGACGCAGGCGACCAGCTTTTCTTCAGTGGCCAGCGCGGATTCGATCGCTGCCACCGACGGCCTCTTGCCTACCGCCAGGGGAACCATTGTCTCCGGAAACAACGTGGTGTTCTGCAAAGGCAGCACCGCGATCTCAAAAGGGACGGGCTCCGCCGGAGGTGGGGGTGCACTCGGTAGCAAGCTCGCCGGTGCGCTTGGCGATATGCTCGGCGGCGGCCTTACCGCACTTTCTGCAGTAGGGTTGTTTTCTGGAGTGTCAGCCATCTTTTTAACTTAAACGAAAATCCGCATTCAGAAGATCAAAAGTTCGCGACTTCAAAGCCTGGAGAACAATACTTTTTAGCCGCAGATTAACGCGGATAGACGCGGATCAGAACAAGCCAAGTCAAAAACCGTATAGAGTTCTCATTTGGCGGCGCGCCAGGCTTTGCTTCATATCCACGATTTCATATCCACGTTTTTCTTTCTTCCCATCTTTCCCTTATCTGCGCTCATCCGCGTTCATCCGCGGCTAAAATCTGACCTATCCTTCCTCGGCTTCAACCAGCTTCAATACCAACAGGCCGTCCCGATAATCGCGCTCCAGCGTGGCCTTCTCGATGGAAGAGGGAAACTGAATCCTCTTCTCAAACCGGCTATAGGTGATTT
This sequence comes from Pyrinomonadaceae bacterium, assembly GCA_039933315.1. Taxonomy (GTDB): domain Bacteria; phylum Acidobacteriota; class Blastocatellia; order Pyrinomonadales; family Pyrinomonadaceae; genus DASXRU01. The sequence continues at coordinate 28,853 of JBDTOI010000024.1, forward strand.
CAAGCTGCTGGTACGTGATGCCTTCAGCGTAAGAGCTATCGCGCCGCAGGCCTCGCAATTCCAATGTGCTCCCGTGCAAAGTGATCTGGAGATCATCGGCGGAAATTCCGGCCAGATCGACCTTCACGATCCAACCATCGCGCGTCCGATACACGTCGGCCGCGGGGCACCAGAGGCGGCCAGAGGGTTTCTTATCGCGGACTCCGTAGATCAGGCGGAAATAACGATCAATTGATTCACCGGCCATTTAGCTGATCTGATATGAAAAGTAACCGTTTATCTTTGATTAAGAAAAGCCTGCATGTTTCTGTTTCATCGCTTTTCAGCCCTGGAAACAGATGTGGCGACTCTGCTAAGCCTCATGGGAGGCCGCTGCAATACTTTTCTGCGAAGGGAACGTGCAAGAAGTATACCCCGCCTTGCGATGATTGTCAGTGGCCTGCCTAAAACGAGTATTGCCGTTGAAGAATCCACAGATAACACAGATTTCACAGACTTAGAACGATAGTAAGGCGATGAGTGAGGTGAGATAGGTGAGGCAAAGTACCTCCCAGGGGGAAACGGTCGAACCGCTTCTTAGCTATCTCGCAAATCTGTGTAATCTGCGTAATCTGTGGATTCCGCTGACGTCAGGGGTGCGTCATCTCTTCCGGCTTAACGTATTCATCGAATTCCTCGCCCGTGAGGAATCCCAATTCCACCGCCGACTCGCGTAAGGAAATGCCCTTCTTGTGAGCGTTTTTCGCCACCTGGGCCGCCTTGTCATAGCCAATACGCGGATTCAAGGCCGTCACCAGCATCAGCGAACCCTGCAGGTGCTCGTTGATTTGATCGCGATTCAGCTCGATGCCCGCGATGCAGTAGTCAACGAATCCATGGCTGGCATCCTTCAGCAAGCGGATCGAGTGCAGCAGGTTGTGAATCATCACCGGTTTGAAGACGTTGAGCTCGAAGTTTCCCTGTGAACCGCCGAAGGTGACCGCGGCATCGTTGCCGAAAACCTGCACCGCCACCATCGTCATCGCTTCGCTCTGCGTGGGATTAACCTTGCCCGGCATGATGGAAGAACCGGGTTCATTCTCCGGTAGGGTCAATTCACCCAGCCCGCAACGTGGTCCGGAAGCCAACCAGCGAATATCATTAGCAATTTTCATCAGCGAGGCAGCCAGGGTTTTCAGTGCGCCACTCGCAAACACTATTTCATCGTGCGCCGACAGGGCAGCAAACTTGTTGGGATGAGATTTGAACGGAAGTCCGGTTAGCTCGGCAATCTTCCTGGCAGCGCGCTCGCCAAATTCAGGGTGTGAATTGAGTCCGGTGCCCACTGCGGTGCCGCCAATGGCCAGGTCAAATAATCCGGGCATAGTGGCCTTCAAACGGTCGATATCGCGCTCAAGTAAACTGGCCCACCCTGACATCTCCTGGCCCACCGTGAGAGGAGTCGCATCCTGCAAATGGGTGCGCCCTATTTTCACGACGTCGGAAAATTCTTTGGCCTTTGCATCGATGGCATCGTGCACGCGCTGAATCTCCGGAATCAGCACGTTCATGCGCTCAGCGGCAGCGATGTACATGGCGGTGGGGAAAGTATCGTTCGACGATTGTGACATGTTCACATCGTCATTAGGATGAATCGGAGTTTTGCTGCCCATCACGCCGCCGGCAATCTCAATCGCCCGATTCGAGATCACTTCGTTGGCGTTCATGTTGGTCTGCGTGCCGCTGCCCGTTTGCCACACGCGCAAGGGAAAGTGTTCATCCAGCTTGCCCGAAATGACTTCGTCGCACGCCTGGACGATCAGTTTGGCTTTGTCCGCCGGCAGCTTGCCCAGATCCTGATTGACGAGGGCCGCAGCTTTTTTCAGAATGCCGAACGCGCGGATCATCTCCCGCGGCATGACGTCGTTGCCAATATCGAAGTGGAGCAATGAGCGCTGCGTCTGAGCCCCCCAGTATTTATCCGAGGGCACTTCGATCGCGCCCATCGAGTCCGTCTCGGTGCGCATTTGCTGTTTCTGTTCACTGGCCTGCTGTGACATTTTGCCTATCTCCGCTCTTATGCTCTGGTTCCTCTATCGGGGCGCCGGATTCTTTCCAGGCTTTCCAGCCTCCGACCATTGACCAGACGTTGGTGTAGCCCATCTTTTGCAGCACATCCGCTGCTAGCGCTGAACGGTAGCCCCCGCCGCAATAGAGAATCACTTCGGCGAACTTGTCGGGGACCCTTGCTTCAATGTCGCGTTCGATGATGCCTTTGCCCAGATGCTCGGCGCCGGCGGCGTGCCCGGCTTCCCATTCATTGTCCTCGCGCACGTCGATTATTCTGGCATCGGGATTGTCGGCCAGCCGCGCTTGCGTTTCTGCCACAGTCACTTCTCGTATGCCAGTCTTGGCGTCGTCAACCAGTTTTAGAAAGCCGTTGCTGTGATTCATGTTTTTCTTCCCGCGCTTTTGGAGCCTTGAGGTCAAACAACGTTGACCCCATGTCCGATCAAACGGCTGAGTTGGATGAAATACCTACGAATGATTATAATGCCTGTCTTTACAAGAACGAACCAGTAATAAGGTTGCAGGCGGAGGCGGACGGGTGTGTCCGCCCGCAATTTAGAATCGCCCGGATCAGGCTGAGGACGTTTGTTCGCCCGCGCCGGCGTAAGAGAGGAACCCAGGAACATTGGCTAACGAACAATTTGATGTCACCGTTATCGGCAGCGGGCCGGGCGGCTATGTGGCGGCGATTCGCGCAGCTCAGTTGGGTTTGAAAGCGGCCATCGTGGAAAAAGACAAGCGCCTCGGCGGCACCTGCACCCTGCGCGGTTGCATCCCCACCAAACAGCTCTTGATGTCGGCGCATATCTACGAACAGATGCAGCACGCCGCGGACTTTGGCGTCCAGGCTTCCGGAATTCAACTCGCCTTTGCTGACGTGCAAAAACGCAAAGACAAGGTGGTGATGAAGAACTCGAAAGGCATCGAGTTTCTGATGAAGAAGAACTCGATTACCCGATTCAACGGCACCGGGCGGCTGGCGCTGCCGGGGAAAGTCGAGGTTACAGGCGAAGACGGCAAGAAACAGATCATTAATACCAGGAACATCATTATCGCCAGTGGCTCAGTTGTGCGTCCTATTCCCGGTTTTGATACCGACGGCGAGCGCGTCGTCAATAGCGATCACATCCTGGAGTTGAAGGAAGTGCCCAAGTCTTTGATCGTCATGGGCGCGGGCGCAGTGGGTGTTGAGTTCGCTTCTGTCTATTCGCGGTTCGGCGCCGAGACCACAATAGTCGAGCTACTACCAAGACTTGTGCCGCTTGAAGATGAAGAGGTTTCCAAGGACCTGGAACGAGCGTTCCGCAAACGCGGCATCAAGTCACAGGTGGATACCAAACTCGAGAAACTTGAGAAGACCGACAAGAGCGTTGTAGTCAGCGGCAAAACTGCAAAAGGTGAAGCAGTAAAGCTGGAAGCCGAAATGCTTCTCGTCGCTGTTGGCCGCATGGCTTATACCGAGGGCCTGGGGCTGGAAGGAACCAAGATCAAAGTCGAGCGCGGTTTCATACAAGTCGACGAGTATCAACAAACCGGCGAGAAGGGCGTTTACGCGATTGGCGATGTGGTGCCCACGCCTTTACTGGCCCATCTGGCGTCGAAAGAAGGAATCGTCGCTGTCGAACACATGTCCGGACAGAAAGATGTGCGGCCCATCAATCTCCGCCTGGTGCCGAATTGCATCTATTGCGACCCGGAGGTCGCATCAGTGGGGTTAACGGAAGCGAAAGCGCGCGAACAGGGTTACGATGTCACAGTGGGCAAGTTTCCCTTCTCGGCCTCCGGAAAGGCGCGCATCCTCGGCGAAGAAGAGGGTTTCGTGAAAGTCGTCAGCGAGAAGAAGTATGACGAGATTCTGGGCGTTCATATCATTGGCCCGCATGCGACCGAACTGATTGCGGAAGCTTGCGTGGCCATGCAACTGGAATCAACTGCTGAAGAACTGGGCCGCACGATGCACGCGCACCCAACCGTGGCCGAAGCTGTGATGGAAGCGGCGGAAGGCGTGCACGGGCTGACTATTCATATTTGAGG
>JBDTOI010000025.1:0-32739 GCA_039933315.1 Pyrinomonadaceae bacterium
CCCCGCCCCTACAACATCTTCAATGTATCGACAAATAGATCGACCTCTGCCTTACCTAAACAAAGCGGCGGCAGCAGGCGCAGCACTTTGGGATCACTTGAAGTGCCGGTTATCACTTTTCGCTCAAGTAGAGCGGCGTGAACCTCTTTCACATTCACTTTGAATTCCAGTCCCAGGAGGAATCCGAGTCCCCGGACCGCCACGACTGACGGAATCTCGCCGAGGTGGTCGCGAAGATACTTTTCGACCTCCCTGACATTCGCCAGCATCTCATCACTTTCAATAGCCTCGATCGTCGCCGTCACCGCCGCCATCGCAATCATGCCACCGCCAAACGTCGTACCGAGGTCATTTTCCTTGATGTGGCTCGCCACACTCTCATTAACCAAACAAGCGCCGACAGGAATGCCGCTGCCCAGCGCTTTTGCCAGCGTGATGATATCCGGCACTACTCCAGCTCCCCTGACGCTGCCGGCAAAAAACCATTCACCTGTGCGACCGACGCCCGTTTGCACTTCATCGTAGATCAGAATGATACCGCGCTCGTCGCACAGTTCGCGCAGCCCCTCGTAGAATGCCGGTTCAGCCATGCGCACGCCGGCCATCGATTGAATCGGCTCCAGCATGATCGCCGCGACACTTTCGTCAGCCAGGGCCCGTGCAGATTCCAGGTCGCCAAACTCAGCCGGCAGGTGCCCGGGCACGTTTGGTTTGCCCAGCTCGCGGTACTTGCCAAGAAAGGTTGCGCTGATCGCGTCCGCCGTACGCCCGTGAAAGCCCCCCGTGAACGTGATGATTTTTTCGCGCCCCGTCGCCATCCGCGCCATGCGCATCGCGTTCTCATTTGCTTCCGTACCCGAGTTACAAAAGAAGGCCTTACTCAGACCGGGCGGCGCAATCGAAACCAACTTCTCCGCGGCCCGCGCACGAGCTTCCGAATAAACCAGGTTTGAATAAAAAAGTAACTCCGCTGCTTGTTTTTGAATTGCGGCGACCACATGCGGATGCGAGTGACCCGTTCCGGCTACAGCGTGGCCACCGTAGAGATCCAAATACTTTTCACCGTCCGTCCCATAGATCCATACCCCTTCGCCACGCTCGGCGACAATCGCCATCTTCTTGTAGGTGGCGAGTTGGTAGCGCTCTTCCTGGGTCGCGACTGCCTCAAAATCTTTGCGCGTCTCTGGCTTCATCCCGCCCTCGTTCCATTTGGGACAGTGCTTTCCGGGACTGCCAACACCGGCTGCACGCCGTCGGCATAGCCAATATCGAATAGCATCCCTTCCGACACCTCACCCATCATCTTTCTGGCTTCCAGATTGACTACAAACAGGGCTTGTTGACCCTCAAGAGCGCCTGGATGCTCCCGTTCCGCTTTTAACCCGGCCAAAATGTTCCTGCTGTGATCGCCAAAATCCACGCTGAGTTTGACTAGCTTGTCTGAACCGCGCACTTCGGCAACCGAAGTGATTGTGCCCACCCGGATGTCTATCCTTTCCAGCTCGGCAAGAGATATTGTGGCCTTGGTCGGCGCTGGTTTGAAATTCTCGTTTTTCATGGGTTAGTACCCGACAACATCAACCCTGTCTTCTCATCCAGCCCAAACATCAAATTCATATTCTGTACTGCCTGCCCGGCCGCGCCTTTCACCAGGTTGTCGAGGGCGGAAAAGACCACCAGCTGGCGCCCGCGCACGGCAAAACCGATATCGCAGAAATTCGTCGTCTTGACCCAGTTAATGTCCGGCGAACCTTTGACCAGCCTCACAAAAAAAGAGTCGCGGTAAAACTCGGCGAACGCCGTGCGCACCTCGGCTTCACTCATCTCGTCTTTCAGTTCCACATAGATCGAGGCAAAGATACCGCGCGCCACGGGCAGTGAGTGCGTCATGAACACCAGTTCGCTGGTCCAGTTCCCCACTGCGCCAAGTTCCTGCTCAATCTCCGGCACGTGTTGGTGCGTGAACGGCTTGTAGGCATAGAACGAGTTCATCCGTTGCGGGTGATGCGTGTTCGCGGCCGCTTTCGCGCCGGAGCCCGATGAACCTGTCTTGGCATCAACCACCACCCGGCCGGCAATTAGACTCTTTGCCACCAGCGGCGCCAGCCCCAGCAACGTCGCCGTGGCAAAGCAACCGGGGTTAGCAATCAGGCGGGCCTTCCTAACAGCTTCACGATTCGTTTCCGTCAAGCCGTAAACAAATCCGGGCTGCGACTGCATCGCCGTATGCTCCCGGCCGTAATGTTCGGCAAACACTTCCGCATCACGCAGACGAAAGTCCCCTGAAAGATCGATGGCTTTCACCGCGGATGGCAGGCGGGGCACAATGTCCAATGCCTGACCATGCGGCAATGCCAGGAAAATGCAATCGAGATGCGACAAGCTTCCCGGATCCTCGGGGACATGGCCGAACTCCAGATCGGTCAGGCCATACAGGTTCCGGTGCACGTCGCCCACCGTTTTCCCGGTATGTTCGTTGGCCGTTACGAGGGTAACGTCGGCCTCGGGATGTTGCAGCAGAATGCGCAGCAATTCCGAGCCGCCATATCCTGAGCCGCCCAGGATGCCGAGGCGAAGTTTCGAGTTACGAGTTTCGGGTTTCGAGTTCATCGGCTAAGTTTCGGGTTTCGAGTTCTCCTCTTGTGTTTCGAGCTACATGACGCAACAGTCTCAACCCTGTAATTGAGCCTGGGCTCTCAAACTCGAAACCCCTAACTCGAAACTCGAAACTTTCTCCTTCACGACTTGAAACATCCGCTCGACATTGCGCCGCGCGTTCGCCGCGCGCACCCCAAATTCCTTCTCGACGTAATCCTGGCCCATCTGCGAGTCTGTTACCGAACCCGCCACCAGGTCCACCTCAATCCCCCGCCGGCGCAGCAACTCGATCCCACCCCACGCCCCGACATAGTCAGTAGCGCAGAAAATGACCGCTGCGGTGGCCGAGCGCAGTTCAGCGTCATCCAACACTGAGTCCACTGAATAGCCGCCCAGTATTCCATCTCCCAGCTCGATCACGATCACGTCGGGCCCGCTTTCATTCAGACGCGCAATGATGGCTTTGGCCACTGGAGCCAGGTCCCCGGCATCAACCGTGGACGGCAGGCCGCAATCGAGGAAGCTGGCGGTCGCTATCGCGCCGTGATCGCTCATGTTGAACGTATCGCGCAGACAGGCAATACCCGAGAGCTTCCCCGCCGCCACTTTGAGCCCCGCTCGCGTGGCCTGTTGAATCAATTCCGTGGCGGCGTACGTCTTGCCGCAGTTCATACTGGTGCCGGCAATAATAACCAGGGGCGCACTTTCGCCGAGGCTGGTCCGCCCGGCGATGGCGCAGTCACCGATATTGGCCACCACACCCCCGGCGTCACACACCAGGCCAATCACCTCAACTTTGATCGCGTCGTTCAAACTTGAATGATGGCCGGTGCACCGGCCTATCACGCCGCCGAGATTCAGTAGGTGAAGTTGATCGCCTGCCCTGACCTGATCCGGCACGTCGCCGACGAAGCCCTTCAGTGCCCGGCGCCGTCCCAGCACTCCGATCAGCACATCGCCCGGATTGACCTTAGCCAGGCGGCCAGTCGGCAGCTCAAGCATGTTGTAGGTGGCGCTATCAGTTAAAGCGCGAACCACCACCGCATCGCCGGCATGAGGGGCGCCGTTCGAGTCCACCACCCGCACCGCCTTCGACAAGTTAAGCGGAGACGTGGCCGACCCAATCTTGTCTGCGTCAATCAGTTGAACCTGCCGTTCCGACGTAACCTTCAAAGTATTCATAACTCCCCCATGCTTCCAACACTCTCCCTGGGATGTTTGGAGGCAGGCTCCTGCCCGCCTGACCCTTTCCACCGATCGGCGGGTAGTAGCCCGCCTCTAAACGGGGTATCAAATACCCCTGCCGCCCAAACGCAAACGCAGGGCGTTTAGCTTAATGAACCCTTCGGCGTCGCGCTGGTTATAGACCGTGTCGGCTTCGAACGTCGCCACCTTTTCACTGTAGAGCGAAAACAACGAGCGACGCCCCACCACAATCGTGTTGCCCCGGTAGAGTTTCAAACGGACATCACCGGTAACATTGCGTTGCGTGTCCTCGATCAGGTTACGCATCAACTTGAATTCAGGCGCGAACCAGAACCCGTAATAGATACTCTCCGCAAACTTGACCCCCAGCGAGTCACGCAGGTGCATCACCTCCCGGTCCAGCGTGATCGACTCCAGCGCCCGGTGCGCAGCGTGCAGGATGGTTACCCCGGGTGTCTCGTACACTCCCCTCGATTTCATCCCGACAAAACGATTCTCCACCAGGTCGACGCGGCCGATCCCGTGTTCGCCCGCCAGTCGGTTCAGGCTTTCCAGTAACGCCACAGGTCCCGCCTTCTTGCCGTTTATCGCGATCGGTTCGCCTTTTTCAAATGACAGCTCCACGTATTCCGCTTCCGCTTTGGCCTGTTCCGGCGAGCGAGTTAATTGAAATATGCTCTCCGGCGGTTCCGCCCAGGGGTCCTCGAGAATTCCGCCCTCGAACGAGATATGCATCAGGTTGCGATCCGTCGAATACGGTTTCTCCTGGGTCGCGGTCACCGGGATGCTGTGCTGCTTCGCATAAGCAATCAAGTCGGTGCGGCCCTTGTACTCCCATTCGCGCCAGGGCGCGATCACCTTGATGTCAGGTTGTAGCGCGTAATACGTCAGTTCGAAGCGAACCTGATCATTGCCTTTGCCGGTGGAACCGTGCGCGACAGCGTCCGCGTTCTCCTGGCGCGCGATCTCGATTTGGCGCTTCGCAATCACCGGCCGCGCCAGTGACGTTCCCATCAGGTAAACGCCCTCGTAAATGGCATTGGCTTTGACGGCTGTCCAGACGTAATCGCGCACAAACTCTTCGCGCAAATCCTCGACGTAGAGTTTCGACGCACCGGTAGCGCGTGCCTTTTCTTCCAGGCCATCGAGCTCTTCGCCCTGGCCTACGTCAGCGCAATAGCAAACGACCTCGCAGTTGTACTGCTGCTTCAGCCAGTGCAGCATCACCGACGTATCCAGGCCGCCCGAGTAGGCCAGCACAATCTTGTTGATTTTCTTTTCAGTCATCTACGTTTCCACTCAACGAAGTGGCACAGACTTCAGTCTGTGATGATCTTCCCCACCTTAATCACAGACTGAAGTCTGTGCCACTAGCCAAACAGCTCCCAGACTTTTTTGATTACACTTCCCTGCGCTTTCCGATCGTTCACGGCGATGAAGATGGTGTCTTCCCCGGCGATAGTGCCGACTATTTCCGAAATCGCAGCCCCATCTATCTCCACCGCTACCGCCGACGCTAAACCTGGCTCCGTCCGCGCCACCACCAGGACCTCCCCGGCCATATCTAAACTCAGCAGGCCGCGGGCAGCAGCGCCTGTAGCGCGCGGCTGCGCATAGCGCCCGCGGTGCTTGACGATGCCCAACTCCTCCAAATCACGCGACACGCTCGACTGCGTTGCCGCCACTCCAGCCCGTTCCAAATGCGCCGCCAACTCCACCTGCGTGCCAATCGGCGTGGCCCGAATTAAACTAAGTATCTTCTGCTGGCGTACGTTTTTCTGCATTACAACTAAATGCACTGTTCTTGCATTTTCAGTGCATAGATGCATAAACTAGCAGCTGGGAAGCATATCGTCAACCCGTAGAGCTGATTTTAGAGCGCAAGGAGAGTGAATGAGCGAGACGAAAAATCTTTGGGGCGGGCGGTTCACCGGCCAGACCGATCCCGGCTTCGCCGAGTTCAATCGGTCCTTTGGCTTTGACCGGCGTCTGTTTGCTGCAGAAGTGCGCGCCAGCGTCGCGCACTGCAACGGGCTCCTCAATGCGGGTGTGCTCTCCGCCACCGAGGCTACGGAAATCAATTCCGCCCTGGGTGCGATTCTGGAGCGTTGCCAGAGCCAGCCAAATTACTTCGATGACCTGCCAGCGGAAGACATTCACTCATTTATCGAGGCGCGCCTGGTCGAGTTAATTGGCGAGACGGGACACAAGCTACACACGGGGCGCAGTCGTAATGACCAGGTAGCTACGGACTTGCGGCTCTGGCTACGTGACGAAATCGATCGCCTCACCGCTATCATCAAATCCACGCAGACGGCGCTGCTTGATCTCGCCGATGCCCATAGCGATGTCGTGCTTCCCGGCTACACGCATTTGCAACGGGCCCAACCCATCCTCTTCGCGCACTGGTGTCTCGCTTACTTTGAAATGCTGGAACGGGACCGCGAGCGTCTGGCGGACGCTTACAAGCGAACGAACGTTCTGCCGCTGGGCTCTGCCGCCCTGGCCGGAACTTCACACCCGATCGATCGTGAGGCAGTGGCGCGGGAGTTAGGATTCGACTCAGTCTCGCGCAACAGTCTGGACGCCGTCAGCGACCGCGATTTCTGTATAGAGTTTCTTGGCGCCTGTTCGCTGATCATGGTCCATCTTTCGCGCCTGGCCGAAGACATCATCATCTATTCGACGACGGAGTTTGGATTCTTTGAGCTTAGCGATGCCGTCGCCACCGGCTCGAGCCTGATGCCGCAAAAGAAGAACCCGGATTCAATGGAGCTGGTGCGCGGCAAGGCTGGTCGCGTCTTCGGCCATCTGACAGCGCTACTGACAACGATGAAAGCGCTGCCGCTCGCTTACAACAAGGACATGCAGGAAGACAAAGAGGCCGTATTCGATTCTGCCGATACGGTTGCCGCATCACTGCGAACCACGGCTACGCTGTTGCAGAATCTCAGTCTCAACCAGGAGCGAATGCGCGCGGCGGCTGCGGGCGGTTACATGAATGCGACTGAGCTGGCTGACTATCTGGTGGGCAAGGGGATGCCATTCCGCGAGGCTCATGAAACGGTGGGCCGTATCGTCATGAAGGCCATCGCGAAAGGCCTCGAGCTACACGAACTGGCGCTTGAAGAGATGCGCACTTTCTCAGCGCTGATTGAACAGGATGTTTATGAGGCGCTCTCGCTTGAACAAACCCTGGCCACCAAGTCACAAACAGGCGGAACATCGCCCGCGCAGGTGGCCGAAGCCCTGAAAGCTGCCCGGATGCGCTAACGGTGGCGGGGTGCTCCATGAACTGCCCGGGACGCAGGTCCGTTGCTTCACCATCGGACTCTTCTGGAAACGCGACCCGATTCTGAGTGTACAGTTCTTGCTGACTAAAATTTGCGAGACGTTGCCTTCTTGTAATCATTTTCAAGACGGCATTTCAGACCCTAATCTGGTAGTAACGCAAGCCTGCGTTTGCCCCGCCGTCTTTTCTCGTTAGGCCAGACTGAGATTCCCCCGCGTTCGTTTGGTGGTGTCTGTAAACGACGCTCCATCAGAAAGGACTGGCACATGCTTAGAAAGTTTCTTCTTGGTATCGCAGTCGCACTGGCTGTGACCATTCTCCCGGGCCAGGCAAAGGCCGATGAGATCCGCTTCATTTCCATCCTGACGGGCTCGCAAGAGACTCCCCCCAACACTTCAACGGCGCTGGGGTTCGGAACTATTCTTCTGAACGACTCCCGTACCGCGGCAATACTTTCACTGCAGTGGGCCGGCCTCTCGAGCAATCTGACGGCCGCGCACCTACATCTGGGAGCCCCGGGCGTTAATGGGGCGGGGGCGCGCTTACTCAACTTTGCCAGCAGCGGGGGCACATCCGGTATGCTCACAAACGTCGATTGGATCTTCCAGCCGGTGACGACTGCCGGCGGCATTGTGCTCAGCGTTCAGGATCAGGTCGATGCCCTGTTGGCAGGTAACATCTACTTCAACATTCACACTGTAAATTTCTCTGGAGGTGAGATCCGCGGCCAGGTGTTTGAGGACTGCCGTCCGGTACCTGAGCCCATGACAATGATCTTACTTGGGACAGGGTTGGTCGGAGTTGCTGCCAAAGTGCGAAAACGCTCAAAGGCCAACAAGGGCCTTACTCCTTAAACGACGGGAGAGCCAGTCTAAACCACTCGTGAACAGGTTAGTTCGCGAGTGGTTTTTCTTTGGTTGGAGCTCTGCCAGGAAACGAACCAAAGACTACGCATGGATTGATTTAGCGGGTCACTCGCCCAGGTAGGCTTCTTTGATACGCGGGTCGTTGGCAAGATCTTTCGAGGGACCTTCCATCACAATATTTCCCGTCTCCAGCACATAGGCGCGATCGGAGTGTTTCAGAGCGGCGTGGGCATTCTGCTCCACCAGCAAAATCGTTGTGCCTTCTTTTCTGATTTCTTCGATGGCCTGGAAGATTGTGTGCACCACCAGCGGAGCCAGGCCCAGCGAAGGCTCGTCCAGCAAAAGCAATCGCGGCCGAGACATCAGCGCCCGTCCCATTGCCAGCATTTGCTGTTCGCCGCCGGAGAGGGTCCCCGCTTTTTGCGATTCGCGCTCCTTCAGACGGGGAAACATTTCAAACACCCGCTTCATAACGGCGGCAATTTCAGCCCGGTTCTTTTGCAGGTAAGCGCCCATCTGCAGATTCTCCCGCACGGAAAGATTCGCAAAGACGCCTCGACCTTCGGGAGACATCGAGATACCGCGAGCGACCAGTTTGTGTGTTGGCTTGCCGCCGATGTCCTCGCCTTCAAAGGTGATGCGACCCTCGCGCGGTTCGAGCAGGCCCGTGATGGTGCGCAGTGTGGTGGTTTTGCCGGCGCCATTCGCGCCGATGAGTGTGACCACTTCACCCTTCTCGACACGAATCGACACGCCGCGCAGCGCTTCGATTGCACCGTAATTGACTGAGATATTTTCTATGCTGAGCATGATTTCATTGGCCATTACCGATTGCCAATTGCCGATTTGTCTCTAACTAATGGCCCGAGTGCCCTTAAACGGAAATCGGAAATCGGAAATCGGCAATCGGAAATGTTTAGTCTCCCAGGTATGCTTCAATCACTTTCGGATCGTTCTTGATCTCGTCCGGCACGCCGAGCGCGATCGACTTGCCGTAGTCCACCACCTGGATGCGCTCACAGACGCCCATCACCACTTTCATATTGTGCTCGACCAGCAGGATAGTCAGGCCGAAGCGATCGCGTATCTGCTGAATAAGATTCATCAGGCCTTCCTGCTCGGAAGGATTCAGGCCCGCGGCCGGCTCGTCCAGCAGCAGTAGCTTCGGTCGCGTGGCCAGGGCCCGCACAATCTCCAAGCGGCGCTGATTTCCGTAAGGCAGGCTGGTGCCCCCTTCATCCTTAACACCCGCCAGCCCGAAAATCTCCAGCAGCTCAAGCGCGAAGTCTCTATGCTGGCGCTCGTCCCGCTCAAATCGCGGCAGCCGCAAAACAACATCGAGCAGATTCTGCTGCGCATGAATGTGACAGGCCGTCATCACATTCTCGAGCACCGACATGCTGGGAAAAAGCCTTATGTTTTGAAAGGTGCGGGAGACGCCGCGGCGGGCGATTTCGTACGAACGCAGGCCATCGATGCGTTTACCTTCAAAATAAATCTCACCAGAGGTCGGCTCATATACTCCGGTCAACAAATTAAAGATCGTTGTTTTGCCCGCCCCGTTGGGCCCGATCAAGCCGTAAATCTCGCCCTGCCGCACATTCATGTCCAGCTCGTTGACGGCCACCAGGCCGCCGAACCGAATAGTGCACTTCGCTGCCCGCAGTGGGTGGTCGCCATCCGCGGCCACTTTCTCGCTGCGGGCGGATCGCGCCGCCTCCGTCAGGACGGATTTTTCTTTGGTGGCATCAACGCCGTTTGCGCCGGCTTCGTCGTTCATCGATTCTCGTTGTCTTTCTCTTGATCAATCACCGATGGCTTTCGCTCTGCAATGGGAACACCCTTCGATCCCACAGCCAGATCACCTTCCGGCCGGCGCTGGGCCCGCTTCAGCCAGGAGAAACCAAACTCGCGCGTACCCAGTACTCCCTGAGGGCGCGTCAACATGATAATGATGAGCAGTGCGGCGAAGATCACCAGCCGGTAGTTCGCCAGGTCACCAAGAAATGCGTGCACGCCCGGCGGGATGTTCCCGGCTCCGATTACATAACCCAGCCCGGATTCAAGTTTCGGCCCTAGTGTCCTCAGCAGTTCCGGCAGCACGGTGATGATTATCGCGCCCAGGACCGCTCCGGTGAGAGATCCCATCCCGCCCAGGACCACCATAATGATGATCTCGAACGAACGGATGAACTGAAAATCGTTGGTGCTGAGAAATTGCGTGTAGTGGGCAAACAAAACGCCGGCCACGCCCGCCAGGGCCGAACTGATAACAAAGGACAGAACTTTATAGCGAGTGGTATTAACGCCCATCGCTTCGGCGGCCAGTTCGTCTTCGCGTATCGAAACCAGGGCCCGACCAACGTCCGAGTGAACGATGTTATAAACAATCACTACCGTGAGAATGGCAAAACCGCCGACCCAGACGAAATTTGTATAACCGGGAACAGAAAAGCCCGTCGCGCCTCCAACCTTGTCGATGTTCAAAATTACTATGCGAATAATCTCGGCAAAGCCCAGGGTAACGATGGCCAGGTAATCGCCGCGCAGGCGCAGGCTGGGTATGCCCACAATCAGACCTGTGATGGCAGCTACCAGACCGCCTACAAGAATGGCCAAAAGAAAGATCAGGGCATGCGCGACCCCGCCCCCCACGATGCCGGCCAGCGATCGCTCCCAGACCTGCGCGTGATAAACCGTAAGGTAGGCTGATGAGTAGGCCCCAATTGCCATGAAGCCCGCATGTCCGATCGAGAACTGTCCGGTAAAGCCGGTAATCAGGTTGAGGGAGACCGCCAGGATAACGTTGATGCCCGCCAGCATCACGATGCGCGCGTAATAAGGTGGGGCGCCAAAACCAAAAAGGCCCTGCGCGCTCATAAACGAATCAACTGCGAACAAGACCAACAGGATCAGGATGGCGCTCAGGATTCTCTTGAGGAGGGTTGGCATCTAGGGATTTTTGATCTTTATCTGTGCCCGGTGATCCCGCAGTCCACAGCCCGGTTAAATGAAAATCGCAAGTCCAAATCGCAACTTTATCTGCTAGACCTTTTCCTGGACGGTCGAGCCCAGCAGACCTGTCGGCCGGAACAGCAAGACCAGAATCAGTATGGCAAAGGCGACCGCATCACGATATGTCGTGGGAATTCCGACGTTCTGGCCGTAACCAACTACGAACGTCTCGGCGATACCAATCAGCAAGCCGCCCAGCACCGCTCCGGGAATATTGCCGATGCCCCCCAGCACCGCAGCCACAAACGCCTTCAAGCCGGTAATGATTCCCATCAAGGGATCGATTTGCGGATTGTACTGCGCCGTCAGCACGCCGGCGGCGGCGGCCAGCGCTGAACCCAGGGCAAAGGTAAACGAAATGATCATGTTCGTGTTGATGCCCATCAACTTCGCGGAATTCAAATTGAAAGAAACGGCGCGCATCGCAGTGCCCACTTTGGTTTTAAAGATGACCCACTGCAACAGCAGCATCAGCACCACGGAGACGCCGAAGATTAAGATTTGCGACTTCGAAATCGCGGCGTTACCGAACAGTGTGTAGCTCTGCTCGCGAAGTAATTGCGGGAAGGCCCGGGGGGCGGCGCCAAGTTTGGCCACGAAAAGGTTCTCAATCAGCAGTGATACGCCGATGGCCGTGATCAGCGTCGTCATGCGGGCATACTTGCGTAAGGGACGATAGGCGAATCGCTCGATGGCCATGCCCACCAGCGCGGAAGCAATCATTGAACCAATCAGGACAACCCCGAGTCCTATCAGACTGGGGCCCGTCGCAAAGCCAAGCGCGAAAGCGAGGTAGTAACCGATAAAGGCGCCGACCATGTACACGTCACCATGAGCGAAGTTGATGAGGCGCAGGATGCCGTAGACCATTGTGTAGCCCAGGGCAATCAGAGCATAGATTGCCCCGACCGTCAGGCCATTAATGATCTGCTGGACGAACGTGTCCATAGGTTCAGAGGGTTCAGTTGTTTTGTCGTTTCAGTTAGCCGGCGCGCTACGGCTTGATAGTTTCCTGATAGATGTACTTGCCGTCCTGAAGCTTCAAAACCACGGCCGGCTTCACAGCATTCCGCTCACCATTGATGCTGATAACACCGGTGACGCCCGCAAAGTCTTTGGTGGCGGCTATAGCGTCGCGCAGCTTTGGCCCCTCGGTCGTGCCGCCGCGTTTGATCGCGTCAGCCAGGACACGCATCGCATCGTAACCAAGCGCCGCGAGAGCGTCAGGCACGATTTTATAGCGGCCCTTGAAATCGTTGACGAACTTCTGAATCGCCGGAGAGGGATCCTCGACCGAATAGTGGTTCGAGATGTAATCGCCATTGAGCGCGTCGCCGCCAAGTTCCCAGAGCTGCGGCGCGTCCCAACCATCACCGCCGAGAAGGGGCTGGGTGATGCCCAGTTGCTTTGCCTGCTTGGCAATGACGCCGACCTCGCCGTAGTAACCCGGCACATAAATCACGTCCGGGTTCAATGAGCGAATGGAAGTTAACTGACCCTTGTAGTCGCGATCTCCTTGCGTGTAAGACTGCTTGGTGACTATCTGGCCACCCAGCTTGACGAAGCTTGCCTCAAAAAACTCGGTGAGTCCCCGACTGTAGGGGGCGTTGAAGTCCTGCATGATCGCAGCCTTTTTTGCTTTCAAGGTGTTGGCGGCGAATTTCGCCATCACCTCGCCCTGAAACGGATCAATAAAGCAGACGCGAAAGATGTAGTCGCCCACTGCCGTGACTGCGGGATTGGTCGAGGAAGGAGAGATCATCGGCACGTGCGAAGCCTGCGCCTTGGGCGCGGCTGCGAGACTATTGCCGGACGCCACCTCACCAAGCAAAGCAATTACCTTGTCCTGATCGATCAACTTGGTGACGACAGTCGCGGCTTTCTCAGGCCGGCCCTCATCGTCTTCCGAAAGTATTTCAATCTGCCGGCCATTGATCCCGCCGGCCTTATTGATCTCGTCGGCCGCCATCATCACGCCGTTCTTGGTGGACACGCCGAAATTGGAGGTGCGTCCCGACAGATCGCCATAGTAACCAACCCTGATCACGCCGACGTTGCTGTCGCCTCCGATTCCCCCGCGACGCTCGCAGGCAAAACTTGCCAGCAAACTGGTCATCAACACTAAACTCACTAGAATGCGTTTCATAGTTACCTCACAAATGACGATTAGTTTTTTGGGAGCCTCACAAGGGTCCTTAAACGGAGTCACTGGATCCAGTGCGAACTTTGGCTATCTGTCTTTATTCAGTGGACAGCATAATAGCGGCGAGTATTGGAATTACGCAAACTTTCGAAGAGATTTCGGCCGACCGCCGCGCATTATATCGATTTGCCCCCCCGTGTCGAGATTTATCTTTGCATAATCCGGGGCTTCGGAATTAATCTCTGCACTACTATTCATCACAAGCGAAAAGGGGAAATCATGGCGGAGAAGATCAACGGTGAGATACCACGGCGCCCACTCGGCCGCACCGGTGTGAAAGTATCGGCACTGGCGCTCGGCGGCTATAACCTGGGCCTGGTGAAGACGCGACGCGAAGCCATCAGGATCGTGCAGGCGGCATACGACGCGGGCATTACTTTCATGGACAACGCCTGGGAATATCACGATGGACTAAGCGAGGAGATCATGGGCAAGGCGCTGGCCGGCCGCCGCCACAACGTCTTTCTGATGACGAAGGTCTGCACCCATGGCCGCGATCGGAAAGCGGCAATGCGCCAGCTAAACGAATCGTTGAAGCGACTTAAGACTGATTACCTTGATCTGTGGCAGATTCACGAAGTCGTCTATGACAACGATCCTGATTTACATTTTGCCAAAGGTGGCGCCGTTGAAGCTCTGGACCAGGCCAAACGCGAAGGCAAAGTGCGCTTCACCGGCTTCACCGGACACAAGGACCCGGCCATTCATCTGAAGATGCTGGCGCACGATTATCCCTTCGACGCCTGCCAGATGCCTTTGAACGTTCTGGATGGGACCTTTCGCAGTTTCGAACAGCAGGTTTTGCCCGAGCTGAACCGGCGCGGCATCGCGCCGCTGGGTATGAAGAGCATGTGCGGGCTCGGTGAGATCATCAAGAAACGCATCGTCACTCCGACAGAAGCTTTGCGCTACGCGATGAGTTTGCCGGTAGCTGCGACTGTGAGCGGGATTGATTCAATGAAGGTACTGCGACAAAACCTTAAGATCGCGCGCGGCTTTACTCCTATGAGCAGCGAAGAAATGCAGGCCCTTCGCACGCGTTGCGCGCCAGCCGCGGCGGATGGGCATTTCGAGTTGTATAAAACTTCAAAAGCATTCGATGGCCCGCCGGGAAGAAAGCAGCATCACTTTCCGCCACTGGAAGATCTGGCGGCTTGATTGTGGTTCGTGTTGCTTCGTGAGATTTCGTGTAGATTCGTGGATCGTGTGCTGCAGATTCGGAGCCACACGATCCACGAACTCACACTAAACTAAATGAAAGAACACCGAAATAAGAATTTTGTGAAAAGCCTCTGCGGAGCGATCATCCCAGGTCGAATACATTCTCGTGCCAAGTGATCGAAAACCTCAGCCAGACCGGCTACAAACCGGCGACATGAGCGCGGAAGAGTTTCGTCGCTACGGTCACCAGCTTGTCGACTGGATCGGTGATTACTTCGAGAATATTGAAAAGCTGCCCGTGCTGGCGCAGATCGAGCCCGGTGATCTAAAAGCTGGACTGCCGGCCTCGCCGCCTGAGCAAGGTGAATCGATGGACGCGATCCTTGCTGATGTCGATCGGTTGATCATGCCGGCGCTGACACATTGGTCCCATCCTTCCTTTTTCGCCTACTTTGCCACCTCCACGTCAGGCCCGGGGATTTTCGGGGAAATGCTGAGCGCGGCCTTCGACGTGAAGGGCATGCTGTGGCGCACCTCACCAGCCTCGACGGAGTTGGAAGAAGTAGTGCTCGATTGGTTGCGGCAGATGATGGGACTTGATTCGGGCTACACGGGTTTTATCTATGACACGGCTTCTGTCTCGAGCATGCACGCCATAGCAGCGGCGCGCGAAGGAGTTGAGTTGCGCATTCGCGAAGAGGGCATGAGCGGGCGTTCCGATCTGCCGTTGCTGCGCGTCTATGCCTCCGAGCACGCCCACTCGTCTATCGAGAAAGCGGTCATCACGCTGGGGTTGGGCCAGCGCGGCTTGCGCAAGATCCCCACCGACGCAGAGTTTCGCATGCAGCCAAAAGCGCTGGCTGAGGCGATTGAGCAAGATAAGCGCGCCGGCTACCTTCCCTTCTGCATTGTTGCCACTGTGGGAACTACTTCAACCTCGAGCATCGATCCAGTGCGAGAGTTCATAGAGATCGGTGAGAAGCATGCGATGTGGCTTCACGTCGATGCTGCCTACGCCGGGTCGGCAGCAGTCGTACCGGAATTGCAACATATCCTGGACGGGTGTCAGCGGGCCGACTCGGTCGTCGTCAATCCGCACAAATGGTTGTTCACACCGTTTGACCTGTCCGTACTTTATTGCCGGCACCTGGATCTCTTGCGGCGGGCCTTTTCCCTCGTGCCCGAATACCTGCGCACGCCGGAGCAGGAAAAAGTGCGGAGCGGTTCGGATTATGGCATTCAGTTGGGGCGGCGTTTTCGCGCTCTGAAGCTTTGGATGATCATTCGTTACTTTGGACACGAGGGGCTGGCTGCGCGTATTCGTGAACACTGTCGTTTAGCGCAATTGTTCGGGTCGTGGGTCGAGGCTTCACCAGACTGGGAGTTGGTTGCGCCGGTTCCTTTCGCTTTGGTTTGTTTCAGAGGCTGTCGGGGTGGTGACACCGGCGGGGATCCCGCTCGAGCGCGCGCGCTGGATGTTTTGAACGAGGCAATCATGCACGGCGTGAACGGCACGGGCGAAGCGTTTCTTTCGCACACGAAGTTGAACGACAAGCTGGTGCTGCGCCTTTCTATCGGCAACATCCGCACGACTGAGAGGCACGTTCGCCGTGTCTGGGAGTTGCTGAACGAGCAGCTGGTAAAGCTTTCTTGACTCGATTCCTAATCTCTTGCATCTGCCTGCGGAAGGCACCCCAGCCCTCCATCCTTCGAAACTCGGTTGAATTGTTATAAGTTCGCCTTTGCGCCTTATGTCCTTCTTTTCTTTGCGGCTTTGCGTGAAACCTCAATGACCGAAAACGAAATCTCAAAGGTAATAGTCCACGCCGCCTACAAGATCCACACGACGCTGGGCCCAGGTCTATTAGAATCTGTATACGAGACCACGATGGCCTACGAACTGACGAAGGCGGGACTGCGTGCGCGACGCCAGCAACCGATGCCGGTCCTGTACGAGACAGTTCGAATGGAGATCGGCTTCCGAGCAGACTTGCTGGTGGACAACAAAGTCATCATAGAAATCAAATCCACCGAGGCGGTCGCTCCGGTGCATCGAAAGCAACTGCTGACTTATCTTAAAGTGACCGACAAGCGTTTGGGGTTGCTTATTAACTTCAACGTTGAGTTGATTAAGAATGGGATTTCGCGGGTTGTTAATAATCTGTGACTTGACGATCGGTAACATTGCGGTTTCACGCAAAGGCGCTAAGAAGAGAAAGACATAAGGCGCAAAGAAGAGCCTGCAAAAATGAAAAGGTGGAAAAAGGTTGGGATCATTTTGTTGGGAGTGGTCGTGCTCTCGCAGATCCCGTTTGCCTGGCGCCGTTATCGGCTTGGGCGACTTAACAAATCAATCCAGCAACTTGCCGCGCAACGGACGGTTCCTCAACCGCCCGGTATTTCACGCGACTTCAAAGGCGTCATTCACGTGCATTCCTTTTTAGGCGGGCATAGCACCGGTACCTTTGACGCCATCATTAAGTCCGCTAAAGAAAATGGGCTTGATTTTGTGATCATGACTGAGCACCCGGCTAGTGACTTCGACACTAATGCCATGACCCTTAATGATTTTCATGGGGGCGTTCTCTTCGTCAACGGTAATGAAGTAAGCACGTCTAACGGCGACCGGCTGCTGCTGATTCCGGGGGATAAGAGTGCGGCGCTGGCGAGTACGCAATCAACCCAAACTGTCATCAGCCAACAAAAGGCCCGTGGCGGCCTTTCAATCGTTGCTTATCCGGCGGAGTTTAGGAGCTGGTCAGAAAACGATTACGACGGAGTCGAGGTCTACAACCTTTTCACTAACGCACGGCGCCTCAATCCGGTCGTTACTTTCTTCGATGGGCTGTGGTCCTACCGCAGTTATCCGGACCTGATGTTTGCCAACTTTTATGAACGGCCGTCGCAGAGTTTGGACAGCTGGGACAATGCCATCATCACGAACAAGCGCAAACTCGTAGCCACCGCCGGCAACGATGCACACGCGAACATCGGTGTAAGTGTCAACGATTCCTCGGGCAACCAGGTCTTCGGCATAAAACTCGACCCGTATGAAAGAAGTTTTCGCGTAGTGCGCACGCACGTACTGCTCAGTCGGGACCAGCAATTGACACGCGAAAGCCTTCTCGGTGCCATCGCTGCCGGTCATTGTTACCTTAGCTTTGACCTATTTGCCGATTCGAGTGGCTTTGATTTCACGGCCGTGAGTGGACCTGAAATCAAGACTATGGGAGACGAGATTGCTCTGGGTAGCGGTATCAAACTGGCAGTGACCTCGCCGCTCATCGTCGACGTGGTTCTTTTTAGAGATGGAGCCAAAATCCATGAGGAACGCGGCATAACTCAGCTGGAGTTTCCTACCACCCAACCGGGCGTTTATCGGGTGGAACTCTTCCTGTCCAGCTTTCCCCCTCCCGTTTCCGACAAGCCTTGGATCATTTCGAATCCAATCTACGTCAGGTAGGAACCAGCAGGAATGCCTGCTCTAAACACGGCATCGCCCCACCGGGCAATTGCCTTGTGGGGCGACGTAGCGCGCGCTGGAAAGCACCAGCAGCTATTTCTTGGAAACGGTGCTTAAGTTCACCGATGGACTGTAGAGAATCTCTGTATTGGATCCTTCGCTCGCAAACCGCTCCAAGTGATATTAGGAATGGCGCGAGAACAGCCTTCCAGGTTCCTGTTTATGTTCCGGCAGTCTAGGCCCGAGTGGAATCCATGTCAAGAATCACGTTGACCGCAGCCGAAACATACATCTGTTTTTCCCGAAAAATTCGGACCTTATTTTAGCGCTGTGGTTTAGTCACGTTACAACCCTAGGACGAAACTGTGATGGTTACGCCGGTGAGCACCGCCGGCGCTGCGCAAACTCATAATTCGCATTACTCGGGCCAGTAATCCGGCGGCGCTAGGCGTGCCAAATCATAGGCGCCAAAACTACTACCACAATGGCTAGGAGGACCGTTAACGGCGTACCAACTTTTACGAAATCGCTAAACTGATAGCGCCCGGGACCGTAAACCAGCAGGTTGCCGTGATGGCCTATGGGGGTAAGAAAAGCGACTACTGCGGCCATGGCCACGATGACGACGAAGGGTTCCGGAGCTTGTCCCAAAGCCTGGGCCAGAGCTACCGCAACAGGCGCAAAGAGTGCCGTCGTGGCTGCGTCAGACATCAGTTGCGTAAGTATTGCCACCACAGCAAAAAGCAGCAGTAGAATCCACGTTTCGTGCCAGCCACCCACCACGCGCTGTAACCCACCCGCCAACAAAGTGGCGGTGCCTGTTTTCTGCATGGCTATCCCCAGCGGAATGGCGCCGGCGATGAATACGTAGATTCTTTGATCGATGCTCCGATACGCCTGGCGGAGGGAAATACAGCCAGTGAGAACGGCGGTAACCGCTCCCGCCAACGCGGCCATTTCAATGCTGAGGAAATTGAACGCAGCCGCCAGGACAGCAGCCACCATAATCCCTCCGGCCAGCGGCGCTTTCCGGTGCAGCTTACCCTCGCCATGGAAGGGCACGATCATCAGGAAGGCGCCGTCGCCGGCGACGCGGGCCAGCGATTCCTGATCGCCTTCGAGTACCAGCACATCCCCGGCGCGCAATTTTACCTTCGCCATTTCCTGTTGCAGCCAACCGCGCTTCCGCCAGAGACCCACCACGATGGCGCCGTAACGTCTGTGGAAGTCCACTTCGCCTATTGTCCGCCCCACCAGGTCTGAAGCCGGCGCAACTACCGCCTGCACAAACTGGTCCCCGGCCGCTTCATTCTCGTCAACTGCGGTATTGCCATTCGCTTCGATTGAACCGTACAGATTGATCGGGTGAAGTTCCAGATCAGGCTGCTGACGAATCGCCACCAGTTCGTCAGGCGTGGTGCGCACGACCAATACGTCTCCGACCTCCAGCTGCCGATCCTTGAAAGGCAGCTTCATTCGCCGGCCATTGCGCAGCCAGCCCACCACTTTGAAATGATAGCGCTCGTCGGCTTCGACTTCACTGATGGTCTTTCCCACGAAAGGCGAATTCGGCAGGACCGCCAGCTCTGTGAGGTATTCCTCCAGGCGGAAGTGACTGGTCTGGTCTTCACTTCCCTGATTGCTGGGAAGGAGAAAACGCCCCGCGACCAACATGAACAAAGTCCCGACGAGAGAGAGCGAGAGCCCGATGGGGGCAATGGAAAACACCCCCAGGCCCGGGCGGCCCGCTTGCTGTAATACGCTGCTGGCAATCAGAAAGGCCGGCGCGCCGATGATCGTTATGGTAGTTCCCAGTGAAGCCGCAAAAGAGATTGGCATCAGGAGCTTTGAAGCGGGTATGTCACGCTCGCGTGCCAGATCCATAGTTATCGGCACCATGATCGCAGTCGTGGTCACGTGGTGAGTGAAGGCGGAGAGCAAGGCCACCGAGGGCATGATGACGGCGAGCGCCCTGGTATAACTTCGGCCTGCCAGCCGGCCTATCCAACCCCCCAGAGTGTCGGATAATCCCGTGGCGTGCAGCGAACCACTCAGAACAAAGATCCCGGCTATGACGATCGCCGGCTCGCTGGAAAACCCGGAAAGGGCTTCGGCCGGCGTAAGTACGCGGGTGACATACAACGCCAGCACAATCAAGATGGCAACGATGTCATTGCGCAGCCATTCGGTTAAAAACAGAATGAACGCAATAACGAGAATGACGAGAAAACAAATCTGTTGTGGGTTGAAATTAGCGAACAACCTGGAGGTCCCCCTGGAGCGATCCGTTCCACTCGCTTACCTGGCGGGTGGAAGTTAACGTGCGATTCGGGGGATTCGCAGAGTACTACACAGGCGCGGCGAGCAGCAACTCGCCGCTGATCGACCGCGGCAAAATAATTTGCTACCTTGAACAAACATTCAACCTGGAAATTCGACAAGCAATTGCCCTAATGGAAATAGTAATCCCTGTTCCGCGTAACTTCAGCTTCCGCCGCACTGTCATCAGCCACGGGTGGTACGGGCTTCTACCATTTACCTTTGAGCCACAAACCTGGATGCTGACGCGCGTGCTCGACCTTGACGACTCAAACCCGGTGACCTTACGAATCACGGGTACCGCCCGCACGATCAAGGTCAGGACATCACGCCGCTTGAATCAGAAACAAATTACGCGGGTGGTGCGCGACGTTCGTCATATCTTTCGACTCGACGATGAAATCACAGTCTTCTATGAACTCCTGGCGGGCGATGCCGATTTTGACTGGATTCCCGCGCAGGGCGCCGGCCGCTTGCTGCGCTCGCCCACTGTCTTCGAAGACCTGGTAAAGATGATCTGCACCACGAATTGCTCCTGGGCCTTGACCGAAAAAATGGTAAGCGGGCTGGTTACTTACCTGGGACGTGAATCGCATGACGGCCGGCGCGCCTTTCCCACCCCACAGGCAATGGCCCTCGTGCCGGCAAAGTTTTACCGCGACGAGATTCGCGCCGGATACCGCTCGCCTTATTTCAAAGAACTTGCGGACCGGGTGGCTTCGGGCGAACTGAATGTGGAGCAGTGGCTAAACAGCGAACTGGCCACCGACGTGTTGAAAAAAGAGATCAAACAGGTCAAGGGTGTAGGCGATTACGCAGCGGAGAATCTGCTGAAACTGCTGGGACGCTACGATGGCCTGGCGCTGGATTCGTGGACCCGCGCGACGTTTGCCCGGGTACGCAACAAGGGCCGGACCGCCAATGATAAGAAAATTGCGCGCTTCTATTCTCGCTTTGATTCGTGGCGGGGGCTGGCGATCTGGTGCGACCTGACGCGCGACTGGATGGACGATTCGAGCAGCGCGCGAATTTCTGAATGAACCAAAGGCGCCGGGAGATCTAGCCGCAGATTTTCGCGGATAAACGCGGATAAGAACTGCTAAAACATTTTACAGCTTTTCAGATCTGAAAGATCCGCGTTCATCCACGGGCGAAAAGTTCTTTTCTTAGACTTAAGCTGTAGGGAGTTCAAAAGAGATGCGTTATCCGGCATTAATTTTCCTGCTAATGATATTGGCGTCGTTTTCTTTCGCGCAAACGAAGGTGCAGCCGCATGATCAATTCCGGCAACTGAACGAAGACCTGTTGTCGCCGCCGACAAGGTACCGGGTCGCCTCTGGTGCGCCCGGCCCCGAATACTGGCAGCAGCGGGCTGACTATTCGATCAACGTGGAATTGGACGATGCGCGCCAGCGCATAACCGGATCGGAGACGATCACGTATTACAACAACTCACCGGATACGCTTACCTACTTATGGATCCAACTCGACCAGAATATCTTTGCCAGAAATTCAGCGGGGATACTGACTGAAACTGCGCCCGATCTTCAGCGCCCGTCCTTTGGCACACTGGACCAGATTCTGGCGCGGCGCGAGTTCGAAGGCGGCTATCGCATCACCAGTGTTCGCAATGCCGTTGGCGCGGCGTTACCGCACAGAATTGTGGACACGATGATGCGAATCGATTTGCCGGCGCCGCTCCCGCCAAATCAGTCAGTCTCGTTTTCAATTGACTGGAATTACAACATCAACAACGCGCGGCGCATCAACGCCCGTACGGGTTATGAGTTTTTTCCCAAAGACGGAAACTACATTTATGAAATTGCCCAGTGGTTCCCCCGCCTGGCTGTTTACGACGACGTCACCGGCTGGCAGGTAAAACAATTTCTCGGCTCCGGCGAATTCGGCCTGGAGTTTGGCAATTACACGGTGCGTATCACCACACCAGACGATCACGTCGTGGCAGCCACAGGCGTGTTGCAGAATCCGGTGGACGTTCTGTCTCCGGCGCAACGCTCCCGCCTCGAGCAAGCCCGCACAGCAAACTCGCCGGTTCTGATCGTCACACCGGATGAGGCGCGCGCTAACGAATCGCATAAACCCACGGGGAAAAAGACCTGGACGTTCAAGGCTGATAATGTGCGCGACTTCGCTTTTGCTTCTTCGCGCAAGTTTATCTGGGATGCAAAGCTGCACAACGTCGAAGGCAATCGAGTGATGGCGATGTCGTTCTACCCCAAAGAAGGGAACCCTCTGTGGGGCCAGTACTCGACAGCGGCGGTCATGCATACCCTCACCGTCTATTCGCACCACTCAGTTCCCTACCCTTACCCGGTGGCTATCTCAGTGAACGGCCCGGTCGGCGGCATGGAGTATCCGATGATCTGCTTCAACGGACCTCGCCCAGAAGAAGACGGCACTTATTCAGCCAACACTAAATACGCCTTAATCTCAGTGGTGATTCATGAAGTGGGGCACAACTTCTTTCCCATGATTGTGAACAACGACGAACGGCAGTGGACCTGGATGGACGAGGGATTCAATACATTTCTGCAATACCTGGCGGAGCAGCAGTGGGAATCCAACTATCCCTCTTTTCGCGGCGAGCCAAAGGACATAACAGCATTCATGATCAGCGACGATCAGACACCCATCATGACCAGCTCCGATTCCGCTCATCAATTTGGCAACAGCCAGTACTCAAAGGTTGCCACCGCCTTGAACGTCCTGCGCGAGACTGTGGTGGGACGCGATCTGTTTGATACTGCGTTTCGTGAATACTCGCGCCGCTGGAAGTTTAAGCGCCCTACGCCGGCGGATTTCTTTCGCAGCATAGAAGACTCGTCGGGAGTAGATCTCGACTGGTTCTGGCGCGGCTGGTTCTTTACGATCGACCACACGGACATTTCGATCGAAGGGGTGCGGCTGTTTACCATTAACACCGGCGATCCCGAGCAGGAGAAAGCGCGGCTCCGGCGCGAGCAAGCGGCCCAACCGGAAACGCTGGCCCGGCAGCGGAACAAACCGATGCCGAAAGTGGTGGATCAAAACCCGGCGCTCAAGGATTTCTATAACACCTACGACCCGCTGGTAGTCACCGAACACGATCGACAGGAGTACCAGAAGTTTCTGGCGACGCTGACTCCGCATGAAAAGGAGTTGTTGCAAACCGGACTGAATCTTTATGTGGTTGACTTGAAAAATCTGGGCGGCCTGGTGATGCCAGTGATTCTCGAGATTACTTATACGGATGGTACAAAAGAAGAATTGAGAATTCCCGCGGAAATCTGGCGGTACAACGACCAGAACGTCTCGAAACTGATTGCCACTCCGAAAGAGATCGCTTCAATCACTCTCGACCCACATTTGGAAACAGCGGACACGGATCTGACCAACAACTCCTTCCCGCGCCGGCCGCTAAGGTTACAGTCCCAACCTTTCAAACCAGCAGCGCCGCCGCCTAATCCGATGCAAATGCTGGAGCGGAAGAAGGGACCTACGTCGAGTCCTTCGTCAACACCGTGATTAAGTGGTATTTACACTGCGCCTTCAGAGTCAAGTCCTGCGGCGGTTGGTCATTCTCATTGACACCGCACTTCAGTGCGGTAATCCAGGCGAGACTATGCCAGAAACCGTTTCAATGGCAATAACCTACTTGACTGACCAATGCAAAGAATTCGGTATCCCCAGCCTTTGAGTGTCCCGCAATTTAAACGCGCAGTTTGACAGAACCGAGGGTATAGTCTCGTTCATTGGATCACGACGCTAAAGCAGTAGCCAACATCTTCTACAAAATGGCTCGGAAGGAAGGTGGGTGGCTGACCAACATGCAAATGCAGAAGTTGGTCTACATAGCGCATGGCTATCACCTGGGCGTGCTGGGGGCGCCCTTGTTCCGTGACAGGGTTTACGCTTGGCAGTTCGGGCCTGTGATCCCTCGACTATATGACGCCCTAAAAATATGGGGCGCGGATTTTGTAAAGAAAAGATTAGAAACGTTAACTCCGCCTATAAAACCTGATACTGCCGAATGGAAAGTCATTGAGGTAGTTTGGGCTGGCTACGGCAATTTTAGCGGGCCTGAGCTATCGGCCATGACCCATAAACCGGGCTCACCCTGGGCGCTAGCATGGGAACCCGGGAAGAAAAATCCGATTCCAGACGACACGATAGAAGCCTACTACCGTCAACTCATAAATGCCTCAGGAATCCCCGAACAACCTGTCGCAGGGTGAGGCCACACTCCTTACTCTGCTCCGCAATTCTGTTAAGAGACTAGCGCTACAAGAGAGTGCGGGGGCTGAGTCTCCTGAGTCCGACATCAAAGTGGACGACGAGATAAAGACGCTTGAGCGTGACGGACTCCGCGAGAAGTACGCACGAATTAAGAACCTTCATCAAATCAGAAAAGTCTATCTCGGGTTACTATTTATCCTTACCATGATCTGGCTGGTGACGGTGGTCGTGTTTGTCTCGTTTGCTGGATTTGGTTATCGCGGATTCAAACTCGCGGATTCTGTAATCATTGCGTTCATTACCTCAACAACCGTTAGCGTCATTGGGCTCTTTCACTTCGCGGCCAAATGGCTGTTCCCAGCCCGCCGAAGAAAGTAACCTGCCTGCCTGTTACTCACTTTTGGGAACGGAGATCAGCGTCTTGGCTGGTTTTAATGAGATTGATGCCTCCCGCCTCTGCATGCAGCCTGGGCCAAACGCTGGACTTCTCCCCGTTGCTAGACGCCGGCGATCGAGTGTTCCGCGTACCTCAAACCCAGCGTCATGATCTTTTGCAACAACGTTTCGTAATCTATGCCGACATGTTCGGCTGAGTCGGCAAAGTCTTCACCGAACGCAATCTGCGGATTGGGGTTCGCTTCGAGCAGATACAGACGGCCATCGTCGGTGAGGCGGTAGTCCAGGCGCGCGTAACCACTCAAGAACAAGATGCGATAAATCTTTTTGGAGAGGTTGGCAATCTTCTTCAAGATGTCCGGAGGCAGGTCGGCGGCCTTGGTCACCACTCCTACCTTCTCCTGGTAAGCTGGATCCCATTTCAGTTTGCTGGTGGCGATGTTAGGCGCGCCTTCGGGAAGTTTCTCAATCAACAATTCCCACGGTGTGTAGGTCTGCAAGCGCCGGTTGCCGATGACGCTGACGTAGATCTCGCGGCCGGCGATGTATTGCTCGGCGATGGCGTGTGTTTTCGTTTGCCGGTGAATGAACTCGACGCGCTCGGCCAGCTTTTCGTCGTCATTCACGATCGAGGCCCGCGCGATTCCCACCGATCCCTCTTCGCTGATCGACTTAACCAGCAGGGGAAACTGCAACCGTTTCGATCGCTTCACTTTGCGATTCATGTGAAAGACAGCGAAGGCGGGAATATGAATGCGGTGATAGGCCAGCACCATTTTCGACAGCGCCTTGTCGTGTGAAATGGTCAGGCCGCGCGGATTGCAACCGGTATAAGGCTGCTTCATCAGTTCCAGATAGCTGACGACATGCTGATCGTATAAGGGGTAGCCGTGAAATTCCTCCAGCAGGTTGAAAGCCACATGGGGCTTGTGTTCAATCAGCGCGTTGCCGATAACGCCGAGGTTGTTATAGACCCCAACCGGATACACATCGTGTCCCATCTTCTTTACTGTCGAGATCACATCCCATTCCGTCTTCCAGGGAGCAATCTCCTTGGGAGTGAGGCCTTCGATCGTGTCTGGAGGCACCAGGTCTTCGTGGACCAGCACCATGACGCGAAGTTTTTTCGAGAGTTCGGTGCTCATAATGAGATCCTGTGGTATCCGGAGTGTATGACCTTCATGGTCTGCACTGTCAGCATGATCATGACCTGCTGCTTGGCATCCTTTTCTGTCCCCGGCACTCGAAGTTTCAATTCCCGCGCCCGTTCGATCATCAATCCCAGCACGTGGTCGATGGCGTACTTGTGCACGCCCGTGGCCTCGGCAACCATCTGGCCGGCCTCCTTGCGCAGGCGTCGCAGGAAACTGGCTGCGGTGGGCTGCGTAGCGTGGCGTGCCTCGGTAGAAAAGATGCGCCGCAGGTCGGTGTCATAAAAAGCCGGCCATTCAAAAGCATACTTCTGCCGTTTGCGTTCGTAGTGTTCGCGCAGCGTAATTCTGATCTCCGGCAGTCGTTCGATCTTGCGGCGTACGCGATTCCTGGGCCGAATGCCGGTGATCTCTTCCGCCATCAGTTCATCGACGTATTCAAGCTTGCGCAACGCGGGCCATCCTTTGTAACGCCGCCGCCAGCGTGAGTTTGGTCGCAGCCATACGGCAAAAGTCTCGGCGAAATCCTCAGCGGGGTGCGCCTGGGCATACCACGCGTCGAGATGTAGAACGTAGTGGCGGCTGTTCGGTTTTGGCTTGTAAGACTCGGGATACGCGACGGTAAAGGACCCAAACATCTCGCGCCACTGGCGTTTGAAGTGCAGGCGGAAGGCATTATCGATCGCATGCCCAGCCTCGTGTCTTAGAATCTGCATACATTCAGAGTCGGTGCCGCCTTCGACGTCCAGCATATGCTGTCGCTCCAGTTTCATCAGGCGCGGGTGGGCCAGGTAAAAGGGGATAGCAAAGCCCGGAACGCCGTCCGGCGTAAACCACTCAGCGGAAAGCCAGACGTGCGGCTTGAAGCGTATGCCGCGTTCGTTCAGCTCGTTGTAGAGACGAATGATGTGTGGTTCGAGGAAGGAGCCTTTGATGCGTACCGGCAGATCGCAGATACGCATATCCAGCAGACGCTCATCAGAGATGAGACTCCATTTGAATCGCGCAGGCACCAGGCTGATTGTAACTGTGATTAAGATTGCGCGCCAGAGAGTTCATGATGTTTGAATTTTCCCCCGGCTTGTTCCTTAGATGAGCGCAACCAGAGTCACGGCTGACACTGGAGGGTTCTATTTCAGCCCTTCAATCAGGACCGCATCGTGAATCCATTTGCCGCGAATGAAGGCTAAACTACTCCCATCGGGCGCGAGCGCGAAATCCTGGATTTCCTCGTTTCCCAAATCCGCGATTAGGTGTGGCTTCTCGTTGTCGAGCGACTGGCGCCAGAGGAAAGCCTTCGATCCATTCGTGGTGACGTAGTTCAGAGCCTGGTTGTCGATGGCCCAGGCAATTTTCAACGGTACGGATTTCTCGTCAACCATATTGAAAGTCTTCAGGACCTTTCGGTCGGCAAGCGACAGCACCGCAATCGTGGGGTGATCGCCGCCTTCCAGTTCGCCGAAAAAATAAGCGACTAACTTTCCGTCGGATGAAAAAGCCGGTGAATAAACTGACACTTCAGCAGCTTGCATCTCTTCGCCGCCGTCAGTTGAAACTCGCCAAAGGGTATGATGAAGCCCCGACTCAAAATAAATCCATTTCCCATCCGGCGTGACAAACCGCGGATAACCGCCTTCCGTTTTTGTAAGTTGAATTTGATTACTGCCGTCGGCGTTCATCCGCCACACCTGATTCGCGCCGACGCGATTCGAAGCGAAGAAAATGAAGCGCCCGTCCGGCGACACCCGCGGCGAAAAGTCAGCAAAAGGATTACTTGTCAACTGACGCTGCTCGCCGCCGTTGCGGTTGATGGTCCAAATATCGCCGTTGTCTGAGTAAACAATGCCTCCTTCGGGCGTGAAGGCAAAGCTGCGGGCGGCGCTCAACATTCTCGGATTGTTTAAGTCGCCCGCAGATGCAAGGTACAAATGAAAGTTCTCGCTGACGTGGGTAGCGATCATCTTATCGGCGGCCTTGTCTAAACTAATGTCGATGTAGTTGTTCGCATCCTGGGTTAAGGCCCTGGCCTCTCCGGTCGCGGTTGAGACCTGCCAGATTCTCAGCTTGCCGTCGAGAGTTTCCTTTGCCGTCAGCAGCAAGCCGTCGCCGCCGGGCAACCATTTCAAGTCTCTGATGCTGAAGAAAGTCGTCCGTGAAATTTCACTTTCCGCGCCAGCCGCCGCCAGGTCAAACCGCAGCAAATGGAAATCCCTGCCTCCGCTCGATGATTGTCCGGCCGCATAGGCGATTGATTTTCCATCCGGCGAGAATTGATTGCCGCTGATGCTAATCGGCCTTTGCCGGGTCAGGAGTTTTCGTTCGTTCCGGCCGTCAGTGCCGACAACGAACAACGAGCAGTAATCGCTATCCTGGTACTTGCAACGGGCGAAAGAAATCTGCCGGTCGTCGGGCGAGACGCTGATCCTCCCTTCGC
Organism: Pyrinomonadaceae bacterium; assembly: GCA_039933315.1. Classification (GTDB taxonomy): domain Bacteria; phylum Acidobacteriota; class Blastocatellia; order Pyrinomonadales; family Pyrinomonadaceae; genus DASXRU01. The sequence continues at coordinate 28,341 of JBDTOI010000025.1, forward strand.
TATCCTCCGCAAGTTTTACCGGAATTCCGCCAAACGTCATGACGCGATAAATGGCTGATGGACTCTGGTCAGTTTGGTGCTTGCGTACGAAGTAGAGTGAATTGCCGTCGTGTGAAACTGCCAGTCCCAGATAGCTGTCATCAGACGGTGGGACAATCTGGATGTTCTCGGAGGTCTCGAGCTGCCGCAGCCAGATACTTTGTTTGCCCCCCGTTTCGCTGGTGTAGGCGACATACCTGGCGTCGGGCGTGATAACCGCGTGCACGCTTCCGGTGTTGGTAAATCTTTCGGACTTGAAGGGCGCAGAAAGAATCGGCGCCGACAACGCTGCCGCCGCCGGTCGATTTCGGATCAACCATGAGGCGATGACAAGCGAACCGGTAACGAGGACTAACACGGCCGCAGCCAAAAGATAAGACCGCTTGGCGACCAGCGGCAGATGTTCTGAGCTGAGACTATTCGCTGCAACACTGGCGGTGATTGGGGCAGAGCCTTCTTTGACCTCGGCAATGAAACGATACCCTCGCCGCGGCACCGTTTCGATAAAGCGCGGCTGCTGAGCATCATCTTTCAGGGCCCGCCGCAGCATTTTGATATTGAAAGTAAGATTGCTTTCCTCGACAAAACGGTCCCGCCAGATCCTCTGCATGAGCTCGTCCTTTTCGAGCAGGCGTCCGGCGTGCTCGACAAAGAATTGCAGCGTGTCGAAAACCTTCGGAGTAAGCGAGACCGGGTTACTTTCACAGAAGAGTGTCTTCGCATCCAGGTCGAGGCGAAAGTTTCCGAACTCGTAGAAGCGACCTGTTTCCGCCGCCATAACAGCTCTCACAGATTTCTCAGCAAAGTCTCACCGCAATCTCAGGACAACGCCTGCAGCAGGCGTTAAGTTTACGCCCGTCGAGGAGAGGAGTGGGCGGATATTAGCACGAATTCGCCCGGGGAGGACATCAGTGAAGGGCGCTCTTGTGTTGCTCAGTTTAACGATGCTGGCCGCCTGTCAAGGCGCGTTGTTGAATGCACAAAAACCGGTGTCGGCCGGCATTCTGAGTGGCGAATACGAGGAATCCAGGGCCTTAGTGCGCAGCAAATATGACGGCAAAGAAATCACCGTCAGCGGCTACACCCTGACAGTCCCGTCCCTGCCGCGATCCAGCGCTGACCAGGGCTCCGTCCTGCTTGAAGAAAAGGGCCGCGACCCGGCCGGTCAAGTCACCTGCTGGTTTAGCCGGGAGCAGACTGCGGAGTTCTCGAAGATCAAAGGCGGCCAGCACCTGACCGTGAAAGGCGTTTTCAACGGCGAAGCCGGTGCGGAATTGAAATTCTGCAAGTTGGTGAAAGACGAGTAGTCAATAACGCCTGCGCTGGCGTGCGAGTCAAGGACAGGAAAATAAGATGAGAATACATAAGTTCAGAGCCTCGCCACGTAACTCTCTCACGAAATCGAAGTGGCTGAGCTTCCCTCTGGTCACGCTTCTATCGCTCCACTCCACCTCATTTGCGGAGCCTGGTTTCGGCGCCAGCGACGGCGTGGATCCAGCGACACACTTAAGCGGCAAGTTGTCGCCTCGCTTCGCGTCGCTTGCACGCGCTCATGCGTGTACCGTGACGCTTACGCCGCAAATTGGTGGCTTGGCATACACCGTCGATAGCACCGGAGACGGAGGCCTGGTTGGTTCGAGCAACTTCTGCGACGACGGCACGGGCAAATGCACCCTGCGAGCCGTGATTCAGGCCGCCAACCTTCACCCAGGCGACGACGGCATCGACTTTTTCATCCCGGCGTCCGACCCGAATTGCAGCGGTGGCGCTTGTACCATCAACTTGACACAGGCACTGCCCGCCCTGATCACCAACATGTCGATCACCGGCCCCGGCGCGAACAACCTGACCGTACGAAGGAATCTCGGGGGCGATTACCGCATCTTCAATGTGACAACCACAGGCACGGTGAACTTCTCCGGCTTGACTATCAGCAATGGGAAATTCCCCTTTGCACGGCACCGCCACGCAATGTGCAGAAGCAGCACGCCATGGTCTGCGCCCAGATCACTTCGGAGGAGTACCGGAGACGTTTCAGCTCCGTTGTTACCCACACTGATGCGCAGTGTCCGCCGTAGAGATCTGCGAAAGAAAGAGCTGTGGAGTTCTAAATTGAGGTTTCACGCAAAGCATCTCAGCCCGCCTGCGACGGGCAGATACCAGGATGGAAACCGCCCCCCACGTAGAATCAACAACTTACGGGAAAGTTTCCTAAGAAGGCGCTAAGAAGGGAAAGACATAAGGCCAAATTAAGGAGGAGAGTACGATGCGTAACTTAATTCGATTCTTCGTGATCTTCGGCTTCGTGCTGGCAGCCTGTGGCCTGACGCCGGCGCAGGACGAACGCCTGTCGCAAGGTCAGATGCCCAAACCGGTGGCAGCCTCAGCCCCGACAGTCACAGCCACAGCAACGACTGACCGAGTGCGCTTTGTCGCGCCGGGCGCAGTCGTCCAACTGCGGCTGGAGGTTTACACAGACTCCGGGCAGAAGGTCTTCGACACAGAACTGCGTGGCGGCAACGTGCTCGACTGGCACCTGCAGGACGGCGCCGGAGCGCGCCTCGCCTCCGGCTCATACGCCTGTGTCATGACCATTAAGAGTCTGTCGGGAAGAATCAGCCAGCGCCTGGGGCTGGTGACAGTTGTGGATAAAAAGGCGGCGGTGCAAGCAGGCGAAGCGATACAGCTCTCCACCGCGCAACAGCAGACTATTGGCCCTGTGGAAGGCAATGGGGCATTTACCGTTCTGCAACCGAGTGAAGCAGAAGCGGTGACTGCCGTCACGCACGATGGCACCGATGGTCAGATGGCGCGCACGCGCGGCGCACTTTCATTCCGCCTGGGCGACTTCTTCTCCGGGAAAGAACAGGAGCAGATGCGCCTGACGGAAGAAGGCAACTTGGGGCTAGGCACCGATAAGCCGCAAGCGAAGCTGGATGTCATTGGCGACGTGCGTGCCTCAGGCACGATTAACGCGACCAAAGGCATCGAGTTCGCGGACGGGACAGTGCAGACGTCAGGGTTGAGCGGGCGCAAGGATGCCAGTGGCAATATCATCCCGAATGCCACGGGCACAGGGACACAGAACAAAATTGCGAAGTGGACCGACAACAGCGGCACGCTGGGTGATACGGCGGTGAGTGAGTTGAACGGTAGCGTGGTGGTGGGGACGGTGACGCAGACCGGCAATCTGCAAATCTTCGGCCCAGCCACCTCGGACGTGTTTGCCGGGATGGGGCCGGACGTGAACGTGGGGCCGGCCTTCAACTATGGGTACGCGGGCGGCAGCTTCGGACGCAGTGCCGGGTTCTTCAACGTCAGGCCGGATGCTTCTGCAACGCCGCCCAATCCCAGCCTGAGGTTCATGACCGCGAACGTTGAGCGGATGATCGTCACCAACGCGGGCAACGTCGGCATCGGGACGACAGCTCCTGGAGCAAGGCTTCACATAAACGGCGCGGAGGAAGGAATTCGGATCCAGGGCCCGGCAACAGGAGATTCCAACCAAGCTTACCTGGCCTTCGCTGACAGCGCTGGAACCCGCATGGGGTATGTCGGTGACGGAAGCAACGGCGATAAGAATGTTTTCCTGAGTTCTGATCTTGGCGACGTGGTCCTAAACACCGCCGCAGGAAGGATCGTAACGGTAACGTCGAACGGCAACGTCGGCATCGGCACCACCACGCCGCAAGCCAGGCTGGATGTCAGAGGCGATGTCAAGCTGGGTGGCAGCGGTCAGTATTTCGCGACGAGCGGCGAAGAAAATCTGCGCATCGTTCGCGGCGTCATTAGCGAGGGGGGCAGCATTATCGTGGGGTCCGGTTTCCAAGTATCCCACCCTGGCAACGGTCAATACATCATCACGTTCGATACCCCGTTCGCGGGGCCCCCGGCCGTGACGGGAACGGGTCACTTTCCCATCATCACTGTAGTGATGACTGCCGGCGTTACCGCCGCCACACTTGCCATACGGGTGACGACACTTGATGGCCCTCCGGTTAATAACACCTTCCAGTTCATCGCCATCGGACCGCGATGAAGCGGGCTGGATCCGCAGTTTCTCCGCACGAGATTCTGAGGAAGGACGCCAAGTGCTCATCAGCCGATGGAGCTTCACGGAATCGTCGGCATCGTCGTGGGTATCTCCGTGTTTTCTCGGTGTCCTCTGTCTATTGGAAAGCGCCCAAGGTAAGCAACTACACAAGCTGGATTCCTTCCCTGCGCTTCAATGTCATCTACGAGGTATTATCCAGCCAGGACCGACACAACCCCGTTGGGGTTGGACATTATTCATACCCGGTGACCCAGGGTAGCCGCGGCGGCAACCCTGGGCTGGAGGTCTCAACCCCGTTGGGGTTGC
>JBDTOI010000026.1:0-32442 GCA_039933315.1 Pyrinomonadaceae bacterium
AGGCCATGAACCAGCCGGTAGCCGGCTTACGCCTGGCCACCCAGGATGACCTGGAACTGGTGGCCCCGGTGCACGCCCAGATGGCTTTTGAAGAAAGCGGCGTTAATCCCCTCTTTGTTGACCCCGAAGGCTTCTATCGTCGCTGTGCCCGTCGCATCGAGCAGCAGCGGGTCTGGGTCAACGTCGAAAACGGCGAGCTGATCTTCAAGGCTGATGTCATTAGCGATACCCCCGAAGTCGTTTATCTCGAAGGCGTCTATGTCAGCCCCGCGAAACGCGGGCATGGCCTCGGCGCTCGCTGCATTCGCCAGCTGACCAACCACCTCTTAACCAACACTGCTTCGGTTTGCCTCCTGGTCAACCAGCAAAACGCCGCCGCTCATGCCTGTTATCAGAAGGCCGGCTTTATCCTGCGCGACCTTTACGACACCCTTTACCTGAGTAGCAAAGAAGAGACTCAGACACACTAAGCCACGGAAAAGACGCATCACGCGCTTCTGCAAACTGGAACACTCCAGACACACAACACAAACGGGCAGCCCTGCGGCTGCCCGTTTCGTTTTATTTCGCCTGGTGGCCCACAGGAATTCTACTCCGAACCAGAGATCATGAATCTCGGTGTGCGGACTGCTTAAAGCTCCCATGGAAAAACTCAAGCGGCGGCCCCGGATGGAACGCGGGAAACAGCACGTAGCTGCACCACTGTTCAGTATCCCTCGTTAAACTTTATCGTCAGCGTGAATTGCACCACCCTGCCCGGGTCGGCTGCGTTGAAAACGCCGAACGCATTGCCTGCGGCGAGCCTGTTGAAGGCGACTCCGGGCTGGAGCAGATTGCCCGTGAGGCTCGTGCCGAGCGCGTTCGGTAGCGTCGACGACGGGTTGCTGAAGTTCGCGCGGTTGAAAAGATTAAAAAAGTCGATCTTCAACTCGCCCGACATACTCTGATCATTACGGAGTTTTGGTTTATTGAAGAGGACGCGCGTCAGCCCGAGATCAACCTGAAAGCTTCCACGGCCGCGGAGCTCTCCGCGCCTAAGGTTGCCGAAGCGGCCCGGCTGAGGGATAGCGAATGCCGCCGGGTCCAGCAACTGTAACCCCTGACTGAGAAACGGATTTGCTCCTGCAATCAGGTCAGGGGTTCTCGCCCCTCCCGTGGCCCCACCGCCGGGCGTGTTAATAACGGCCCGCCTCCCAGCGGCGGGCGAGATGAAGACGTTGCCGCTCGCATCCACGTAAACAATGTCGGGTCTGTCGAGCCGAATGATAAGGGGAGAGCCGGTACGCGCGTTGATTATCGGCGATATCTTCCAGCCCCACAGGAGATGCGTCATGGGTCGCTTTTTGTCCTTGTCCCACAACTGATAAGTGGCGGAGAAGGAGAAGCTGTGGTGCACGTCTGACGAGTTGTACCCGAAGTCTGCGCTGAAGTCAGTGTTCTCGGCGGCGACCGCACCGCTCACGTTGCCTACGTTGCGGCCGAGCGTGTACTGCACGTTGAAAGCCTTGAAGTTGCGCCAGTCAAGCCATCTCTCCCCTCCCGGCAGTGGTTCATTGTTGCGCTTGAACTGAATGGTCATGCCATGAAAAGAGCTGCGCCCGACGCTCGATCTGAACTGCAGTTCCCCGAAAGGCTTTAACAACTGGTCACCCCGCTCGATGTCGAATTGCCGGCGCACATTTGCAGTCTGTGTCGGGTCGGGGTTTGTCTCCACACCGATGATCAGGTTGGAAATTCCGGCGACGGGGAGGTTGCGCCCGATGTTGCCGCTGTAGAGGAAGTTCAAGTCGTAGACGCCGCCGAAGGTGCGCGTCAGCATCGCATCCCACCTGTCAACGCGCTCCGGAGTGGTGAAATCACGCGCGAACGAAAGCGGCTGGAACTGACGCGTCTCCGGTTTGTCCACGAAGCTTTGGACGACCTGGGCGGGGGTGAGCGGAAATGTGCCTCCCGCGAGTCCCGTGTTGAAACGATCGCTCTCAATCGGCAGCAGCAGGTCGCCAATCCTGGGAACGCCGGAGTAAATGCCCGCACCTGCCCGCAGGACCATGGAGGCGGCCGGGCCGAACCACTCCGGCAGCACATACGTCATACTGATGCGCGGCTGGAAGTTATTTTTTCTGGCCGTGTAGAACGGGGCGCCCTGCGGCAGGAATGCGCCGTCCTTTGGGTCCACGACCACCGCGCGGTTATCGCGCTCCCTGACAGGACCGAAGTAGTCGTAGCGCAGCCCATAGTTGAGTATGAGCCGGGGCGTCAGGATGGATTCCATCTGGAAGTAGCTCAGGTAATACTCCTGATGTGCGTGACGCGGCCCCGAGCCTGTAGTAAACGGAGAGGGTCCGCTCAGATCGGAAAGGAAGTTGGTTGTGCGGGCGACACCTGAGCGCAACGCCGCCTGGTCGGCGAAGGAGTAGGTTAGCCCGCCCAGCCTGTCGAAGCTGAGCCTGATGGTGCGCGCCTCGACACCCAGTCGGATAGAGTGCTTCGCAAACTTAAAGCTGCTCAAGTCGTAACCGGCGATGAACGTAACCGGCGTTTGTTTCGAGCCGCGTCCGTTGATGCTCCTGGACAGCCCACCGAGCGCGGCTGTCGGCAGGATCGCGGACTGGCCGCCCGGCAAGTTTGAAACGGGCACGGGTACTCCCACCGTAATTAGCGACTGCAAAAGGCCCTGGTCCATAGAAGACAAGACTTCCGTGACGATGTTGGCGCGGGCAGCGCTAAGGCCGAACTTGAATTTGTGTTCATTCGTTCGCTGCCTTACGGTCAAATTCGCAACCCCGCTCGCTAAGACGAATCGTTGCCGCAGGCTGCGCCCGGTCACGCCATCGGGGATACTAAACTCCGCCGCTTGACGTGTGACCCGGAAGCTCAGGCTGTCGTTCCGACGCCCGGTCACATCCGGCACGTCGAGCCGCGCGTCCCAGGAGTTTGACTCGCTTCGCGATCTTCCGCGTCGCCGCGCCACCTTGAAGTCAGGGTTCACGAGAGTCGCGGCAGCGATAGTCGTGCCCGGCGGGAGAAAGCTACTCATAAACTGGCCGAGTGGCCCACTCCCGCCACCCCGCTCGGAGTCGGCGGGGACCGCCTCGTAGATAACACGTTCGGCGCGCGCTCGAATGCCATCATAAGCTACGTAGAGATACGCCTCATTAGGCTTGAGCGGCCCTCCAAGTTTGGCCCCGAACTGGTTGCGGCGCAGTCCGTTCTTACCCTCGTAGTCGAAGAAGTTCCGCGCATTGAGCGCGTCGTTGCGTATTGCCTCATAGAACTGGAATTTCCATTTCGTCGCATCCTTTTTATCCCCCCTGTAGGATTCGCCCTCGATGAGCGAGCCAGTCCCCGGCCCATAGAAGGGACTGAGCGCGTAGGTTGCCCCCTGGGCCGATCCCCTTATATTCAATGCGCCGCTGAATGTATCCGTTTTCCCGCCGTTGAGTGCGACGTTTGGTTTTAAGAGACTCTCGAGGACGCCGAGCGCAGGGTCGCCGGTGGGCAGATCCACCGCCGGCGTGACGTCCATGCCGTCAAGCCTGAGAGTCTGCTGCTCTTTTCCTCTCCCGTCCACCACGATCCGACCGAGCGCAGCAGGGCTGGCAGCAAGCGCGCCGGGGACGACTTGCAGCACGGTCGTGAGGTCGTTGTTGAGATTAGGCAAGTCTCTTAAGGCATCTTCTAACTCGTCGGCTGCGGCTGTGATGGTTACCGGCTCGCCGATGCTACCAATCTCCAGTGTCAGCTTGAGCTCCTCAGCCCGGGCGAGGCCGACAACCGCGTTGGCCGTCATGGTCTTAAAGCCGGGAGCGGTGACCTGCACCGCGTAAGTGCCAGGCCTGAGATTGCCGACGATGACCGTCCCTTCGTCGTCCGTCGTCTGCTCGCGCTCCTGGCCGGTCTCCAGGTTCCTCACCCTGACGGTGGCGTTGGCGACGACCGCTCCGTTGGAATCAACCAGGCGGACGGTGAGACTTCCCGTCGTTTGGCCGAGAACCGTAATTGGAACAAGCAGGGCGAGCGCGGCAAGGCATAGTTTCGCCCACGTTCTCATACTCGAAATTGCAGTAGTCTGGACGCTGAGTGAAATCTTCATGAGGACTCCTTACTGGTGGGTTCAAGGTTCAACCCACTTTGCTGAGAAGTGTTGCACAACGGGTGGATCGATAACGCCAGGGAGTGCTTGCCGAGCCCGTCTACTGGATTGAAGAACTTTTAGAAATAAACCCTATCGACGCACAGAGGATTCAGCGACAACAGGTGTTGAAAGGTATCGTGACCAGTCTGCAAAAGAAGTTGCCCGAAAGTTTCGAAACTGAAAGCAAACAGAAAATATGTCCACCGGCCGCGCAAGTCAACGTTTATTCACTCGATGTGGTATCGGGATTTGTGGGGCATATTGGTCACAGTCAACGAGGCGCCGAGAATGTAATAAGGATCCGAACCAGGTAGATTCCCATCACAAAGAACTTGCCCCGTCGAGTCGGAGGGCAATTTGCCCCCGCCGGGCCTTTCAATTTGCTTTCCTGATTACAAGTACCGACAATTCAATTTGATGCTGATCGAGTTTGATCAAGCTCAAATCTAAAAAGTCTTTTTTCGATCATTTTATGTCGTTCATGAGCAAGACAGCAGCATTCGTGGGGATGAAGGCCCTGCGAAACCTGGTTTCCGATTCGATGGCAATAGACATGGGATCGGCGGCCACCATCATTTCCGTACGAGGGCGAGGCATCGTAATAGACGAGCCATCTCTGGTCGCCGTCAATTCCAATAGTGGAGAAGTAATAGCGATTGGGATTGAAGCGCAACAGATGTCTGGCCGCGAAGCTCGTGACGTTACGGTTATCGCTCCAATGCTTGACGGCGTAGTCGCAGATTTTGAAAGAACTAAAGAGATGCTGGCCAGTTTTGTTCGGAAAGCCCGCGGGGGCAAATCAATTTTTAGCCGTCGCGCATTGATGAGCGTACTGTCCGGAGTGACACAGGTGGAACAGCGGGCGTTGCTCAGCGCCGCTGAGCATGCGCGTATCGGCCGGGTTGCGATGATCGAGGAAGGCCTGGCGGCAGCATTTGGCGCCGGTGTAAGCGTAGATGACCAACACGCCTCCGCCGTGGTTGATATTGGCGGCGGCACGACCAACGTGGCCATCGTCGCCAATGGCGCGATTGTTCATGCCCGAGCGGAACGGATCGGAAGCGAGGACATTAACGCGGCGATTGTGGACCACGTTCGTCGTCACCGGGGGTTAATGATTGGTCCGCAATCGGCGGAGCGTCTGAAGCTGGAACTGGGCTCAGCTACTCTGCCTGCCAACCTGGCTGAGGAGGTGACGGTCAAGGGGCTCGATGTGCTGACGAGGAGCCCGGGGGCCATCGTTATTACAGCCGGGGAACTCTATCCGGTCGTGGTGCAGGTTGTTCGCAAGATAGTTGAAGCAGTGAACACGACGCTGACGGAGCTTCCTCCTGAAGTTGGCGGAGACATTTACGAACGGGGAATTATCCTTACGGGTGGCGGGGCGCAGTTTAGCGGCTTTGAAGGGTACCTCCGCGAACAAACCAAACTGCCGGTGCGCACCGCTGACGAGCCGAGATATGCCATTGTGCGCGGTCTTGAGCAGATGTTTGACGAGCCCCTCACGCTGCGCCGTGTCATACGGAGTGGGCTCTATCCAGTGCTGGAGGCGGAAGGCTGAACCGGCCGGAGCCGATCTCTCGATTCTCAAACTGTTGAGTGTGTTTCCTGGTTAAGGGCCCGCCTCGGCGACTAGCATGTTTCACGCAACCTCGAAAACCTTTAAGTTTCAGCAAAACAACTGACGAAAATGTTGACAAGATAACCCTGCCTTGTATAGTCTGCGCGCGCCGGTAAGATAACCTCGCGAACTCATCGACGAAATTCTGCACAGGATTTCGTTTGTTACCTACGCACCTCATGGTTGGCCTCATGGGCGACCAACTCAGCGCCTTTTCATGAAAAGCCTTAATTAGCTATTCGAATTATTGACTTCGTTGGCCACGGATCTGTTTCCCGGTCAGCGCTGTTTCTGGAATCAGCGAAATTGTTTTCGTAAGGACGATCTTGAGAAACTCCTAAGGAGGCATAACAATGAAAGTCGAGCTGCAGCTCAACGACAGCGCCAGCCCCAATGCTCGATTCGTCGGTTGGGCTCCGTCTCCGTGTCGAATTCGGGTGACTGACCCGACCGGAGCGGTGTCGTCGCTGGTCGAAGTGGCAATCACCAGCGTCTCCGCTGCCACTGGCGGCGTGGTGGTATTCCGCAAAGGCGCCACCGGTTCCTTCTCGAATACCCTGACTTTGAAAGTGCCACGCAATGGCACCTCCGTCCCGCTTTTTGCCGCCGGTAGATTTGGGCGGCCGAGTGTCAACAACGGAGACGTGAAAATTGAAGCCCGTGCCAAACTCTCGCTTTCGGGCGCGCCCACCACACTCGTAGGTTCGCTAAAGTTAATGGTACGCATTCGTAAAAATGCCGAGAGCCTGACGGCGGCTGAACGCGACCGCTTTGTGGCAGCGTTTGCGCAACTCAACAACCAGGGGGCCGGACGCTTCGCGGACTTTCGCAGCATGCACACCAACGTGAGTTCGCCACAGGCGCACGGAGCGCCGGCTTTTCTGCCGTGGCATCGTGCTTATTTGCTGGATCTCGAACGCGAGCTTCAAGCTATCGATCCGAGTGTCGCCCTGCCTTACTGGCGGTTCGACCAGCCGGCGCCAAAACTTTTTACCGCGGACTTTTTTGGAGTCTCAAATCCAAATGGTACCGTTCAGTTCAGCAACAGCAACCCGTTGCAATTCTGGGTCACAGACGGCGTGCAGGGAGTTAACCGGGGACCCAGAAATAACTGGGACCCAACCACTCAGCCCGGGCCAACTGTCATAACTGAAGCCCAGACTCTGGCCCTCGGGACTCAATACCCGGCGTTCAGGAGCATGGAAGGTAACCCGCACGGAACAGCCCACACGAGTTGGGATGGTTTCATCCGCAGCATCGGGACCGCCGCGAAAGATCCGCTCTTCTTTCTACTTCACTGTAATGTCGATCGACTATGGGCGAAGTGGCAGCGACAGAATGGGCGATTCGATCCGGCCCAGGCGGCTTCATTCGACAGCAATCCCGGCAATCCGATCGGTCATAATTTAACCGACACCATGTGGCCGTGGAATGGCATCACCGGGTCCCCACGTCCTCCGACAGCTCCCGGCGGCGCGATGGCCTCGTCGCCTTGTGTGAGCGCGCCGGGGGCGCAACCACGAGTGCAGAGCAGCCTGGATTACCAGGGCGTCATCAATGCGGTGTCGCGTGAAGGGTTTGATTACGACGATGTGCGATTCGCCTGAGGTGCATAAAAGTGGCACAGACTTCAGTCTGTGAATCTCTATCGAGCACGAGGAGACAGGAACATGGCTAAGAAAATAAGAGCTGCAAAAGCCTCTAAGAAGAGGTCGACCCGGGCAGCGATGAAAGTCGCCACCAGCCAGAGCAGGCCACCCAGGGAACGTATGGCGGCCATGGCGGAAGCGCCGTTGGCCGTTACTGAAACCGACAAGAACTTGCAGGCGATATTAGCGGTCGTCCGTAATGAGGAGGAGCCCATGGAGGTGCGCCTGGCTGCGATGGACTCACTCGCGACGGCTGCCTTCAGCGTCGTCGCGTTCGAATCGTGCCGCAGCGATTACATTGCCACCTTACGCGAGGTCGCGCTGGATCCTAATCCGCAGATTCGCGAGAGCGCGCTTGGCTTGCTGGCGGGAGAAAAGGACGGATTCGCTCAGAAGAAACTCCTCGACGGGTTGAAGGATCCGGCAAAGGCGTTGGTCCCTCCTGAGAAGGCGCTACAACTACTCAGTTACGATGTGCACGCGGAATCATATGCCGTGGCCCGGGACATCGTCGCCAATCCCCCGAGCGAGGTTGCGCGCCGTGAGGCCCTGCGACTGCTCGCCGCAGATGCCAATTCCGCCCCGATGTTTGAAAAGCTCCTTCGGGACAAAGATGAATTGCGTGAAATCCGGCAGGTTTCGGCTTCCGCCCTACAGGCGCTCAACCCGGAGAAATTGCAGAAGCATGCGCGAGAGATGCTGCTCGACAATTCGGAATACGAGGACATTCAAGCCACCAGCCTGACCGCTCTTACACAGTTTGGCGATGACGAAGCCGTGGCCAAGGACAAGGCATTGATGCGAAGCGTTGATCGTTTGAGTAGCAAGGCCGCGTCAGCGAAATACAAGCGGAGTGCGAAGCAGTTCCTTACCAGGCACAGTCGTTAAAGTTGGCTGATCTATGCAGAATTTGATCGCGACAGAAGCGCCGTCGGAGTCGGAGTTTGCCGACTTGGTGGATGAACTTGCCGCTGATCCGAACCAGTGTGAGCAGCTAATACATCTGCTGCGCGAAGATCACCCTTTCTACAACCAGCGAGGTGCTGCCACGGTCGTACGGATGCGTGGCTGGGTGCTTCTTGCGATCGCACGCAACGGGGTGTCGGATGACACGTTGCTGTTCGTGTTGGAAGAACTCGACACCGGGGTTGATCCCTATTTGGTCGCCGCCGCGGCCTGTGCCTTACGATCTTACCCAAACCCCACCTCGGCGCTAGCTCCCTTCGTAATGAGAGCGCTCGCGCAAATCCGCTATCACGACGAGCCAGTGTCCTTCCAGGCCTATGGCGACTATGCGGTTGGGTCTACGGGCACTAGTCCTGTTCGTGAATTGCTCGTTACGTTGACATGGCTCGGTCAACACGCCAGCGGAGTTCTGCCTGAGATCGAGGCGGTAGTGCAGTCTGGCGGGCTGGCAAAGAAAGTGCTGAGCGAGGCAGACCGGGCTTTGGAAGCCATCCGAGGCGCCGATCAAATCTTGCAAGCCGATGCCGACACTTGCTGTACCTTGCCCGCAGGTCTCATCAGCCAGTTCTCATGGTCGCGTAATTCCCGTCGCGACTCTGAGCCGATAGAGTCAACCGTTTTCGAGGATCAAGCGGGTGAGCTGATCACGTTCAAGGGATTCTTCCGGGGGCATCCTTCCATCGTCGTCTTTTTCTATACGCGCTGCGACAACCCGCTGAAGTGCTCGCTCACGGTGACGAAGCTGGCTCGGGTGCAGAAGCTATTGGAGTTACATGGACTCAGCGGTCAAATCCACACTGCGGCGATTACGTATGATCCCGCGTTCGATCTCTCCGAACGTATTCGCGGCTATGGGCAGAACCGTAGCGTGCGATTTGACGCCGGTCATCGAATGCTTCGACCAACCGGGGGGATCGACGCGCTGCGCCGGCACTTCAAGCTCGGGGTTAACTTCATCGAATCGCTGGTCAACCGGCATCGCATCGAGGCGTACGTTCTTGATACCGAGGGCCGGATCGCGGCATCTTTCGAACGCCTCCACTGGGATGAACAGGAGGTTGTGGATCGAGCCCTCGAGGTGCTAACGGAGAGGAATGGTGGGCAGGCATCTATCAACCCGCCCGCGCCTGAGCCGCCCGCACCCAACCTTTCCGCGCCCAACTCTTCCTCGCCAGAACGTCGCGTGCTGCCTAGTACCGCAGCGCCTGTGTGGGGCACGCTCGCGTCGCTGGGAGTGGCGTTTTTCCCGAAGTGCCCAGTCTGTTGGGCCGCATATCTCAGCGTGCTCGGCATCGTCGGTCTTAATCAAATTCCCTATTCACCGTGGCTGCAGCCGGTTTTGGCCGTAGTAATGCTAATCAATGTTGTCAGCGTGTGGCTCCGAGGGCGGTTAACCGGTCAAATGAGCGGGGCTTATCTTGTCACCACCGGTGCGCTTGCGATCGTCATCTCAAAAATGGGTCTCGGCTGGGAGAGTGCTGCTGTTGGCGGCGTAGTCTTGACCCTGGCAGGTTCGCTATTGAGTGCGGCCAGTTCCATGACCAACCGTAAACGTTCCAGAAGTCTTCTCAATCAAACATGACGCGGAAACCACTCGCGGATTGACGCGCAGCAGACGTAAGGAACCTCGCCAGTTGATTGGTGCCCCCGCAGGGATTCGAACCCCGAACCAACAGATTATGAGTCTGCTGCTCTAACCGTTGAGCTACAGGGGCACACCGACTTTGTGGCAGTTGATTTCGCTAGTAGCGGAAACTTTGGTCTACGCCAGCTTCAGCGATCCTCGGCAAAACTTGTGGCGAAGAGTGTATCACGCGGCCCTTTGGATGCTGCAAATGGCCCGTGATTAGGGACACAAAGCGATCTGCGAAATGAATCTCAATCAATACCAAACTTCCGCTGGCAATTAACACGAAATCTTCATTAACAGAATCTTAATGCGTGATAGTCCGTTAGCCTGTTTTTGTGGATCGCTTGTTTTCGCCTTGGCGAGATCACGGTACCAATTTCTCCTCTAATCCAAATCTTTCTGCTATTCTCCCCCGGCTGAACGCCCATCTTAATCGACCTCTGGTCCATCGGCTGATCGTTTTTTAAGGGAGAACGATTTGCAAGTGCCGGAAATATTCAAGCTCGTTGGAATAGCGATTGTAGTCATCGGGCTCGCTCTGCGACTGCGCACGACCCTGGTAGTAGTAACCGCGGGGATCGTTACCGGCATCATCTCCGGCCTGCCACTCTTTTCCAGTGAAAGTTTTTTTTCGCATATTCCTTTCCTGACTAAACCCGGTCAGGAAGGCATCATTAATATGCTGGGCAGAGCGTTCGCTGATAACCGGCTGATGATCCTTTTCATTATCACGCTGCCGGCGATTGGGTTGGCGGAGCGTTACGGATTGCAGCAGCAGGCGGCCAGCTTCGTTCGTCGCATGAAGGCCGCCACCGTCGGCAGATTGCTAATTGTTTACCAGCTGTTTCGCGTCTTAATGGGAATTCTTGGTATCAGGCTGAGCGGGCATCCAGCCTTTGTCAGGCCACTGGTTTTTCCCATGTCCCTGGGCGCAGCCGAAGCTTTGGCAAATACAAAGACAGTAGAAACTTTGCCCGCGGAAGAAGTCGAGAAGATCAAGGCGGCGAATGCGGCCAGCGAAAATTACGGAAACTTTTACGGGCAAAACCTCTCGCCGGTACTACCGGGGATACTCCTGGTCTATGGCGTGATGAAGGGGCTGGGCTATACGGTGGGCCTGTGGAGGCTGGTTCTCTACACCATCCCCATTGTTTGCCTTTCAATCATCCTCGGGGCCCTGCAATTCTGGTTGCTTGATTTGAAAGAACGAAAACGCCTGAGCGCGCAGCGTTAGGGGGGAATTGTCATACCTGCGACAGCTACCATAGTCAGATCCTTATTCAGCCTCAATGCGGTTTATGTATTAACGGGCGTGGTGTTGCTGGTCTTTGCACTTTTGAACTTCAGGGATCGAAGTGGCCACCATCGCCTCGGCACCGCTCTCTTCTGGTTGATACTGGGCCTCATCTTCATAACGGGCAGCATTCTGCCGCACTGGATGAGCGGCGTGCTGGTACTGCTGATGGTGGCGATAGACGGAGCCGGTCGCGTGGGACGTAGAGATGATAGTGAGACAACGAAGTCAGGTCAGGCGCCGCAAACAGAGCGCTCCATCGGCAACAAGATTTTTCTCGTGGTGCTGTCCATTCCTATAGTCACGTTTGCGTTCGCGCTTGTATTTCGCTGGTTGGGCCTCAGTTCTAATGATGGCGCGATTGTTGGCCTTGGTTTCAGTGGAGTAGTGGCAGTCCTGGTGGGCCTCGCATTAACCAAAGGGACTTTGCCTGAGGCATTTCAAGAGGGGCGGCGGCTTAACGACGCCATGGGCGCGGTCAACATTCTGCCGCCGCTGCTGGCCTCGCTCGGTATTATCTTTACAGCAAGCAAGATTGGCGATCTGATCGCCAAGGGAATCCACGGGATCATACCGGGCGAAAACCTCTTTCTCTTGATTGTCGCGAACTGCCTGGGCATGGCGCTGTTCACAATGGTCATGGGCAATTCATTTGCTGCCTTTCCGGTGATTGCGGCAGGGGTGTTAGTGCCCTTGATCGTCAAGCCCTTCGGGGTTGATCCGGCGATGGTGGGCATTATTACTTTGACCGCGGGCGCAAGCGGCACGTTGATGACCCCGATGGCTGCGAACTTCAACATAGTGCCCACGGCGCTGCTGAACATGCGTGATCAATACGGAGTCATCAAGTTTCAGGCGCCCTTTGCCGTTACTATCTGGACTTTTCACGTAATTGTGATGTGGTTGATGATCCGGATGTTTTGACTCTAGAGCCTGCTGGTCGTCCCATGACTCCAAACCTATCGGAGTGCAGCGCTGATTTTGCCAGGCTGGCGCTCAAGTGCATCGTCCGGGAATACCCCCACAAGATTGATCACGCTCTCAATAACCCGGGCCAGCTGCAAACCCCAAAAGCCCTGCATCCGGCTTTCTACGGTTGCTTTGACTGGCACTCCGCAGTGCACGGGCACTGGCTGCTGGCTCATCTGTTAAGGCTCTTTCCGTTGCTGACCGAAGGACCGGAGATTCGTGCCGCACTCAATAGCAATCTCACGCGCGAAAATATTCATGCTGAGGTTCGTTACTTCATAGCGGAAGGACGAGCGTCTTTCGAGCGTCCCTATGGTTGGGCCTGGCTGCTAAAACTCGCTGAGGAACTCCAGGATTGGCAGGATGCGGACGGGCAACAATGCTCTGAAAACCTCAAGCCATTGGTGGATACAATCGTGAATAAGTATTTGGCTTTTTTCCCCAGGCAGACCTATCCGATACGGACTGGGGTCCACCCCAATACCGCTTTTGGTCTTTCCTTTGCTCTGGATTACGCGCGATCAGTGAACAATTATCAGCTAACCAGCTTGATTGAGGAGCGAGGCCGTACCTATTACCTGTCGGATTTAGACTACCCCGCGCGTTTCGAGCCGAGTGGAGAAGACTTTTTCTCCCCGGCATTAGTTGAAGCGGATTTGATGCGCCGGGTCTTGAGTCCCGATCAGTTTAGCGAATGGTTCCAGCGCTTTCTTCCCGGGCTGGCACAAGGTCAACCACAGAACCTGCTGACTCCAGCCACCGTGTCTGACCGGACGGATGGGAAACTGGTCCACCTCGACGGGCTGAACTTAAGCCGCGCGTGGTGCATGCAAAGTATCGCAGCTGCACTGCCGGCGAACCATCCTGCAACGGCAATTCTTAAGAGGTCAGCCCTGATACACGCGGAAGATGGTCTGGCCCATGTAGCGAGCGGCAACTATGAAGGGGAACATTGGCTGGCGACTTTTGCGGTGTATATGCTAGCGACAACCGAGACGGAATAAGGCCAATAGGTCGAATAGGTCCTACTGTTTTCTCCTATAAGATCGCGTTCTGTACAGCCGCTCAGTAAAGCCGCCTTCCTGGAGAAAGGCCTTTTCTAACTGCCGGAGCTGCTGATCCAAAAGATAATTCGTCTGATGAATCAGACAGATCACGGTGTTGGCCGCAATTTCGGGTGGGTCGTTTTCGATATAGGACCGATAGGTCGAATAGGGCCTATTGTTTTCATAAGCCCGACGGCGGACAGCTTGTGCCGTGGGATGATCCTTGCCCCAGAGCTTAAGACCACGCTGGCGCAGAAAATCTTCATAGTCCAGCAACAGTTCTTCAAGGCTCGCCCGCGCTACGCCAACAAGCTTTAGCTCGAATTTCTTCGAAGTGCCTGAGGCCTGGCTTCCTTCGGCAATGTTCTGACGACCGCTGCGCGCGGCCTGCACCATTTGATCGTGGGTCCGCGAGCGTTTGTCGATGAAACGATCGCAAAATTTCACGGTGGCATCGTAGACTAGTTCTGATTGCTGGAAGGATTTCAGATCGCGGTAGCCACCGTGTGCGGGGATGAGGTTCATAGGTCAATAATAGGTCGGATAGCCAATAGGTCCTATGCGTCCTATAAGCCCTATGTTTTCTTATTTTCGCCAAGAATTTTGCTAGGATGCTCCCGGCGATGAATAGCGAAAATCTGACATGGCGATTTCGGTTGCTGGGATTCTTCCCGCTGGCCTTCTTTCTCTCGCAGGGGGTCCACTACTGGCAGACGAAGGAACTCGGGCACATGTTCTGGATGTGCAACGTGGGAAACCTGCTGCTGGCGACTGGTCTGTTTCTCGGTCAACCCACCTTGATTCGGGTAGCGGGTATCTGGATGGTGCCTGGGCTGGTTGTCTGGTTCATCTATGTCGTTATTCCCAACGGAGTGTTTTGGAGTTCTTTGCTGGCGCATATCGGCGCTTCGATAGTGGCAATGTTTGCCCTCTACAAAGTGCGCGTCGATCGTACGGCCTGGTTGTATGCGCTCGGCTGGTACTTCATTGTGTACTTATTGTCGCGCTGGTTTACGCCGGTGGAAATGAATGTCAACGTAGCGCAAAAGGTCCAGGCTGGTTGGGAACACACCTTTACCAGCTACTGGAAGTTCTGGCTGGTGCTGACGCTTATGGTAGTGGTGGGGCTATGGTTGCTGGGCAAGATGTTTTCCACGTTGTGGCCGGCGTACGCACCTGAAGCCGCCGATGGAGGCCCGGCTTAACTACGTCTCAGTATTTGATCGGAAGGGTGGGAAGATTCCCAGATCTCATTTTTCATTGATTGGACGACATCCATCAAGTCATGGATTGCAGCACCTCACAGAGATAAATGAAATATGAGATCTTGAAAATGATTTGTGGAAAATGGTTCGCCTTGCCGCCCGAGCGCTACCCTTACCTTACTTTCCCAGCACCGCGGCTTGGGGACTCAGCACAACCACGTGCCAGCGAGGAAAGTTAGTCACCGGATCGTTGGGAAACATCCGCACGTAGGCAGTCTGCAGGTAGAGACGGTCCGGGCTGGACCACTCCAACCTTACAATCGGATTGAAGGAGGCCGGCACGCGCCCGCTCTTGTCGTTATCAGGTTTCTTATTTCCCGCCTTTTTCTCTTCGTACTGAATCGAAGCATTTATAAGTGCATCGCGCAGAGGGATGCGCGCCTGGGTTGGCGGTTTTCCGGTGGCGTCGTAAATACCCACATCCGTGTCGAAGGCGGTGGCCACTTTGGATGAGTCGGGACACCAGACCGGCGGCGCTTCCGCCAGCGCGTCGTCCAGCAACCGCTCGCTGCCATCCAGAGAGATTAGCCGTGGACGGCCGGCCGGCAGTTTAAACTCGCGCTCGCGCGCATCCCATTCCGCCTCGCGGCAGGCCAGCGCCACCAGCGCGTGATTGTCCGGCGCCCAGGCTACGTAAAAATAAATCAATCCCTCGCGAGTGGTCAGCGGATGCAGATCAAACCCATCGCGATTGCAGAGGTAGATCTGCTCAGTGTTGAAAAGGGCCAGCGCCGCAAACGCCGGGGCCACAGACGCGCTCGGCTGTGGAGATGCGTCAGGTACCGCCAGGGCCGGCACTTCTTCGGGCGGGGTCGGACTCGGTTGCGGTCTCAGGGTTTTGCGCCCGATGAAAGTTATGAGATTGCTATCTGAAGACCAGGCCACTGCTTCCGGAAACGAGGCGGCCAGATCCGGCGGCGTAAGGTTCCTGATGAAGTTTCCGTCAGATGAATAAAGGTCTATGCGGAATGTCTCGTTGTCTTCGTCGGCGGTGCCGTACAGGGCCAGCGCGCGTTTGCCGTCGGGCGAAGCCACCGTCCCCAGCAGCGCTTCTTCTTTCCGCCGCGTGTTGAAATCCTGCTGGATGGGTTCCAGCTTGACGGACCCATCGTCATTGTCCTCCTTCGGTTCTTTGACGTCGGCGTCGAAGTGATAAGCCAGCCGAAATGCCGGCACATCGCGCAACTGCCGCGGTCGCACTCGTTGCCCTTCCGGGTCAGTTGAGCAACCAGCAACGATCTGTAGCAGGACAAAGACGACAAGCAATGACACGTAAGAAGGCAGCGAAAGCCGAAACGGGGCTGGTAGCGGGCCGCCGCATTTCAACTTTTCGTCGCTTTGTTGTCGAGGGCGTCCCAGCTCAGGTCTATCGATCATCCGCGCGCATCATAGGAAGGCACTCCCCTGATGTCAACGATAGCCTAAGAACTCTATTGTTAGTTCGTGAAAGTTCGAAAACAGGCAGTATTGAACAGCGAAGCAGACGACGGACCTAGAGCCTGTCAGAAAGCAGATTGCTGGCGAGAGAAAGATCCAGGACCAACAGGGCGCGAATCGTGTTGCGCGGAGAGAGGTGCTCTTCATCACCTTCATCATCTTCTACACAGTTGTGCTCGAGAGATCGCGCGAGCCGCCGGGGTAGTCGCTCCCAGCTTGGCGTGCGCTGAATGAACGATCGCGTGGCCAGGGCGCCCACCAGATCGCAGGCCAGCTCTTCCGCGCGTTGGCCCTCGATGCGCAAGCCGGTGCGGCTCGCCGCCCGCCGCCCGACCGCCCGAAAAACAGGAAACAGAGTGTCCGACCGGCCATCCGCGATGTGCGTCAACTCATGGGCCAACACGCTGAGCACCGCTTCGTCAGACCGCAAGCCCGCCAGAAAGATTGTGCCGAAGTGAATCGTGTGCGGGTCCCTGAGAAAAACGCTGGCGTTGTCGCGGGCTTCCATGTCCGGCTTGACGCGGGTCACGGACTGTACCCGGGCCGTGGCAGTTCTAATCCTGTCGCGGTCGCGCTGACTTTGATAAAGCTTGTATTCCACGGCCAGTTGAGCCAGCGCCGAGGTGACCAGCCGGCGGGCTTCCGGCAGCAGTCGCTCAGCCCGCCGCGCACCCACAACTGCTTCCGAGTGGCCTACCGGCATTGAAGGGCGGGCCTGCATTTCGTCAATCGGCGCACTGCCAAATGGGTCCTGAATTCGTTCCGCACAAACGGCGGTCATGGCCTGCTCGACCAGCGCGCGATGGGCGGGAGTGAAGGCAGCCGGTCTTGAATGTGCTTCCTGCCGGCGGCCCGGTCTTGACTGGCCTCGAGCGGCGCCGGCGAAGGGAACCAAAAGACCAGACACCAGGACTATGGCCGCGAAAAAAGAAATGACACGTACCGTGTTCAACGAGAAGAGGAGATGTCTTCTCGCGGAATCCTTGATCCTAAGCGGAACTGTAGGGGCGGCACTCCGTGGCCGCCCCTTCTTTTCACTCAGCTCTCTAATCATAATCTCGACTCGACCAGGAAGGGGGTGGCCACGGAGTGCCACCCCTACAATCTTCCGATCTTCCTTTCTCGCTCACCGGTGTCGCCATTTAGCTTTGCGCTTTGCTATAAACGCGTTGACTCCCTCAACCGCGTCGTCGGTTTTCATTAACTCGTGTAAATAAAGATTCTCAATCGAAGCCAGGGTCGATTCAAACGACAGATTTCGTCCGAGGTCCATGGCCCGCCGCGCCATTTCCAGCGCCGGAGCTGAAAGGTCGCGCAACTTCTGCAGGACATCCTCTACCTTTTGTTCCATTTCACCTACCGGCAATACGTAATTCACCAGGCCAAGTTGCAGGGCCGTGGGCCCATCAATCAACTCCCCGGTCAGGATCAGTTCGCGCGCGCGCTTTTCGCCGATGATTCGCGGCAGAAGGATTGCGGCTATCGGGGGAAAGACGCCGAGCTTTATTTCCGGCTGGCCAAAGAGCGAACGGTCCGAGGCAATCACAATGTCGCACGCGGCCACCAACTCGCATCCGCCACCCAGCGCCAGACCATCGACTACCGCAATCGTGGGCCGGGCAAGCTGTTCCAGAGCGTGAAAGATCGCATGGAACGAGTCCAGCATTTGATACACGGTTTCTTCCACATGCTCTTCGATGGCCACGCCCGAGCTGAAAGCTTTCGAGGCGGGCGTAGCTGAGAAAACGACGGCAGCCAGATCGTGGCTGGAGATGCACTCGTCCAGGCCGCGGCTAATCTCGCGCATCATGGCGATGTTAAAGATGTTCAGCGGCGGGCGGGTAAACGTAATGCGGGCTACCCGATCATCGATGGCGAACTTAATGTGCTGGTAGGCTTTTGGCATAGGACGCGCGCTGCCCGGGTAGTGTAACCGAAAAAAGTCGTAAGGGTGCGAAATGACGCCGGTGTGGTGGTACTGACCTCATCGGGGCCGCTGCAGGAGCCACTCCTAAACTACGGCGAGTTTCGGCGTTGGCAAGATTGCCGACCTAGCGCTTCTGCACCGCAATGTTTCGCGGTCCGTAAGGCGGACGCTTCGGATGCGCCGGCGGGTTCTTGCGCAGTTCCTCATTAATCATCTCGATAGCTTTCTCCAGTTGCGGATCGCGGCCGGCGACGACCAGATCGGGCCGGGCATCCATCTCCACATCCGGATCCACGCCGCGGTTCTCCACCACCCACTCGCTCTTGCCGTTGTCGGCGGTCCAGATGGCAAAACTCGGCGCGGTGACTGATCCGTTATCGATC
Source organism: Pyrinomonadaceae bacterium (assembly GCA_039933315.1). Classification (GTDB taxonomy): domain Bacteria; phylum Acidobacteriota; class Blastocatellia; order Pyrinomonadales; family Pyrinomonadaceae; genus DASXRU01. Next base: position 18,323 of record JBDTOI010000026.1, read on the forward strand.
ATCGGCAGTCCGCCTGATATACCCACCAGCCCTCCCCAGGTGCGTTTGCCAACCAGCTGGCCTATGCCGTAGCGCCGGAAGTAATAGGGAAACGCGTCGCCACCAGAGCCGGAGTATTCGTTGATCAGCATTACCTTGGGACCATAGATGGCTGCGCCCGGAGTTTTCCAGTCGTTACCTTCACGCGGCGCGTAGTAACTCAACAGTTGCCGGCGCAAACGCTCGACAAAGAAGTCCGGAATAAAACCGCCACTGTTCCAGCGCTCATCCACAATCAGGCATTGCTTGTCCGTCTGCGCATAGAAGGCTTTGGCGAATGCATTGATGCCGCCAATGGAAGTGTCGGGCACGTACATGTAGCCGCAGCGATTGCCGGTGGCGTCACTGACTTTACGCCGATTAGCTTCGAACCAATCCAGGTAGCGGAGTCCGCGATCGTTGCCGATGGGTCGCACGGTGACATAGCGGGCGCCGGCCTCGGAAGGCTTGTCGTTGACCTTCAGAACAACCTGCTTGCCCACCGTGTTTTCGAACAGGGCAAACGGATTGTCGCTCGCCCGCAAGGGCTGGCCATTGACTGCCAGCAGGTAGTCTCCCTCCCGAATTATGACCCCGGGCTCAGTCAACGGTGATCGGGTATCACTAAACGAATTGTCGCCGGGATAGATTTTCTTGAAGCGGAAATAACCGTCGCGCACTTCAAAATCAACGCCCAGCAGTCCCACCCCCACGCGCTGCACGTCGGGAGCGTCACCGCCCGAAACGTATGCGTGCGAGGTATTCAGCTCGGCAATCATCTCGCCGATGAGATAGTTCAGATCACTGCGGTGTGCGACATAGGGCAGCTCGTGTTCGTAACGCGTCTTGATCGCTGCCCAGTCCAGCCCGCGCATGGTCGGGTCATAGTAGAAGTCGCGTTCGATGCGCCAGGCTTCATTGAAGATTTGCTTCCATTCGGCCCGGGGATCGAGTTTCATCTCCAGTCCGCCAAGCTCAATCTTGCCGTCACCGACTTTCTGTCCCGGCTTGACGTCGATGATTCCGAAAACCGGACCGGCGCGATAAATGACTTTGTCGCCGGCGCGGTTGATATCGTAGCTACCAATCCCCGGCAGCAGCACCGTGTCCTCGCGCTTGGTCAGATCGTAGGTGTGCAGAATGCGCGCCGGTGGCGGCGGGGCCGAGCCGTCTCCCGCAGGAGGCGTTGGCGGCGGATTCTGTATGTAGAAGATTCGCTCTTTGGCGGCCAGCAGGCCGTTGTAGCTCCCGGGAGGAATCGGAATGTTGACGACGCGCCGGCTGATGTTTTCAATATCAACTTTGGTCGGTTTGGTGTCTTCCTTTTTCGCTTCCTCTTTTGGCGGTTCGGCCTTTGGAGCTTCGGGCGTGGCTGGCTCCGCCGGCTTCGCCGCGGTTGGGTCGCCACCTCCAGTTCCCGGTTTGCCGCGCTCACCTGAACCGCCGGCGCCCGGCGGCAAAGGCGGTTTCGGCCCTTCCTTGTCAGATGCGCCTTTCTCTTCGTCTGATTCCGGCGCGAACGGCGATGGAGTATCAGCAGCCAGCGTCACGGCATAGATGCCGGTAGTGTTGTTGTAATTGAACGACAACTCGAAGTTACTGAAGGTCGGGGCGAGATTCCGGTCCGAGAAGAAGTAGAGATACTTCCCCGTCAGATCGAACACCGGACTCGAGTCTGGGGTCATCCCGTTCCCGAGGGGATAAGACTGCTGCCGATCAAGCGAATAGAGGTGAATCTGGGGAAACTGGTTGTCATTGGCTCTGGCATACGCCACCCACTTGCTGTCCGGCGACCAGTCGTAGTCATTGATTCCGCCATTGCGAGACTGAGCGATCAGGACCGGCTTGCCGTCGCTGACGTTCGCGTAGAAAAGCTTGAGAGTTTTTTCTCCGAAGAGAATCTTCGTCGAGTCGGGTGACCAGGTGGGACCATAGCGATAGGCGTCGCCATCGTGAGTTATGCGCCTCTCGTCGCCGACGCCGTCCTGCGGTTTTACGTAGAGTTCATACTCGCCGGTGCGATCGGAGAAGTAAGCGATCCACTTGCCATCCGGTGACCACGTGGGCCAAAGCTCGCGTACGCCGGGAGTGTTGGTCAGATTCCGCACGTCGCCTTTCTTGGCGGGCGCGGTAAAGACTTCACCGCGGGCCCCGAACAAAGCGCGCGATCCGGAGGGTGAAAGACTGAAGCTGTTAATGAAGCGTTCCGCCCTAACGTACGAAGGCCGCGTCAGGGTCAGGTCGCTCTCGACGGTGATCGGAATCAGCGTGCTCTTTTCGCTGCTCAGATCGTAACTGTAAAGATAGCCGCCATTTTCATAAACGATCGCGGGATTGTTGCCGCCACCGAGGCTGGGCCATTTGACGTCGTACTCTTTGTAGTTCGTGAGCTGCCTGATCTTCTTGGTTCCAAGATCGTAACGGTAAAGGTTCATCACATCGTCGCGATCGGAGTCGAAGTAGATCGCGTTCCCGTGCCACATGGGAAATGCGTCAGTCGCATCGCTGTGCGGTACCTCTTCATACTGGTTGTTCTTGAGGTCATAGATTGAAACGAATTGCTGCCAGCCGCCGCGGTAGCGCTTCCAGGTGCGAAACTCGGTCGAGATGCGGTTGTAGGCGATCCTGGTCCCGTCGGGAGAATAAGACGTTAACCCGGCAGCAGGCAGCGGCAGTTCTTCCGGCATACTGCCGTTGAGGCCGACGGTGAAAAGCTTGTCGAAGCGGTTGCTGAAACTCGTGCGCGGTGAGCGGAAGAGAATGCGCTGGCCGTCAGGCGTCCACGTCAGCACCTGATCGGGCTGCGGATGGTAAGTCAAACGGCGCGGTTCGCCGCCTTCCGCGGGCATCACGTAAACGTCGGTGTTGCCGTCATAGTCCCCGGTAAAGGCAATCCACTTACCGTCCGGCGAAAACTTGGCAAAGACTTCGGCGCCGGGGTGTGCAGTCAACCGCCGGGCTTGTCCGCCCGAACGCGGCGCCAGCCACAGGTCACCCGCGAAAGTAAAAACAACGTTGTCGCCGTAAATGTCAGGAAAGCGCAGCAGCCGCGTGTTGCCCTTATTTTGCGCGGCCGCGGTCAGGGAAAACACTGCTATGAGAGAAAGGATGAGCACGCTCGCAAAGGAGCGGAGTAGAGACTTCTTCGACAAGGGAATGGACCTCCAGATAGTAACTTAAGTTTTCGGGACTGATGCGAACAGAGAAATGGCTGGAGCTAATACGCCCGCGGCCCGCGGGGAATCCACAGATTACGCAGATTACACAGATCAGTAAGGAAGGAGGGTTAGAGTACCTGCTGTCTGCCGCCTGCTGCTTAGTGCCTGCTGCTTCCTGCTTACTGCCTTCTGCTTACTGCCTACTGCCTTCTTCCATCTGTGAAATCTGTGTAATCTGTGGATTTCTTACGCCACGGTGATTTCTTCGGAAAGGTAAACGTCCTGGATGGCGTTCAGCAGCTGGACGCCTTCGCTCATGGGACGTTGAAATGCTTTCCGCCCCGAGATCAACCCGGTCCCACCGCCGCGTTTGTTGATGACCGCAGTCCGAACTGCCTCAGCCATGTCGCTGGCGCCTTTTGATTCCCCGCCCGAGTTAATCAAACCACAACGGCCCATGTAGCAGTTGGCCACCTGGTAACGCACCATATCAATAGGACTGTCACTGGTCAGCTTTTCCGATACCAACTTAGAGGTCTTGCCATACGATCCACCGGCCGCCTTTTGCGCGGCTTCATAACCGCCGTTACGTTCCGGCAGTTTCTGCTTGATGATGTCGGCCTGGATCGTTACTCCAAGGTGGTTTGCCTGGGCGGTAAGATCGGTTGACGCGTGCATATCGCCTTCCGGAGTCTTGAACTTCGGATTGCGCAGGTAGCACCAGAGAATGCAGGCCATGCCCAGCTCATGAGCTTGCGCAAACGCGTTCGCGATTTCAGTTATCTGACGGGTCGATTCATCCGAGCCGAAATAGATGGTTGCGCCTACGCCGACAGCGCCCATGTTGTGGGCTTCCTTCACCGTGCCAAACAGGACCTGGTCGAACTTGTTGGGCAGTGTCAGCAGCTCGTTGTGATTAATTTTGACTATGAAGGGAATCTTGTGCGCATAAGATCGCGCCACAGTGCCCAGCACGCCGAAGGTTGAAGCCACCGCGTTGCAGCCGCCTTCTATTGCCAGTTTCACAATGTTGGCCGGATCGAAGTACTCCGGATTGGGAGCGAAGGACGCGCCGCCGGAATGCTCGATGCCCTGATCCACCGGCAGAATCGAAAGATACCCTGTCCCGTTAAGCCGGCCGTTGTTGAAGAGGGTCTGGAGCGATCGTAAGACCGCAGGTGACCGATCAGACTGGGACCAGACCCGATCGATAAAATCCGGTCCAGGCAAGTTAATCTGATCCTTCGAGATTGTTTCTGACTTGTGATCGAGCAGCGCACGCGCGTCAGGGCCGAGCAATTCTTCGATGCGGGCGAGCGCCGACTCCGAACGCTTCATTTCGGTGGCCATTTCCATCCTCCTGATACGGGTTTTCCCCTGGTAGATTGGCAATGCAATGGGCGAATTATATAACACAGCCAATCTAAAAGCATTTCCCGCCGGAGGTAGGAGGCAGCCTTGTCAGAACCGCCTGCGGTAGCGGGCGGGCCCTCTTGCTTTGCTACTTGACCCTCCCGCAATACTTGAGGGCCCGCCCGCTACCGCAGGCGGTTCTGACAGGAGCCTCCGACCCCCGTTTCTTGCCCTCTCATATCCATTTCAGTAGAATGCCGCCGCTGGTTCATTTCCTATCGGTTTCGGGCAACCCGGAATGCCTGTTTTACAATAAGCCCTTAACCTCGACCCTCGACTGCACTACACCTCAGAAAGGCCTTTAACCAATGAAGTTTCGTCCGTCGTTTTTATCCCGCAGGGCTCTGCTCTGTTTGCTGATCCTCGCCACCATCCCCGCGCTGGCCCTGGGCGAGGATTGGCGTCCCATTGATCCAGCCGCACTGGCGCTAAAAGCGCCGGTCGTCGAAAAAGACGCTGATGCCGAAGCGCTTTTCTGGGAAGTAAAGGTCGATGACAATCCCGAAGGCGACCTGATTTTCACGCACTACATTCGCATAAAAGTCTTCACCGAACGCGGCCGGGAGTCGCAAAGCAAGATCGACATCCCTTTCGGCCAAATGGGCCGCAGCGAAATCAAAATACAGGACATCTCCGCCCGGACAATCAAGGTAGACGGCTCCATCGTCGAGCTAAAAAAGGGCGACGTCTTTGAACGAACGATCGTCAAGACGAGCGGCTTGAAGGTAAAAGCCAAGTCATTCGCGATGCCCGCCGTCGAACCGGGCTGCATCATCGAGTACCGCTGGCGCGAAGTGCGTGCGAACCAGTCAGCCGACAATATCCGCCTCGAGTTTCAAAGGGATATTCCGGTGCAACGGGTCCAGTATCTGGTTAAGCCGTTTCCTTTTGAAGGATTGGGTATGCGAGCGATAGCCCTCCACGGCCAGGCCACGCCGTTTACCAAAGCCAAGGACGGCTTCTATGCCACCACCATGACCAATGTGCCGGCAATTCATGCCGAGTCTCGCATGCCTCCGGAGGACCAGGTGAAAGCCTGGACGCTCCTCTTCTATGCAAAAGATGAAAAGCTGACACCCGAAAAATATTGGTTTGAATATGGCAAGCGCATCTATGACGTCACCAAATCGCTGCTGAAAGTTAACGATGACATCCGGAAGGCTGCCGCCACCATTACGGCCGATGCGAATACTCCGGAAGAGAAGGTCAGCCGCCTATTCGACTTTTGCCGGGAGAAAATCAAAAACGTTAGCGATGATGCCTCGGGTGTGACCGCTGAAGAGCGACGCAAACTGAAAGAGAACAAATCACCGGCTGACACGCTGAAGCGAGGGAAGGGAGATGGTGCGGACATCGATCTGCTTTTCGCCGCTCTCGCTACGGCCGCAGGATTCGATGCTCGGATAGTACTGGCGCCGGATCGCGGGGATCTGTTCTTCGATAAGGCGATTGCGAATTCATATTTTCTCCAGCCCTCAAACATCGCCGTGCGCATCGGCGAAAACTGGGAGTTCTATAATCCGGGATTTAATTATGTTTTGCAGGGCATGTTGCGCTGGCAGGAAGAAGGCACCCAGTCTCTGATAACAGATCCGAAGCAGCCCGTTTGGATAGACACCCCTTTGTCCGCACCGGAGAAGTCGCGGGTTACGCGAACCGCCAATTTGAAGCTCAGTGAAGATGGGATTCTCGAAGGCGACGTGCGGATCGAATATACCGGACACTTCGCTCTGGAAAAGAAGGAAGAGAACGACGACGATTCTCCCAATCAGCGGGAGGAAACGCTAAAGGAAGAGATCACCGCCCAAAACAGCACGGCCGAGATCTCGGACATCAAGATCGAGAACGTTACCGATCCGGTGAAGCCATTTGTTTACGCCTTTCACTTGCGTATTCCCGGTTACTCCCAGCGAACCGGCAAGAGAATCTTCCTGCAGCCGGCGGTATTCCAGCGGGGCGTTGGTGCGCTCTTTTCCACCAGTGAACGCCGGTACCCAATCTATTTTCATTATCCCTGGTCAGAGTCGGATACAGTAAACATCGAATTACCGGCGGGCTATGCCCTGGACAATGCCGAGGCCCCGGCGGGTTTCAGTGGTGGCCCGGTCGGCACTTATAAGCCCTCGCTCTCGGTCACTACAGATGGACGAACGCTGGTGTATAAGCGGAACTTCTTCTTCGGTGGCGGCGGAACCATACTGTTCCCCGTTGACTCGTACTCTCAGCTGAAGACGTTCTTTGACGAGCTTCACAGACAGGACAACCACACACTTTCATTGAAGCAAGCCGCAGCCGCTGCCTCAAGTCAATCACCGAACTAGGAATTAGCTCAGCGGCCATACGGCTGACCTCACCGAAGGATTATGAAGATGTTAAGACGCTTACCCGGATCATGTTTTGCAGTTCTCCTGCTCGCGATTTCTGCCGCCGCTGCCGGCGATGAGGCACCCGCCTGGCTACAGCAGGCCGCTAAAGTGCAGGCGCCCACCTACAACAAAGACGTGCCGGCGGTGGTCCTGCAGAAGGAGCACCACGTAACCGTGGGTGAAGATGGGCGGGTAACTACTGTCACGACGGCCGCCGTGCGGGTACTGGTTCGCGAAGGACGCGGGTATGCGGTGGCCCGGGAGTTTTATGAGAGTGATGGCGGCAAGGTGAGCGAGATACGCGCCTGGCTCATTCGCCCCTCGGGAGAAGTAAGAAAATACGGGAAGGATGACGTCGTCGACGCCATCGAAAATCCGGACGACATCTACAACGAGTCGCGTTTTAAGGTGATTGACGGCTCGGACGACGCAGACGTGGGTTGCGTCTTTGGCTATCAGACAACCAAGGAAGAGCGTTCCATCTTTTCCCAGGATGTATGGGGATTTCAAAACCGCCTGCCCACCCTGGTGTCGCGTTACACATTGACGCTCCCGCTGGGCTGGCATGCCCGGAGTGTCACTTTCAATCATGCGGCCATTGAGCCAGTCGTGAGCGGTTCAATCTATTCCTGGGAAATGCGCAATTTACCTCCGGTTGCCATAGAACCAAGTAGTCCGGACGTATCGAGCCTGGTACCGCGCATCGCAATCAGCTTTTATCCGAAGGGCGATTCCCAGCCCAACGGCTTCAAGACCTTTGCCAACTGGGCCGAGGTCTCGTATTGGCTGAGCCAGCTGCATGATCCGCAATCCATTCCTGACGACGCCTTGACCGCCAGGACGCGGCAATTGACTGCTAATGCCAAAACCGAGATCGATAAGATTCGCGTCATTGCTCAATATGTCCAGAGCATAAAGTACATTTCGATCGACATCGGCGTCAGTCGCGGCGGCGGACTCCGCCCCCATCTCGCCTCTGAGATCTTCGCCAAGTCTTACGGCGACTGCAAAGACAAAGCGAACCTGATGCGAGCGATGTTGAAGGTAGTGGGTGTTACGTCGTACCCGGTGGCCATATTCTCCGGAGACGCCAACTATGTGCGCGAAGAATGGGCCTCACCGCACCAGTTTAACCACTGCATCATCGCCATAAAGGTGAGCGATGAAACCCAGGCAGGAACGGTGATTCGGCACGCGACTCTGGGACGGTTGTTGATATTCGATGCCACCGACGAGCACACACCGATCGGAGATCTCCCGGATGACGAGCAAGGGAGTTTTGCCTTGATCGCGGCGGGCGAGTCCGGGGCCCTCATGCGAATGCCAATCCTGCCGCCCGAGTCCAGCCGGCTCGATCGCGAGGCGGATGTTGTGCTGGCGCCCGATGGCTCGATTACGGCCAAACTACAGGAGAAGTCGGTCGGCCAGGCTGCCGTCAGTGAGCGCCGGTACTTTCGTTCCCTCTCAAGTTCAAACTACCGCGGCATGATTGAAAACTGGGTGACGCGCGGGGCCGCGGCGGCCCAGATTACTAAGGTCGAACCAATTGATAATAGTAGTGAGGGCAGGTTTGGTTTGAGCGTGGATTTTTCGGCCCTCGGTTATGCGCAATTGATGCAGGGCCGATTGCTGGTCTTCAAACCGGCCATCATCTCGCGCCGCGAGTCGCTGTTCCTGACTGAGGCAAAACGTACTCACGCAGTCGTCCTCGATTCGCGGGCCTTCAACGAAACCGTGCGCATAAAATTACCCGCTGGCTTTGATGTAGATGAGCTGCCTGATGCCCTCAGTTTAAACACCCCTTTTGGCACCTACAGCACGAGCTATGAGGTAAAGGACGGCCAGTTAACTTTTAAGCGCGCTTTAGCTCAGCGGGCCATGACCGTGCCGGTGGAACAATACGCGGCGGTGCGAAGTTTCTATGAGCGTATCCGGGCCGCCGAGCAATCACCGGTCGTACTGGCGAAAAAGTAGCGAGCACCGTCTCCGAATACCGTCGGCACCGGCGGTATTCGATTAGCCTGCCTGTTTCTAAGGGCCAAGCCAGGATATTACGCCAAGTAACTGTTTCTACTTGTTTGGAACAATGAGGTTTCACGCAAAGTCGCTAAGAAAAGAATGACATAAGGCGCAAAGAGAAAGCGTCCGCGGTCGTCTGGTTGAAGTGGATCCTCGTGGCATGTTTGGTCCTTCCAAATCCTGTGAAACTTTGCGCCTTATGTCTTTCTTTTCTTAGCGCCTTTGCGTGAACCCCCAATTCACCAGATCAAACTTGTAGGAGCCAAGCGCTGCGACCGAAGCCGCATCTTTTAGTTTCAATTGGTTAACTAAACGCGCAGTGTTAGCTGTCTAAAGGCTTCCCGGAGGATCGTCGTCACACTGCCTACGTTCACGGCGTAGCGGTGAAAATCGTAAGTCGTAACCGCCGCCACACCCAGTCCCGCGGAGGTTAGAAAAACTTCCTCTGCATCACCGAGATCGTTCAAGTCATATACCCCTTCTACCAGCGGGATGGATACCTCGTTCGCGAGGGTAATAGTGCGGGCGCGGGTCACACCGGCCACTGCACCGGAAGCCAGCGAGGGTGTGTGCACGGTCCCTTCCCTGACCCAGAAGAGATTTGCCATCGTGCCGGCGACCAGCTCGCCACGCTCGTTCAGCATCACGGCCTCGTGAAAATCTCTGGCCCGCGCTTCCTCCCAGCCCAGCACGCGCTCCAGCGCGCTGGTACTTTTTACGCCGGCAATGGGCGACACGCTGTTGATGCGGTAAGGGGATACGGTGAGCGTCAGGCCTTCGGCCGGGACTGTGCGCGCCTCGCCGGTCATCATTAAGAGATCGGTTTTGCGCGTAGTGGCGCCCTTCACATTCCAAACTTCGCGACCTCTACTCATTAGCAGGACCACGCGCGCGCGCCCATCCTGCACGCGATTGACGGCAATTAGTTTCTTCAGGCAGGTGGCCACCGCGCCTTCCTCGAAAGCGCTGCGATCGACGCGCGCGCGGTCAGCATGATCCATCAGCCGTGCCCAGTGCTCGTGCCACAGAAACGGCCGCCCGCCGTAAATCGCCACGGTGGTAAAGACGCCGCGGCCATATAGCAGTGCTGAGGAAACCGGCGCGATGCGCGCCTTGGTCGCTTCCACCATGTTGCGATTTAGGTAGATTATGGGATGCATCTATCGGGGCGGTCTGTCAAAAGGGGCCTGAGTCCGCGAAGCGGACGATTGGGAATAGCCCAGCACTTCAGTGCTGGGAGGTCGAACATGACGGCTCGCAGTCCGTGAAACGGACGGCTGATCTGGTCGCCGAGGATTAAATATTACGTTTTCAGCCGTCCGCTTCACGGACTTCTTCTGCGTACTTTGCGGGTCCCAGCACTGAAGTGCTGGGCTATTCTCAATCGTCCGCTACGCGGACTGTTGGATACCTTTGTGAAATGCTGCTGCACGCCCTGTCACTCACTCTGCGCCGGCCGCCAACACTTCCGCCCGCAACCGCGACGCCAGCGAGGAACGCCATGATCGTTCTGTCTCCGCAATATCCAGATCGACGACTACCTCACCATCGCTTTCAATTCGCAAACGATCAGAACCGACCCTGCCCAAAACGTTCATGGGACATCCGGCGGCAGCGACAATCGCTTCGATCTCGCCGCGCGACGCCTGAGCGAAACTGATAATTATTCGCGAGGGTGATTCGCTGAAGAGCCGGACGGTCAGGGGATACTCGCCAGTGAGGTCAATGATAGCCCCGGCAGTAGCAGTGTTAAGAGAAGAGAAACAGCACTCTGCCAGGGCTACCGCCAGTCCGCCATCTGCACAGTCGTGGGCCGAATGGAGCAGACCGGCTTCGGCTGCTCGCAGACAAGCTTTTTGCACTGCCAGCTCAGCCTCGAGATCGAGGGCCGGCACGCGACCGTTGCCAACCATCTCCGCTGTCGTCTGCCCGCCAATAACACTGGCATACTCGCTGATTGAGAGATCGTCCCGGGTTACTCCCAGCAGGGCAATCAGATCGCCTTCAGTCTTGAAGCCAGGCTGAATTACGCGCCGTACATCATCGATCAATCCCACCATGCCGATGACCGGAGTAGGCAGAATGCCACGGCCCTCAGTCTCGTTATAGAAGGAGACGTTTCCGGAAACGACGGGCGTGCCCAGCGCGGTGCATGCCTCTGCCATGCCATCCACTACCTCAGAAAACGACCACATCACTTCCGGCCGTTCCGGCGAGGCAAAGTTGAGACAGTTGGTGATGGCCAGCGGCTGTGCCCCGACGCACACAACGTTGCGTGCGGCTTCGGCAACCAGGAGCTTTGCTCCTTCACGCGGATTGGCGGCGCAATAGCGTCCGTTGCCATCGAGGCTGATTGCCAGCGCGCGCCGCGTTTCCTTGATCCTAACAACCGCGGCATCGGCGCCGGGCAACACCGCGGTGTTCGTCCGCACCATGTGATCGTACTGGCGATAAACCCATTCCCTGGACGCGATGTTTGGGGCGTTCAGGAGTTGTAACAGAGTGCTGTTGTAGTTTCGTTCGTTGCCGGTCTCTGTTTGCTCAGGGTTGTCGGTCTGACCCTGACCTCTGACCTCTGACCTCTGACCTCTGACCTCTGCCTTCATCGGCCGCTCGTATTTCGGGGCCTCGTCAGTCAACGCTGCTACCGGAATATCGGCCACTGTTTCGCCGTTATGAATCACGCGCATGCGCTGGTCGTCATGCACGCGACCGATTACAACCGCGTCCAGGTCCCACTTGCGAAATATGTCAATCACCTCTCGCTCGCGCCCTTTGTGGGTTACCACCAGCATGCGCTCCTGTGACTCGGACAGCAGCATTTCATAAGCCGTCATGTCCTGTTCGCGTTGTGGAACTAATGACAGATCCAGCTCAATGCCCGTGCCGGCGCGGGCGGCCATCTCGCAAGAGGATGAAGTTAGTCCCGCCGCACCCATGTCCTGGATACCGGCGATCGCGCCGCTGCGCATTGCTTCCAGGCATGCCTCGAGCAGAAGCTTTTCCAGGAAGGGATCGCCCACCTGCACTGTGGGCCGCCTGGCCAGCGCAGCCTCATCGAATTCCGCTGAGGCCATGGTGGCGCCATGAATGCCGTCTCGCCCGGTCTTGGCTCCGACGTACAGCACAGGGTTGCCGGCGCCGGTAGCTTTGCCAAAAAAGATCTGGTCGCGCCGCACCAGACCCAGGGCAAAGGCGTTGACCAGTGGGTTGAGCGCGTAAGCATCGTCGAATGCCACTTCCCCCCCCACAGTCGCCACGCCAAATGCGTTTCCATAATGGGCAATGCCGTCCACCACTCCGGCCAGCAGCGAACGGTTGCGCGGTCCATTCTTCGCATGATCCAGCGATCCGAAGCGCAGACTATTCAGCGAGGCAATCGGCCGCGCTCCCATCGTGAAAATATCGCGCAGGATGCCGCCGACGCCGGTAGCAGCGCCCTGAAATGGCTCGATGAATGAGGGATGGTTGTGTGATTCGATTTTGAAGGCAGCGCACCAACCGTCGCCGAGGTCAACGACGCCGGCATTCTCACCGGGAGGGACGATCACGCGCTCGCCCTTTGTCGGCAGACGCTGCAAATGCACGCGCGAAGATTTGTAAGAGCAATGTTCCGACCACATCACGGAAAAGATACCCAGCTCGACAAAAGTCGGCTCGCGGCCAAGCAGCTTTTTTATGCGGGCGAATTCTTCCTGGGTGAGATTGTGAGCGGTGACTACTTCGGGTGTGATCGATTCCATGATTAGTGGGCAAAGGGCCGAAGCAGCGAGCAGCGGGCGCGAAACTCTCTACAGACTACTGCTCAGTGCCAACCAATTTATCAATTGCGGCGCGCAGCTCAGCAGGTTTAATCGGACCTCGCTGCTTGTAGACGACGTTACCCTTTCGGTCGTAAAGAAACGTGGCCGGCAGGTCGCCCTGCCAGGTCGGATCGACGAGTTGGATTATCGTTCCCGGATCGGGAACGTCCAGGAGAAACACCGGCATGGCGGCGCGCTGTTCTTTCAGGAACTTTGGTACGGTGGTCTTAATATCCGCGAGATCGTCGAGCGAGATGGCGACAAAATCCAGTCCCTTCGGGCGATAGTCGGCATCAATCCTGACAAAATCGGGAAACTCTTCGCGGCAGGGATCGCACCAGGTGGCCCAGAAGTTCACTAACAACGGGCGATCCTGCGGCGCTGTACCTCGCGCCAGCAAACGCTTCAGGCCTGCCTCGTCGATCAGGCTTACCGGCGGCGCGGTTACTGCTGAGACTTTCGGCGCTGCTGCCTTAGCCTTCTGAGGTTGGCGACTCCTGGCAGACTTCTTACTCGCGCGCTGGGGCGCGGCGCGTAATTGGCGTCTGGCATATCCATCGGCGGCGGCAAAGCCATTAAGCGATGCCGCCAGTCCGATAGCCGAGACAACTGCGATTAAGGGACGTCTAATCATTGCGCGCTGGCGCGCTTGATTGAGCAGCCGAAGGCTTTGGCTCCAGTCTTCGCCACCGGCTTGGCCGCGAGCACCTCGTCCATCGCGTCTCGCAGATCGTTCGAGGTGATAGCGTCACCGTTGCGCGAATTATCAATGCGCCCGTGGTACACCAGCTTGCCGGCAGCATCGAGCAGATATGCTTCCGGGGTGACGGCCGCCCCGAGCTGGTCGGCAACCTTGCTGCCCTCGTCTTTCAAGACCTTAAAACTAAGGTGGTTCTCAGCTGCGTGTGCCTTCACCTGGTCGGCGGGCTCGGTTGAATTGGAGTTGATACCGACTACATTTACACCGCGCGCTTTGTAGTCCTGCGAGATCTTCTCCATGCGCGCATTGTAGCCATTCGAGACGGGACAGCGCGTCGCTATGAAGATAAAGACGGTGCCATTCTTGCCTTTGAGCGAGGCCAACGAGTGCTTATTGCCGTCGGCATCGGGCAGGGTAAAGTCGGCGATTGGTTGGCCGATTATTGCGCCTGACGTCGGGGTATCGCCCGCGCTAACCGCGCGCTGCATGAAGGTGGCGCCGGCAACAGCAAACAATAAGGTGAATACAAGACCGGTGATGTAATGCTTCTTCATGATAAGGAACTCCTTCGGGTCAGGTGTTTGTCAGCAGGGAGAGCGTAAGGTTAACAGCCCCATGCGGCGACTGCAAGATCAGAGGTCGG